>NZ_JADKNF010000003.1:0-184735 GCF_017808125.1 Pseudoalteromonas sp. PA2MD11
GATGCTTCAGGTAATTGGAGCGCCGAAGCAGGGCAAGCCTTAGCCGATGGCAACTACACAGTCAGTGCCAGTATCAGCGATGCAGCAGGTAATAACAGCAGTGCCAGTGACAGTGGTGAAGTCGACACTATAGCGCCAGACATTCGTGTGATCCCTTCATTTTTACTGGGTAATTTGGTTGGCTTGTCTGGGACTTCAGACTTACCAGAAGGAAGTGTGATCACGATCACTGAGTACCTTGTCGGTGGATTAATTGGATTAACATACACTGCCATTACAGATGCGAATGGAGATTGGACTTTAGCGAATATTACTGTACCACTGCTTAATTTAGCTTATGTAACAGCAAGTGGAACAGATGCAGCAGGTAACACTGCAACGGTGAGCACCCTTGATTTTGATAATGTAGCACCTGAACTAACAGTGTCTGTTGCCGCACTTACTAATGACACAACACCAACTATCTCGGGTACAACGGATATGGGTCAAGGAACGGTTATTAATGTGACTGTTCAAGACGCTAATGGAGATTCGCAAAGCTTTACTGCAACTGTGCAAAGCGATCAAACTTGGTCTGTTGATGTACCAGCAGAACTTGCTGATGGCACATTCACAGTAACAGCATCGGTTCGAGACCAGGTGGGTAATTTAACAACTGAACAAACAACAGGTGTACTGGATAGTATAGCACCAACTTTAAGCGTAAATGCTATTGATGGCACGGCTGAAGCTCGACCAACTATCTCGGGTAGTAGTAATGAGATAGGTGGTTTAGTGGTTGTTGAAATAGCGGGTCAAACTCTGACCACGACGGTTGATTCAGATGGCACATGGCAGCTTGTAGTACCTGTCGACATTGTTGATGGTAGTTACACGATTACGGCTAGCATAACGGATGATGCAAACAACACGCAAACTGCAACAGCATCAATAACAGTTGATACAGTTACGCCTGTTGTATTGCTTGAAGCATTGGGTATTGGAAACTCAAGTTTGCCAGTTATTTCAGGTACATCAACAGAATCGCCGGGAACTCAAGTATCTGTCACGATTACAGACAGCAATAGTGATACCCAAACACTGACTGCGACAGTGTTGGGAGATGGAACATGGCAAGTTACACCAGCCGCGTTACCTGATGGAAACTATACTGTAACAGCGTCAATAACGGATGTTGCGGGTAATATTGGCAGTGATACTGAATCTGGTTCTATTGATACACTTGCTCCTTCGCTCACTATTAATAGCTTAGGAACGACAAATGATTCTACACCTACAATTAGCGGTACAAGTAATGAACCTGCAGGTAGCATAGTCTCTGTGAGTGTTTCTAACGGTGGGAATATTTATTCATTATCAGCTACAGTGCAAATTGATGGTACTTGGTCAGTTGATGTTGTTACACCACTTGACGATGGTTCAGTTACTATTACTGCAAGCATCACTGATGCTGCAAATAACACGACGACTGCCACAGACAATGCAACATTAGACACTAATGCACCAACAGTATCTATTGGCACGTTGGCAATTACAAATGATACAACCCCCATCATCTCAGGTACCAGTGATGCAGTAGACGGCACACAAGTTACAATAAATGTTGAAGATGCACTTGGAAATACACAAACAATAACTACAACGGTAACGGGTGGTATTTGGAGTGTTGAGCTTTCTACTGTACTCAGTGAAGGACAATACACGGTAGATGCAAGTGTAACTGAAAATGGTTTAACTGGAACAGCATCAAAGGTTGGTGAGATAGATCTCACGGCGCCATTAATCTTGGTTAATGCACCAGCAATTACAAATGATACTACACCGACAATTAGTGGTACCAGTGATGCACCTCAGGGCACCGTTGTCACGTTAGTTGTGTCTGATAGTTTAGGTAATGATGTTACTGCTTCTGCTATTGTTAATGCATCAGGTAATTGGTCTGTGGCATTACCTTCCTCAATAGCTGAAGGAGCATACACGGTTGAAGCCAGTATCTCTGATGCTGCAGGTAATAGCGCAACCACTTCGGTGTCTGGCATTATAGATATCACTGCGCCTGATGTTGTTATAGACACGATTGCTGTTGCAACCGATTTAACACCGCTCGCTTCTGGCAGTGCAACAGGAGCAGTCGCTGGTAATCGAGTGGTTGTCACCTTCGTTGATGCAGCAGGTGTTAGTCATAGTGTTGAAACAACGCTTGATTCAAGCCTTAACTGGGAAGTTGAAGCAACCCAAGCGCTTGCCGAAGGACAGTATACGGTAACCGCTGTTGTGACTGATACTGCTGGGAATGATGGTTCAGTAAGTACAACGTCTGCGGTTGATACTACGGCACCGATTGTGAGCATTGATCAAAGCAGTTTAATACTCACAAACGACTCAACCCCTGTTATCAGCGGCACATCTGATTCTGCAAATAGTACAGTAGTAATTGTGTTCACTGCCGCAGGCAGTTTACAACATACAGTTACTACCACAACCGATGCGAGTGGCAATTGGCAAGTTGAAGCAGGTCAAGCGTTAGCTGATGGAGTGTACTCGGTCACTGCAAGCATCACAGATACCGCAGGTAATACAGGAACTGATAGTAAAACGGGCGGAGAAGTTGACACTGTGGCTCCAGAGTTATCAATCACGCCGTCATTCTTATTAGGTAACTTGGTATCGCTTTCTGGTACTTCAGATTTGCCTGAAGGAAGTGTTATTACCATTACAAACTACCTAATTGGAGGTGGCATAGGAGTTCCTTACACGGCCACCGTTGACGCTAATGGTGATTGGCAAGTGCTTAATTTGTCAGTCTCTTTATTAACTCTCGCATATGTTGAGGCCTCTGCGACAGATGCTGCAGGTAATACAACCACTATATCGAGTATTGATTATAGTAATGACCCTAGCTTAGATGCTTTTGATGTTACTAACTATAATCCAGGTATATTAGGTTTACTCTTACCTTTCGCCGAAGGCACTGCTGAGCCGGGAACTGAGGTTTATGCCATTGGCTCTAACTTAATCGGCCTTAATTTACTCAATATTATCGACGCTTCAGTTCTTAGTTCTTCGCCAAGCACCACAACTGATAGCGACGGTGACTGGAGCATAGGGCTTTCTTTTCTTGATTTAGGGAATGAATATTACTTTGCTATTGTTGATACTGAAACTGGTGAGTATATCGTCAAGAACACCTCTAACGATTTAGTCGGTACAGGTGTGATTGAATCAGAGCCTGATAGCGGCATCATATCTCTTGGAGAAGAACCTGTTTTAGCAGGCTTAGAGAGCTCTGAAGAGCCACCAGAAAATGAAAGTTCAACTTCAGGCGCTGAGCAGCTCGGTGAAAGTATTGATTTAAGCGTGATATTAGCTAAAGCGGATACAGAACCGACATTGCACTCTAACTCTGCTCCGCTTGAAGTAACAATCGATGATGTTTTAAGTGACTCCGAACAAAGTGAGGTACTGGCATTGAATATCGATAGCGAACAGCAAAGTTTAGCTTTTGATCCTAATGACTCAATAAGTTCACAACCTGCAAGTGATATTCAAAGTGAATCAGAGGACATGATTAAGAAACTAATCGAAGATGGAAACAAATCTGTAGATATTTAATCAATAAAAGAAAAGCGCTGAAATGCGCTTTTCTTACAGTACCTTGCTTAATTAAGTGATATTGCGTATTACTTTTGGCTCATTTAACTCTGCAAACATTAAAAAACGCGATAACTAACTTAGTTATCGCGTTTTTTAAAAGAATAATATTGGGGTTTAGGCTTTCAAGTTGTGGACGATTTTTTTATCGCCTTGAATTACGCTGCCGCCTTGGTCGTAGGTCATCGATGAAGGCGCACCGATTAGAATATCTTTAAGTTGTTTAACACTTAACTGTGCTTGGTGAGCCGCATGGGCGTTTACATCGTTTTTCTTTTTGCAGCTTGCTAGGAGAGTGTTAACTTGCTTAATAAGTACACTCACGTCATCATCTTGCGATTCGTTGTGCGCGACAAGCTTTTGCACTTCTTTATCTATGGTTTGGATTTGTTGGAGCAAAGAAATCTTTTGTTGGGCAATACTCTTTAATCCTTCGCCACGTTTTGCAGCAATGGCTGTCAATTCATCATCTAAAAGCGCAGCAATAGACTCCAAGCACGAAACTTGCTGTGTTAGTTTGCTGGCTATTAAATGATTATGATCAGCCATAGACATCAAACTCGAATGCAGCGATGTTCTTTGCTAGCTTTTCAGCATCAATTTGGTATTTACCTTCGCTGATCGCTTTTTTCAGCTCAGCCACTTTATTGCTATCAAAACCAGAAGACTGCTCTGCTTTTTCTTGCAATGATTTAAGCTGCTTTGCCTGAGGTGTTAAACTGACAGAATCTGCACTTGCTTTAGGTGCGGCTGATTTAGCAGCAGCTGCATTAGCATTATCTTTTTGTAAATCAAGCTTTTTTTGCTTGGTATTTGTCAACACAGAAGGCTGTTGTTGACCATTATTGACATTGCTTACCATAATTTTTGACCTATACATTACCCAACTTATGCCTTTATATCGGCGGGCACAGCGGATACTTTAGCATAAATAGTTAAAATTAAATATTTACCTGTACAGACTCGACTCCATCCACACGCGCATTTAATACTTTACCTGATTTTTTATTTTTTACACGTACTAATTCGTCTAACGTGCCATCTTCTAGCGCAATTCCGGTGGTTTTGATCCTTAAGCCCCGTAACGAAGCATAGATAGTTACGTTATCGCCTTTGCAAACCATGCAAACTTGGCTCATAACAATAGGTGTACCACCGCGTAAATTTCGCTTACTGCGACTGCCAATAAGTATAGACTCATCTTGTACGTATTGCGTTCTAACAAATTGCTTAGGTTTCATTTCTAGGCGTAAATGTTCGGCACGAATAACTTCACCTCGAGTAAGACTCGTTGTAACAACAACGACTGGCTCAAGTTCTATAATTCTAACGTGAACGTATTGGGTCCAACTATTTATGTCTTGGCACTTAAGTTGTACCGTGACCTGCCGATTAAAAGGAGGCTCTGTTGGTAACTCTTTGTTTAATGGCGACTCACATAACCTATCAGGAATGCGACTATCCAGAGGCAAAGCGCTTATCTGTGGTGTTGTGTTCAAGTCAGGCATGTGTTCACTCACAAAATCAACAGCGATCTGTTGAAGTTGCTCGTTGTTATAGACTTCTGCTTGTAGTTGTGTTGCAAACAACAGGCTAGAAAGAAAATAAAAAACACTGTATCTTCGGCTTTTTTTTAACAAACTCATATTGTTTCGACTATGCTTATTGTTGAAAACAAGGTATAAATATTTTGCGTCAAAAAACAGACGCTTCGTAACCTTATGTAGCTTTAACACAAAGAAGGCAATTATTGTTCCAGCTCTGATTGTTTATCTTTAGGAGATTGAAATGGCAGGCATTTTAGACTCAGTTAACCAGCGAACTCAGTTGGTTGGGCAAAACCGCCTTGAATTACTATTATTCAAACTCAGAGGGCGTCAGCGCTTTGGTATTAACGTGTTTAAAGTAAGAGAGGTTTTGCAATGCCCGCCACTTACGAACATGCCAAAATCAAATGCTTATATTCGCGGTGTTGCGCATATTCGTGGACAAACTATTTCTGTTATTGACTTATCAATGGCAGTCGGTGGTCCTGCAATTGAAAACATAAAAGACAGCTTTATCATCATTGCCGAATACAACCGTTCAGTACAAGGGTTTTTGGTTGGTGGTGTAGAACGTATCGTAAATATGAACTGGGAAAAAATAATGCCACCACCTTCGGGAGCTGGACGTTATTCTTACCTAACAGCAGTCACAGAAATAGAAAACGAACTGGTAGAGATTTTGGATGTTGAAAAGATCCTAAATGAAATCTGCCCAGTGAACACTGAAGTTAGCGCAGATGTTGTTGGTGAAGGTGAGTTTCAGAAAGATTTAGGTGAAAGAATCGTCTTTATTGCTGATGACTCTGCTGTCGCGAGAAATCAAGTAAAACGAGCGCTTGAGCCACTTGGTGTACAAACTGAGCTTGCTAAAAATGGCAAAGAGGCCTTACTAAGACTAAGAGAAATAGCTCAACTTGATTGCCAGAACGATATTACTGAGCGAGTTGGCTTATTAATTTCAGATGTTGAAATGCCAGAAATGGATGGCTATACCTTAACCGCCGAGATAAAGGCCGATCCAAAATTATCACCTTTGCATGTGATCTTACATACTTCTTTAAGTGGTGTATTCAACCAAGCAATGATTGAGAAAGTGGGAGCTGACGATTTTATTGCTAAATTTAACCCAGATGAACTAGCGACTGCTGTAAAAAAATGGGTTCATTGTGATTAATAGTTTATAGGTGGTATTACTTTGGAAAATAAGCATTTACAACAAAGCGAATACGATCAATTTCGCTCTTTTTTAGAGCAACAATGCGGCATTGTGCTTGGCGATAATAAACTTTATTTAGTTAAAAGCCGTCTCGCTCCACTTATGGCGCGTTTTAATGTCGAGTCTTTATCGCAGTTGGTAAGTAAAACACTAAGCCCTCATGAGAGGCAGCTTCGTGCCGCTGTGGTTGATGCAATGACAACCAATGAAACGCTTTGGTTTCGTGACCAGTATCCGTTTGAGTTATTGAAAACGAAATTATTTCCTGAGCTTAAAGATGTGCGTAGACCATTAAAAATATGGTCAGCGGCAAGTTCATCAGGACAAGAGCCGTATTCAATTGCCATGTCGGTTGCCGAGTTTCAGTCAAAAAACCCGGGTGTATTAAAGATGGGGGCGCAAATAATCGGCACTGATATCTCTAATACCATGCTTGATATGTGCAAAAACGCTGAGTATGACTCGCTAGCGCTTGCGCGTGGTTTGTCGATGGAACGCCGTCAAAAGTTCTTTAAAGACAGCGGCAATGGGATGGCTCAAGTCATTGACCCTATACGTAAAATGGTCAGCTTTAGACACCTTAACTTACTGGATTCATACGCTTTAATGGGCAAGTTCGACATTATATTTTGCCGTAACGTGCTTATTTACTTCTCACCAGAGGTAAAAGCGAAAATTATCTCGCAATTTGCTCAAGCCCTAAACCCTAAAGGTTACCTCTTTTTAGGTGCGTCAGAATCAATGGCGGGCTTAAGTGATAGCTTTGAGATGGTTCGTTGTAATCCAGGCATCATCTACCAGAAAAAGTAAACCTTTCTTAGCAACCTAGCTCTTAGGTTGCTAAATTTATCTATTATTCAATATCTTACGTAAATAAAACATCCCCTTCATTATTGGCTTAGCTTTTGCATTAATCACTCTAGAGTCAATTTTTTGGAGATGGTTATGGCTATCAGTTTTGATAAAGCATTTGGTGTTCACCCCCATGCAATGTTGATCCGTTCACAACGCGCTGAGTTATTAGCGACCAATATCGCTAATGCTGATACGCCGGGCTATAAAGCGAAAGACATTGATTTTGCCTCGGCATTAAAAGCGGCAAAAAGCAACCAACAAGGCGGCAATAGCATGGTAAGAACCGATGCTAAACATATTGCCGGAGGCAGCCGTTTTGTTGGCGGTGCAGAAATGTTTCGTACGCCAAATCAAGCAGATACAGGCGATGGTAACTCTGTAGATATACAAGTGGAACGAAACTTGTATGTACAGAACTCATTAGAGTATCAGGCAAGCCTGCAATTTATGAGTAGTAAAATTAAAGGCCTTAAAAAAGCCCTCGGTAGTCAAGGAGCTTAATCATGAGTTTATATAATGTTTTTGATATTTCAGGCACGGGTATGAGTGCACAAAATGTGCGCTTAAATACCACAGCGAGTAATATTTCGAATGCAAACACGATTAGCTCTAGCCAAGACCAGACATACCGAGCGCGCCATCCTGTTTTTGCTGCAGAGTTGACCAAAGCGTCAGCATCGCAAAGCAATCCTCAGGGCTCTTCTGTAGGCGTTAAAGTTTTAGGTATTGTAGAGAGCGATAAGCCGCTACAAATTGAATATAACCCGAATCACCCAAGTGCGGATGAAAATGGTTATATCTACAAACCTAACGTTAATGTTGTAGAAGAAATGGCAAATATGATTTCTGCCTCTCGCTCTTACCAAACAAATGTGCAAGTTGCTGATGCAGCTAAGCAAATGTTAAGTAAAACACTGTTGTTAGGACAACGGTAATCGAGGATAAGTTATGAGTAACGACATCAGCTCTGCATCATCATCCTATATGGATAGCTTGCGTTGGAATCAAAGCAATACGCAAACAACTGAGGAAGACAACAACACACTTTCTCAGGAAGATTTCTTTTCGTTGTTAACACAGCAGTTGTCGTTCCAGGATCCGAGTAACCCTGCTGATAACGATCAAATGATCGCGCAGATGACGAACTTTACTATGGCTGAAGGTATTTCAAACTTAAACGAGAAGTTTGACTCACTGACTGCATCAATGACATCAAATTCTGCGTTACAGGCTTCCACTTTGGTTGGTAAGCAAGCGTTATTAGAGTCTGACACCATTGACTTTGACGGTGAAAACCTTGCTAAAGGGTCGGTGGTTGCTGAGACAGCCGTTGAATCTTTAACGCTAAGAATAACAGATTCTTCAGGTCAGTTAGTACGAACCATTGAATTAGGTTCTCAGTCTGCGGGCGCACTGCGTTTTGAGTGGGATGGTAAAGATAACGATGGCAATGTGCTCCCTGAAGGCCAGTATGACATCAGTGCTGAAGGCTTTGTAAATGGAGACTACAGCAGTATGCCTATGGCGACCTTTAAGAATATTGAAAGTGTCAATATTAATGGCGCAAGCGGCATTATCGTAAATACAAAAGAGGGTGCGGTTAGGCTAACTGATATAGCTGAAATCGCATAAGTATAAAAGGTTTGGGTTAGCTTAGGCTAAGAGATAGGTTAGAGGTGAGTTATGAGCTTCAATATTGCATTAACAGGCTTAGCAGCCGCACAAAAAGATTTAGACGTAACAGCAAATAATATTGCTAACGTTAACACTACGGGCTTTAAAGAGTCTCGTGCAGAGTTCGCTGATGTATACGCATCATCAGTATTTAGTTCTGGTAAAACAAAAAATGGTGACGGTGTAAGAACAACAATGGTGGCACAACAATTCCACCAAGGTTCACTCTCTTTCACAAATAACTCACTTGATTTAGCAATTACTGGTGAAGGTTATTTCGCAATGGCGAATGACTTAGGTGCACAAGACTTTACTTACACGCGTGCTGGTGCGTTCAAACTTAATAAAGATAACTTTATTGTGGATGCGAGCGGTAATTACTTACAAGGTTTCCCTGTTGATGAAGCAACCGGTGACACAACCTCTGTAAGCTTAAGTACATCTTCTGCGCTACAAATTCCAGATGCATCAGGTTCACCACGTGCAACCACTAATGTCTATTCGTCATTTAACCTTGATTCACGTGCCTCTGCGCCAACTGTGACACCATTCGATCCAGAAACAAGTGCAACTTATAACAGCTCTACATCGACAACGGTGTATGACTCATTAGGTGAACCGCATATTCTACAGTTCTTCTTTGTGAAAACTGATTCTACAGTGACTGGTAATGAAAATGAGTGGGAAGTATACGCTACATTAGATGAAAAGCCATTTGATGCAACAGGTGTTGAGCAAACCACAACACCTTATACACCATTATCAACTTTTCAGTTTGATGCCAGTGGCTTACCACAAAGTACAGATGGTACAGCGAATACTGATACAACATTTAATCCATTAACGTTACCGAGTGGTTTAGGTGCTGCGACAGGCCTTTCTGATTTACTTTCGAATGGTGCAAGTTTCCCTGATGATGTGACTATTAACTGGCGTGATGAAGCGGCAACAGCAAATAAAGTTCCAACTCAATACGCAAGTAACTTTGAAGTAAAAGCATTAGAGCAAGATGGTGCGACTGTAGGTCGTCTATCAGGAATTGATATCGGTTCTGACGGTAAAATTGTTGCGTCATACAGTAATGGAGATACGTCGTTCCTAGGTCAAGTTGCTATGGTGCGCTTCTCTAATTCACAGGGCTTGCAACAAGTTGGTGATACATCTTGGAAGAAGAGTTTAACGTCAGGTGAGCCGATTGCGGGTGAACCAGGTTCAGGTACTCTAGGTTCAATTAACTCATCAGCGCTTGAGCAATCAAACGTTAACTTAACCAATGAACTTGTTGACTTAATTAGTGCTCAGCGTAACTTCCAAGCAAATTCACGTGCGCTTGAGGTTAACTCAACACTACAACAAAACATCCTACAGATCCGTTAATCTTAACGGTTCTAAGCTTAATCCGACACGAAGGCTGCTTCCTCTATTGGCAGCCTTTTTTCATTCTTACTATTCATTTTTCTCTTCTATTTTAGCGTCAATTTTACTTTGGCACTTTTATTGCATTTCTTAATTATCGTATTTTTAGTGAGTCAATGTTATGGACAAAATGGTCTACATTGCCATGTCGGGTGCTAAGCAAAGTTTGCGAGGTCTTGAGCTCAAGGCCAACAATCTTGCTAATGCTAACACCACTGGCTTTAAAGCTGATTTTGCACAAGCTCGCTCTATGCAAGCCTTTGGTGAAGGTCTGCCATCTAGGGTGTTTGCAATGCAAGAACGCCCAGGATCTAATATGGAATCGGGTGGTTTTGTTGAAACTGGCCGTGAGCTTGATATCGCGATGAGCGACCGTGGTTGGTTGAGCGTACAAGATGCATCCGGCAATGAGGCGTACACCAAAACTGGCACATTAAACATTACTCCAGATGGCGCATTGATCACGAGCCATGGCCGTCAAGTAATTGGCGAAGGTGGTCCAATCATTTTGCCATTGCCTATTGAAAAAGTTGAGTTTAGTGAAGATGGCGCTATTCAGGTTCGCCCGCAAGGTGCGCCTGCTAACTTTTTGGAAGTGGTTGATCGCTTAAAAGTGATTGAGGCTGATAACACTCAGCTTGAAAAAGGCAATGACGGTTTATTTCGACCAAAAGAAGACATGTTGGTCAATGACCTTTGTGGTTTTTGTGACATTTCACCAAACGTAAAAGTATTGTCGGGAACGCTTGAAATGTCGAACGTAAACCCAGTGCATGAAATGGTCGATATGATCAGCAATCAACGCCAATTTGAATTACAAGTTAAATTGATGAAAACAGCCGAAGAGCTCGATGAGCGTCAAGATCAGCTGTTACGCATTGTTTAAGATGACTGAGAGGGTAGAGTTATGAATCCTGCATTATGGATCAGTAAAACCGGGCTTGACGCCCAGCAAACCGATATTTCGGTGATCTCAAATAATCTCGCGAATGCCAGCACGGTAGGCTACAAAAAAAGCCGCGCCGTATTTGAAGATTTACTATATCAAAACATTAACCAGCCAGGTGGCCGCTCGTCGCAAGACACTGAAATGCCGTCAGGCTTAATGCTTGGTGCCGGTGCCAAAGTGGTTGCTAACCAAAAGAACTTTTCACAAGGTAATATGCTTACCACTGAAAATTCATTGGACTGGATGATCTCAGGCCCAGGTTTTTTTGAAGTGCAATTACCAGATGGCAATATTGCCTATTCACGTAATGGTCAATTCACGACTGACGAAGATGGTCGCATTGTAACTTCCGGCGCGGGTTTTCCATTACAGCCAGAAATGAACGTACCAGACGATGCACAATCAATTACTGTTTCACAAGACGGTGAAGTGTCAGTGCGTATTTCAGGTCAAGCAGAGAACGTGGTCATCGGTCAGCTCACCATTAGTGATTTTATTAATCCATCGGGTCTTGAGCCTATGGGGCAAAACTTATACACAGAAACCGCTGTGAGTGGCGCACCTGTGCAAGGTAATCCTGGTATCGATGGTTTAGGCACTGTGGTTCAAGGTTCCCTTGAAACCTCTAACGTGAATGTAACGGAAGAGCTTGTTAACTTGATTGAAACGCAACGAATTTATGAAATGAATTCAAAAGTGATTTCAGCGGTTGATGAAATGCTTAGTTACATCAATCAGCAACTTTAATGGGTAGGAGGCAGCATGCGTAATATTATCTTAGTCACATCAGCAGCATTGATGCTGGGTGGTTGTATGACAACGCAAAATCATCATGTGGTTCAGGATGACCCTTACTATGCGCCTATGTATCCGGAACCAAGTACTGAACAAGTGGTACCAACAGGTTCGTTGTTTGATAGTTATTCGGCAAATGACTTGTACTCAGATAAAAAGGCATTACGCGCCGGCGATATCATCACTGTTAAATTGCAAGAGTCTACCCAAGCAACTAAAGCGGCAAAAACTGAAACCGACAAAGAAACAGATGCTAGTTTAGACCCTGTTATTGGGCTTGGCGGAAACCCGGTTAACATTGGTGGCGACAGCATTCAGTTTGGTATTGGCTCAGGGGCATCGTTTAAAGGCGATTCAAAGTCTAACCAATCAAATAGCTTATTTGGTGATATTTCTGTCAATGTGATGCGTGTTTTACCGAATGGGAACTTGGTTATTCGTGGTGAAAAATGGCTCACTTTGAATACTGGTGAAGAATTTATTCGCCTAGAAGGTTTAGTTCGTCCTGAAGATGTGCAAGCAGATAACACGGTAACTTCCAATCGTATTGCTAATGCGCGAATTCAATACTCAGGTAAAGGGCAAATTCAAGAAACGCAAAGTGCAGGTTGGCTGTCTCGTTTCTTTAGTAGTTCGCTTTTCCCATTTTAGAGGAATAAAGTCATGAATGGGTTTAAATACATCATCGCTCTTTGCTTAATTAGCCTGCAGTTTTCTGCACAGGCTGAGCGAGTCAAAGATGTATCTATGGTTGAGGGCGTACGCTCTAACCAATTAGTGGGGTATGGTTTGGTTGTCGGTTTGCCTGGCACAGGTGAACAAAGCCGATTTACTCAACAAAGCTTTAAAGCCATGTTAAATGGTTTTGGTATCACCTTACCAGATAGCTTAAAACCTAAAATCAAAAATGTTGCCGCTGTGGCTGTGCATGCAGAGTTACCGGCATTTAGAAAACCGGGTCAAACCATTGATATTACGGTTTCGTCTATTGGTAGTGCGGGTAGTTTACGTGGTGGTACCTTATTACAAACCTTTTTAAAAGGGGTTGATGGCAATACCTATGCGATTGCACAAGGTAGCTTAGTTGTAGGTGGTTTAGGTGCGGAAGGGGCTGATGGTAGCCGTGTAATTATTAATACACCCACTGTTGGTCGTATTCCAAACGGTGCCATTGTAGAGCGTGCTATTAAGAGCCCGTTTATGCAAGGTGACTATATTACCTTTAATTTAAATCGCCCAGATTTCACAACAGCAAAACGCCTAGAGCAAACGATTAATGATTTGGTGGGGCCTGACAGTGCTCAGGCAATTGATGCAGCGTCAGTGCGAGTGTTAGCACCGCGTGATGCATCTCAACGTGTTGCGTATTTATCTACCCTTGAAAACTTAGAGTTTAAGCCTGCAGACACAGCAGCAAAAATTATTGTTAACTCCCGCACTGGTACAATTGTGATTGGCAAAAACGTGAAGCTACAGCCTGCGGCAATAACTCATGGTGGTTTAACGGTTACGATTGCTGAGCAGCAAAATGTGTCACAGCCAAATGCTTTAAGTGATGGTGAAACTACCGTTACCAATCAAAGTATTATTGATGTGAACGAAGATGATTCACGTGCTTTTGTATTTAATCCAGGTGTTAATCTTGATGATCTCGTACGCGCAATCAATGAGGTCGGGGCCGCACCGGGTGATTTAATGGCAATCCTTGAAGCTTTAAAAGAAGCGGGGGCGATAAACGGGCAACTGGTTATCATTTAAATTAAAACGCGCTTTCGAGCGCGTTTTTTGTTTCTATAACCTTTAATCCTTCAGTGTATAAACATCAGCCAAAATCTTGGCCCTGAAGTTACTCCATTCCTGTATCAGTTATTAGCTACTCATTTATAAAGCTTTTTATTGGCGCAATTTTTGCATTTTAATTTTCATTATTAACTATTGTGTCAAAAAGCTGATGGATACTAATCATCTCGACAAGCAAAACTTTTTTGATTTAGGCAACTTAGACTCGTTACGTCAAAGTGCTCTAAAAAGTGATGCCTCTAGCGATGCGTCAAAAGAGGCGCTGAAAAAAGCGGCGGCACAATTTGAATCTATCTTCACTCAAATGCTGCTGAAAAGCATGCGTAAAGCAAATGAAGCGTTTGAAGATAAAGATAGCCCATTTAATTCAAGCGGCGTTAAGTTTTTTGAAGAGATGCATGACCAACAGTTATCGGTTGAACTTTCATCAAACGGCTCGCTGGGTCTAGCTGACTTAATTGTTCAACAACTCTCGCCAGATGGTAAACAGTTTACTCCAGGTTCTGTGCTTAGAACGACGGCTGAGTTCGACAGTGATAAGCGCGCAACCGGTGCAACGAGCGACAGTCACAAGATTAAAGCTGAGCCAAAAGCTGTTGCAGATACAGCTGCGAACGAGCAAACAGAAAACCGCTTTGAAGATGCAGAGTCTTTCATTAGCTCTGTTTGGGAGCACGCTAAAAATGCGGCTGAAAAAATTGGTTTAAACCCTGCTGTAATGGTTGCTCAAGCGGCGCTTGAGACTGGGTGGGGTAAACACATCATCAGTAAAGCTGATGGCACCAGTAGTAACAACTTATTCAACATTAAATCGGATAGGAGCTGGCAAGGCGATAAAGCAAGCAAAGTCACGCTTGAATTTGAACAAGGCGTGCCAGTTAAAAAGCAAGCAAGTTTTCGCTCTTATCAATCGATTAAAGACAGTGTGAACGACTTTGTGGATTTCTTAAATGAAAATCCACGTTATCAAGAAGCACTTAATAATACCGCAGAGCCTGCAGCCTTTTTAGATTCGTTACAAAAAGCAGGCTATGCAACTGATCCAAATTATGCCGATAAAATTAAGCAGGTATTGAAGCGCGTTGAGCTTCAAAGCGTTGCTGCTTCATTGGTACGTTAAGGAGTAGACCCTCATGTCATTTAGCTTATATGACATAGCAAATGCCGGTGTAAGAGCTAACTCTGAGCTTTTACAAACCACCAGTAAAAACATCGCCAACGTTAATACCGAGGGCTATGTGCGTGAGCGTACTGAGTTCACAACCATGATCGATAATCAAGTGGGTCGTGGTGAAACGTATCGCTTACTGAATGAATTTGCACAAAAGCAATTAAATAGAGATACCTCTAATAAGGCATTCTTTGATCAGTTTGTAACTGAAGCAAGCCGAGTAGATAGCTTGTTTTCTGAAGAGTCAAACAGCTTATCAACCAGTATCAACTCGTTTTTTAACAACGTACAAGAAAGCTTAAATCAACCGTCGTCAACAGTAGCTCGTTCACTGGTCATGACGGATGCACAAAACTTAATTGATCAAATGGACAGATTGTCGAGCATTGTGGTTGACCAAAAAGCCGTGGTAAATGAGCAGCTAGAAATCTTCTCTGATGAAGCAAATAACTTAATTCAAAGCATCAGCGAACTAAATACCAAGATTGCATCTGTTCATGGCACTGATCGTGAGTCAGTATCAAGTGGTTTATATAATGAACGTGATAAAGCAATTCGTGACTTATCTGAGCTGATTGATATCGAAACACTCGATGGCAACAACGGCGAAAAACAAGTTTATTTAGGCTCAGGTCAAGCACTTGTCATGCAAAGTGGCACATTTAACCTGTTTTCATTCAGTGGCGACCCTGATCCGAACTTTAAAGAATTAAAACTTGATGTAAACGGTGGCAAAGCCGTGCCGCTTGATGTTGATGTAAGTAAATTGAAAGGCAAAATTGGTGGCTTACTGGCATTTCGTGACGATATTTTAGTGCCAGCGCAAAATCAACTTGGTCAAATGGGCTTAGCGTTAGCCGATGCCTTTAATCAGCAAAATAGCCTAGGTATGAACGCCAATGGTGAAATTGGCGGTGATATCTTTGCTATTCCAACGGTAGATGTGTTTGGCTATCAAGCTAATACGGGCACATCAACAATGACGGCAACGGTTGAGCCAGGTAAAGGCAGCGAATTGCCAGCAAGTGATTTTGTTGTAACTTATACGAGTGCTTCAACAGTTGAAATCCAGCCTATTGATAATAAAGGTGAGCCGCTAGGTAGTCCTGCTACAGCAAATATCGTGGGGGGGGTCATTGATTCTTCAACAATTACACCTGCAGGAAGTGACTCATTTGGTTTACAGCTTAATGTATCAGGTACTGCGAATACGGGTGACCAATTTATGGTTAAGCTAAATTCACAAGCAGCAACGACTTTAGAGCTTGCCACTGAGCGCCCTGAAGATTTAGCGTTAGCATCACCTATTCGTACTGCTACTGATATTAATAACACCAGTGATGCAAGTATTTCTGCTGGTACAGTTTCAGATATTGATAACTCAACGGGTATTACCGTGGGGCCACCTCCTAGCTTGGCTAATGGCGATATTACATTAGTGAAAACGGCAAATGCTAACGAATATCAAATTACGGACGGGAACGGTACATCGACCTTTACTATTACACCACCAGCTGAAAATATTCTTGCCCAAGCTGGCGCGCCTTATGATACCTATGGGTTTGACTTTAACATTGAAGGTTCACCTGCCACAGGAGACACTTTTACCGTTGAGTTCAATACCGGTGGCTTTGATGATAACCGTAATGGCTTGCAATTGGCTGATTTACAAAATGGTGAACTAGTACGTCAAAATGTTGTTGCTAGTAGTACTGCTGATAATCATCAAACATTTAATCAGGCGTATTCTGGGTTAGTTACTGACATTGGTGTAGTGACTAGTCAAGCCCAAACTAACGGTGCGGCATTTACAGCACTGGCTGATCAGTCAGAGGCTTGGTATGAATCGCTATCAGGGGTAAACCTTGATGAAGAAGCTGCAAATCTGCTGCGCTTTCAACAATCATATGCTGCATCAGCGCAAGTACTTGCAACAGCACGTACTATTTTTGACACCTTATTAAGTGCGGCGAGGTAATTATGCGTATTTCAAATAACATGATGTATAAGAATAACCTTAACTCTATTCTTAACTCACAGCAAAACGTAAATAAAGCACAAGAGCAGGTTAATACCCAAAAGCGTGTATTAACAGCTGCTGACGATCCATCAGCCACAGCTCGCGCATTGCTTTATACAGATCGCATTCAAGGGCAAGAGCAATTTAGTAAAAACATTACTATGTTGAATAGCCGATTAACAACCGAAGAAAGTGTATTAAAAAATATCAAAGGCGCATTAGAGTCTGCGTATACGCTGACAATTCAAGCAGGTAATGGTGCCTATACAGATATTGACCGTGAAGGAATTGCAGAAGAAATTAAAGCGCTGCAAAGTACAATGCTGGATTTAATGAACGCAAAAACCGAAGATGGAAAGTTTATCTTTTCGGGTTACCAAGATAATACTCCGTCTTATAGCTACAATAGTACGTCTGGTCGCTATGAATATGGTGGCGATCAGGGGCAACACAAAATCAAAGTAGCTGAAGGCGTAGAGATTAAATCAAGTGACAATGGTTTTGATACATTCGAGAAGGTTGACGCGCGTTTAAATGTGGCCTCGAACGACGGTACCGTTTCCGGCGGGATTACAAGCTCAAAAATTTATGTTACTGAGCAAGCTGATTTCGATAAATTCCATCAGGCTAATTACAATGCCGATCCTGCCGCAGCGGCTAATGCCAATACACTAAGTTTTATTACCACCACAGGCACACCGAATACTTATGTGGTACAACAAGCGGGTGTAACAATTGATAGTGGCAGCTTTGAAGATGGTAAAATTGCATATCAAGGCATGGAAATATCAGTTGTACCACTTGCTAATGGGCAAATTGATGTAGATCTTGAAGCGCCGCAAAAAGAGAATGCGCTCAATACAATGGATGATCTTATTGCTGGATTGACAAACCCAAATTTGACTCAGAATGAGTTTGAACAAGTTTTGGCTGATGCCATTGTACAACTCGATAATGCCAAAAATAAAGTTTCATTAGTTCAGGCTGGATTAGGAGGGCGTTTAAATACCGCCAAGAAAATTGAGCAGTCTAATAGTGATTTAGACGTGAGTAACAAAGCAGCTAAATCTGAATTGGTGGAGCTTGATATGGCTGAAGCGATTACTGAACTCACCAAACAGGAAACATCATTGCAAGCTGCACAGGCAACATTTGGCCGTTTGGCAAACCTCTCATTATTTGATTACTTATAACTTATAAAGGTTAAGCTCATTTTTTGAGCTTAACCTACAAAACCTTCCTTAAGATTCACACTTTAAAAGTGCTTTTAGTGCTTTCTTTTTAGTATTTATATCTTTAGCAAAACATCGTGATAGCGGCTTTTAAAGTAACCAGAAGCGATGTTTAGTTAAAAAAATAAGATATTTCTCTTTTAAATACAGTGTATTAAATAAAATTTTAAAATTTGTTTAAAAATTCGCTAAAGGATTTTTTTACCGGACCGATAACTTAATTAACCAAGCAACGTAGCAAATAACCGCTACGGCTTAATTAGAGTAAGTTTGAGAGTAAATGATAAGTTTACTTCGGGAGAAATATCATGGCACTTTATGTAAATACAAATGTTAGTTCATTAAACGCACAAAGACAATTAATGAATTCTGGTAACTCACTAGATACTTCATTTAAGCGTTTATCATCAGGTTTCCGTATCAACAGCGCAGCTGACGATGCGGCTGGTCTACAAATTTCAGACCGTTTAACATCACAAATTAACGGCCTTAACCAAGGTAACCGTAACGCAAATGATGGTATCTCTTTAGCACAAACTGCTGAAGGTGCTCTTGATGAAGTAACAGCAATGTTTCAACGTGTACGTACACTATCTCAACAAGCAGCGAATGGATCTAACACAGATGAAGACCGTTTGGCGATTCAAGAAGAAATTCGCTCATTAATGTCTGAGGTAAACCGTGTTGCAGAAGATACAACATTTGGTGGTCAAAATTTATTAGATGGCTCATATGACGCTGAGTTCCAAGTAGGTGCTGACGCTGTACAAACAATCGGCTTTAGTATGCAAAATGTTGGCGGTTCAGCTACAGGTTCTATGTCTGCTAACGGTGGTTTTACATTGTCAGGTATCGCAGGTATCGCAAGTGCTGTTACAGGTGACCGTCTATCAGGCTTAGCCGAAGGTGCATCTGATATCGGTGGCGCAGCATTAGCAACTGATACGTTTGCTGCTACATACATCGCAACAGCGATTAGTGTGTCAAGCCAAGTAAATGCGCAGGTTACATTAGCAGGTATGGATGCACTTATTGCGGTAGTAGATAAGAAACGAGCAGAGCTTGGTGCGGTACAAAATCGTTTCCAATCTACGATTCGTAACCAATCTAATATCTCTGAAAACTTAAGTGCTGCGAAATCGCGTATTAAAGATACAGACTTTGCTCAAGAAACTGCTAACTTAACTAAGATGCAGATCTTACAACAAGCTAGCCAAACAATCTTAAGCCAAGCGAATCAACGTCCTCAAGCGGCATTAAGCTTACTAGGTTAATAGTTGAAAGTTTGAGTTAAAGTGAAGTCAAAACTTTGACTTAAAAGAAAAGCGCCTTTGTCTAATGGGGTATTAACAAAGGCGCTAGATTAGGATTATAAAGCGGAGGCGCTCAAAATCCTGACAGTAGTGTTCTAACATTTGTAAGAACATAAAATACAAAGCACAAATTATGCCATAATTTGTGTTAACTGAACCCACTCTTAAACTTATCTCTTAAAAAGGCTCCAAATGGAGCCTTTTTCATTATTTTTTTGAATAGTTGGCCTACTAATTGCTCTTATCTTTTCAAGTTAACTAATTAATCCGCAAAGTGGCAGTTTTTTGCCCCAGGCGACTCAGGTTTGCCGCTGTAACAAGTCACTTTGTCAAATTCACTTTTAAAGTGACTTAACTTTGACAGAAAAGAAGAGAGTTTATTATGGCTTTATATGTAAATACTAATGTTAGTGCATTAAACGCACAAAGACAGTTGGATAGAACAGGTACAGATCTTGATACCTCTTTTAAACGTCTTTCATCAGGTCTTCGCATTAACAGTGCGGCTGATGATGCTGCTGGTTTGCAAATCTCTGACCGCTTACAGTCACAAATTCTAGGTTTGAATCAAGGTAACCGTAACGCGAACGATGGTATTTCACTTGCTCAGACAGCTGAGGGCGCGATGGATGAGATCACATCTACGTTCCAACGAATCCGAACTTTAGCGCAGCAAGCTGCGAATGGTTCAAATACAGACGAAGATCGCTTAGCTATCCAAGAAGAAATTCGACAGTTATCGGACGAAGTTAATCGTATTGCGACTGATACTACGTTTGGTGGTCAAAACCTACTTGATGGTAGTTACTCTGCTAGTTTCCAAATAGGCGCAGATGCAGTACAAACAATCGGGTTTAGTATGCAAAATGTGGGTGGTACGGCAGCTGTTAATAGTTTATCTGCAGATGGTGGTTTCACTCTTTCAGGAATTGCAGGTATAGCAAGTGCCGTTGGTGGTCAGCAGCTTTCAGGTCTAGCCGAAGGTGCTTCAGATATTGGTGGTGCGGCGTTGGCAACTGATACATTTGATGCAGTGTTTAGAGCCTCTTCTGTTTCAGTTTCAACTCAAGTAAATGCGCAGTTAGTTTTTGCAGGAATGGATGCTTTAATCGCCGTAGTAGATAAAAAGCGAGCAGAGCTGGGTGCGGTGCAAAACCGTTTTCAATCAACTATTCGTAACCAAGCAAATATTTCAGAAAATTTATCGGCAGCAAAATCACGAATTAAAGATGCTGATTTTGCCGCTGAAACAGCGCAATTGACTAAAAATCAAATTTTACAGCAAGCAAGTCAAACAATTTTAGGTCAAGCAAATCAACGACCTCAGGCTGCCTTAAGCTTGCTACAAGGTTAAAATTTAAAAAATAGTTAAAAATTTTACAAATAAAGCTAAAGCTTTCGCTTTATCAGACGATAACTGATTTAGAGAACTATCAATCTAGGACTCTAAGTCGGTTAAATAGCAGGGTAGGGGTATCCCGCTATTTAGCTATAAAATGATAAAGCGGAGGCTATTATGGCTATCTATGTAAATACTAATGTGAGTTCTTTGAACGCACAGCGCCAGTTAATGAAATCTGGCAACTCTTTAGACACCTCGTTCCAACGTCTTTCATCTGGTTTGCGGATCAATAGCGCAAAGGATGATGCGGCTGGTATGCAAATTTCTAATCGTTTAACAGGCCAAGTTAATGGTTTAAATCAAGGTAACCGAAATGCTAACGACGGTATTTCACTGGCACAAACAGCTGAAGGTGCGCTTGACGAAGTAACGTCAATGTTTCAACGTGTTCGCACACTAGCTCAACAAGCATCAAATGGTTCAAACACTGATGAAGATCGTTTAGCTCTTCAAGAAGAAATTCGTTCACTAATGTCTGAGGTAAATCGTGTTGCTGAAGATACTACCTTTGGTGGCCAAAATTTATTAGATGGCTCTTATGATGCGAATTTCCAAGTCGGTGCTGATGCTGTTCAAACTATTAGCTTTAGTATGCAAAACGTTGGTGGTTCTACAACTGGTTCTCTTTCGGCGAATGGTGGCTTCACTTTATCTGGTATTGCCGGTATCGCAAGTGCAGTTACAGGTGATCGTTTGTCTGGCCTTGCTGAAGGTGCGTCAGACATCGGTGGTGCAGCATTAACGACAGACACATTTGCTGCAGCTTATATCGCAACAGCTATAAGTGTATCTAGCCAGGTAAATGCGCAGGTAACATTAGCGGGTATGGATTCATTAATCGCAGTGGTAGATAAAAAACGCGCTGAGCTAGGTGCAGTTCAAAACCGATTCCAATCAACGATTCGAAATCAGTCTAATATAGCTGAGAACTTATCTGCTGCACGTTCGCGTATCCAAGATACAGACTTTGCCACTGAGACAGCTAACTTAACTAAGATGCAAATCTTACAACAAGCAAGTAGCTCAATCTTGAGTCAAGCAAATCAACGTCCACAAGTAGCTTTATCGCTTCTGGGTTAATAAGTTAGTTGATCTCCACTGTGCTAAGGAAAGTTTTAGCACAGTGGCTATACTTAACTTAGTTGTTATAGGAGATTGATGCGATGATTGAAGTTAACTCGCTTAAAAAGGCACCTGATAATATAGCTGCTTCAGCACCAAGCTTACTTAAAGCAGAACTTGACGATGCAAAAAAAAATAAAGGCACAGAACTTGCTGGACGTGAGCCTGTAGACGTTCAAGACGTTGCGAAAAAAGACCAGCAAGATAAACGTGATTTAATTGCTGAGGTAAAGGAAAATCTAGAAAAGTTAAATGAGTACATTCCAGTTACCGCTACAAATTTAGTATTTGAATTTGACGAGCTTGGCGATCCTCCAGTTATCAAAGTGTTTGATAAAGAAAGTAACGAAATAATTAGAGAGATTCCGACCAAGGAGTTTCGAGAAGTAGCTAAAGCTTTGGATGAGTTTGCCGATAAATTAACTAACAAAGGCTTACTGGTAGATAGTTCAGTTTAAACGCCAGTTTTATTAGGAGTATTACATATGCCATTAATTACATCAGCAGGTATCGGATCAGGCCTAGATCTTGAGAGTATCATCTCGGCAACTATCTCGGCTGAAAATACTCCTAAAATGAATGCTTTTGTGAAGAAAGAAGAGTCTCTTCAGGTTGAGCTTTCAGCACTTGGGGAGGTTAAGTCTGCTCTATCGAAGCTGCAAGATACTATCGAGAAATTGGCCGATCCCGACAACTTTGATAAACGTATCGCAAACATAAAGCAACCAACAAGTGACGATGGAGATCTCATCTCTGTTACACCTACTTCTGATATTACACCAGGTGATTTTAACATCGAGGTAATTGAACTTGCGCAGGGTAGTCGCGCGACCTCTAATGATGGTTTATTTTCTTCAACAGATGATGTTGTCACTGCTTCTGGCGGTACATTGTCGTTTGCTGCAGGTGACAAAAGCTTTGATATCACTCTTGATGCTGGTGCGACATTAGCTGATTTGCGTGACGCAATAAATGAATCAAACAGTAACTTTGGTGTGACTGCGAACATTATCAATACAGGGTCAGAGTCTAAATTAGTTTTCACCTCTAATGTAACTGGTACAGGGAATGATCTTGTTATTTCTAATGATAATGCTGAACTTGATAATGTCTCTACGGTGGCTAATGGCGGAGGGGCTGGAGGTATAGCGATTGCTACTGGTAACGAAGCCAAAGATGCTGTTATTAAAGTTGATGGAATCGAAATCACCAACGATACAAATACGTTTAAAGATGCCGTACAAGATATGACTATTACAGCTAAACGTCAGAGTGTTGACGGTGAAACTGCAAAACTGTCTGTTGAGTATGATAGAGAGAGTATTACTAAGCTAGTTGATGAACTTATTGCTAACTATAATAATGTTGTAGGCCAACTTGGGTTTCAATCACGAGTTGGAAAGCCATTAAATAGTGATGCAACAATACGCTCATTAAGCTCACAGCTCGTCAATACACTATCAACTAACCTTACTGACGCAGGGCCTTTTACAAGCATTTTTGATATTGGTTTAGGCGTTAATAAAGAAGGTTATCTAGAAAAATCATCACTGGTAAGAAGTTTGAATGAGGCGATGGATGACAATTTTGATAATATTGGCAAAGCTTTTGCAGGTGAAAATGGTATTGCGAAACAATTTGAAACACTGCTTGATAACTATGTAGATTCAGACGGCATAATCAAACAACGTGAAGAAAGCCTCAACGGTCAACTAGATGAATTAGAAGATGATGTTATAAATCATCAGTATAGGATGGAAGAGCTTGAAACACGATTAAGACAGCAGTATTCAGGTTTAGATGTTTTGTTGGCACAAATGCAGTCAACACAAACTTATTTAAGTGCACAGCTATCAAGTTTACCTGGGTTCACTAAGTCTAATTCATAGTTTGAAAGCAGTTAAGATTATTATTAGGTGATTTATGTACAACGCAAAAGTAAAAAATTATCAAAAAGAAGCACTAAAAACTCGCGTAGCAGGTGCGGACCGCTATGAGATTATTCAAATGCTTATGGCAGGTGCAATAGAAAAAATGGTTCATGCAAAAGTAGCCATAGAAAAAAAACACTTTGAAGCTAAAAGTGAACATTTATCAAAGGCCTCTGCCATACTTGAAGCGTTGAGAGGTTGTCTAGATTTTGATGTCGGTGGTGAAGTAACTGAAAATCTTTACGCATTGTATTCATATATGATTGATAGACTTTTAGATGCTAGTATCA
Organism: Pseudoalteromonas sp. PA2MD11; assembly: GCF_017808125.1. NCBI lineage: Bacteria > Pseudomonadati > Pseudomonadota > Gammaproteobacteria > Alteromonadales > Pseudoalteromonadaceae > Pseudoalteromonas > Pseudoalteromonas sp. PA2MD11. The sequence continues at coordinate 24,385 of NZ_JADKNF010000003.1, forward strand.
AGAATGATCCTGAAATAGTCACTGAAGTGTCAAACCTACTGAAAGAGATCAAATCAGCTTGGGATGCTATTCCGCACGATATTAGAGAACAAACCCTGAACGAAAACGGTGTTGATGCCAATGTTGGCTAATTTCGATAAGCTGTTTTCTGAGTTTACTACTGCAATTGATATGGGCGACTTTGAAAAGCTATTAAAAATAGATGAAGAAATTAAAATACAATTTAAAAAGTCTATTGAACATGGTCAATTTGAAGATTCTACACAACTGCAAAGCATCGTAGATAAACATCAAGCGCTAATAAATCAGGTTTCAGAGTTAAAGCAATCAACTTTTGAGCAATTAGCTCAGTATCAAAAAAATCAAAAAAACTTGAAGAAATACCAAAATGTCTGAACTATCTCAACAGCAGCAAATTGAAGAAATCGAAGCACAGTTAGAAAATATTTCTAATAAAGATAGACAAGAATCACTTTTTGCTGAGCAGGCTAATGAGCGTTTTGAAACTAATATCAAAGCTTTTCAAAAGTACTTTCCTGAGATAGCTGAAAAGTTTTTATCTCACCAGCCATCGGATAAATTTAAATTATTCCTTAATGAGAACGGTACTGCTAACTTTGTTGATTATGACACTGGCGTTCCGTTATATGGAGAAGATCCTCTAGCGCAATCTAAATCACAGATTGAGCAAATGTTCCTCAATCCAATTGTAGGTAAAGTTGATCATAGTCGTGTTGAGTTTTTGAAAAACGAAACTAATTTTGTTCATATTGATTTAATGAAGTCTATTGGTCGAGTTTACAACGAGGCTAGTCGTAACTTAGAAGATAACAAGAGAATTGATGAGCGCATACCGAGTGCGATCATATTTGGTGTTGGTTTAGGCTACTACCTTAATCATTTTTTTGACGACTTTGTTGCCGATTACATCAGTATTTTTGAGCCAAATGAAGATTACTTTTTCGCCAGTTTATTCACATTTGATTGGCTGTCATTTCTAAAAAAAGTAGATGATTCTGGTAGCTTTCTTTACTTTGCCATTGGAGTTTCAGAAAGTGAAATGTACGAAGCGTTACATGATAGAGCAAACCAGATAGGTGCGTTTAGTGTCGCCTCTGCACTTTTCTTTCAACATTATCCCTCAGAAGCTGTTAATAGACTCATAGCTGAATTTAAAGGAAACTTTCATCAGTTTTTTATGGGGTGGGGCTTTTTTGATGATGCCTTGTTAAGTATTGCTCATACCGTTGAAAATAGTCACAAGCCTGTTAACTTATTAAAGCCAGAAAATAAAATATCACCTGATTTTAATCAATTTCCTATCTTTATAGTTGCGAACGGGCCTTCTCTTGATAAAGACATTGAGGTGATAAAAAAATATCAAAAAGATGTCATTGTTGTTGCATGTAATTCAGCGACCACTTCTTTACTAAATCACGGCATTGTCCCTGATTTTCACGTTGCTCTTGAACGAACAAAAGCAACAGAGGACTTTTTAGTCGCATTTGTGCCTGAACAAACTCGACAAGAAATAAACTTACTTGTTTTAAATGTAATGTACCCAGGTGTTTTGGACCTTTTTGGTTGGTGTGGCGTAGCTTTAAAAGGGAACGAAGCTGGTACATCGTTATTTCATATTACTGAATATTTAAAAAATAACCGCATAACAACAACGATAGGATTTAGTAACCCGCTTGTTGGTAACACTGCGTTAAGCTTTTTTGGCAGCATGGAATTTAAGAACATTTATCTTTTTGGTGCAGATAATGGCTATAAAGATCCTAACCATCACCACTCAAAAGGGAGTTATTACTATTCTGGAGAAGGTAAAACGATTCATGCTCCATTAAAAATGGGTGGAGAGTTGGTCGTTCCAGGTAACTTCGGTGGAGAAGTCATTACTGATCATTTTATGCACACCGGTAAAGTTCAAATGGAGCGCTTTTTAGAGTCAAAGTTAGGAACAGGTTTAAATTGCTATAACTGTAGTGATGGTACTGCCATCAAAGGAAGTATGCCATTATTATCAGAAGACATCTTTATTGAGTCTACGAACGTCAGTAAGCATGAGGTTATAAATTTTATCAAAGCAGAACCGTTCAAATCACTAGAGCAGAATATTAATCTAGAAGAGTTCCTAGACTTCAATGAGTTTGAACAATTATGTAATGTTATGGCTGAAATCTTAGACTCTGAAATTAATAATCGATCAGATGCATTACAGCAATTATTAAAAAGCCTGCGTTACTTATTCTCATTTAAAAACCACCCACGCTTTACTCACCTTTACCTTCTTTTAGAAGGTGAATCTTTGTATGTAACTTCGGTTTTAATTTCATTACTTTACAACTTCGGTGATGACAAAGAAATTATCCCTTATTATCAAGAAGCCAAGGAGCTGTGGAAAGACTTCATTCTTGAAGCTCCTAATCAATACAGAACAAGATGGAATGTATTGAGTGACTATAGCTTCGACTACTCTAAGCCTTCAGTTTAATGAATACATCAATCTCTACTAACCGCTTCACTTTGAGATTGTTAAATGAATCAGATGCATCTGAACGCTACTTAAGTTGGTTTGAAGACAAGATGAGTAAGCAATATATTGCTTACTCATCTTCCTCAATAAGCTCATTAAGAGAGTATATAAACTCAAAAAATACGGCTTCTGATTGTATTCTTTGGGGGATATTTTTTGAGGGCAATCATATCGGTAATATTAAATACGAGCCAATAGACCAAAAAAGTGGACAAGCCACAATGGGGATACTAATCGGTGAGCCGTCTTGGCGAGGTAAAGGAGTTGCAGCTGAAGTCATAACTGCAACTGCACGCTGCTTGATGGAACAGCTTTCTATTAGTGAAATAATTTTAGGTGTTGATGCTAACAATATTCCTGCGATCAAGAGTTATGAGAAATTAGGTTTTCGTACTTTTGATAAGAAAGATCAAGGTATTTACATGCGTTGGTCGCTTTCATAAATTACCACTTTATTTTGTAGATACCTTGCCGATAACCTATATATGGGAATTTATTATCTCTATAATATTCCTAAACAAATCGATATTATCTAATCATATTCTTCTAGGGGTATTTCATGACCTTAAAAAATAACTCTGGTGCAAAGCTTTGGCAACAAGCAAAAAAAATTATCCCTGGAGGTAATCAGCTATTATCAAAGCGCGCTGAAATGTTTCTCCCGGAGCAATGGCCTGCTTACTATAAAAAATCAAAAGGTTGTGAAGTTTGGGATTTAGACAACAATCATTACTACGATTTTTCCATTATGGGTATAGGTACAAGTTCTCTTGGTTATGCGAATGATGAGGTTAATGACGCTGTTATTTCTGCTATTCAAGATGGTTCAATGAGTAGTTTAAATTGTTATGAAGAGGTTGAGCTTGCAAGACAATTGATTGACTTGCATCCTTGGTCAGGGGCTGTTCGCTTCACTCGTACTGGCGGAGAGTCTTGTACGTTAGCAATTCGAATTGCCCGCGCTTTTAGTAAGAAAGAAACTGTCGCATTTTGCGGTTACCACGGTTGGCATGATTGGTATTTAGCAACAAATATTAGTGATAGTGAAAATTTAGATGAGCAACTTTTACCAGGACTAAAACCAGCAGGTGTGCCAAAGCAGTTGCACAATACCGCTATTCCATTTAAGGATGGTGATATTGAAGGTTTTAAAGCTATAGTAGAAAAGCACCGTGACAGATTAGGTGTCGTAATGATGGAAGTATTCAGGCACGGTGAACCAAATGTTGAATTTTTAAAAGAAGTTAAAGCAATTGCACATGAAAATAATATAGTGGTTGTTTTCGACGAAATTTCTTCAGGATTTAGATTAAATACAGGTGCATCACACCTCTTAACAGAGGTAGAACCAGATATTTGTGTATTAGGTAAAGCGCTTGGTAACGGGCACCCAATTGGGGCAATTATAGGTCGTTCAGAAGTCATGGATGCTGCACAGCAATCTTTTATTAGTAGCTCTTACTGGACAGAAAGAGTTGGTTTTGTCGCGGCGCTTAAAACGTTGGAAATTTTTAAGCGTGACGATGTACCTCAAAAACTAAATGAAATTGGTAACAAACTCAAAAGGCAAATATTAGATGCTTCTAGCAAAGCTGGCTTTGATTTAAAAATTATTGGCATTGATAGCGTACCAATTTTTATTTTTCCAACGGATCAAGCCTTGGCACTTAAAACTTTGTTTACTCAGGAAATGCTTAAAAGAGGCTTTTTAGCCAGTAATGTGATTTATCTTTCTATTGCCCATAGTGAAGAGGTTTGTGAAAAGTATATTTCTGCTATCACTGACGTTTTTAAGCTATTGCAAAATGCGCTTGATAGTAACCAAGATATTGCCAGCTTAATAGATGGACCTGTGTGCCATAGTGGTTTTCAAAGGTTAAATTAGATGGCTAAAGTAATAGCATTCATACAAGCTCGTATGGGGTCTTCAAGACTACCAAACAAGGTTCTTAAAGAGATAAATGGTAGGCCTGTGATCGTTCATGTTGTTGAGCGGCTAAAAAAGGCTTCTTGTATAGATGATATTGTTTTACTTACATCGACTAATCAAGAAAACGATGAATTATGCCTTGTTGCTAAAGAGCATAAGATTAAATACTTTAGAGGGCCTGAAGAGAACGTTTTACAAAGGTTTCAGCTCGCGACAGAGCAGTACCCTTGTGAGTTCGTGATGCGAATTACGGGTGATACACCCTTTGTGGAGGCTGAAATTTGTGATCGCTTGTGTTTTAAGGTAATTGATGAACATGCTCAGTATGGCTTTTTAAGTGAAATGTTTGCAGAAGGAGTTGACTGTGAAGTTGTAGAAACTAGCGCACTAAAAGGGCTTGCGTTACAAACACTAAGACCCTCTGAATTAGAGCATGTCACCTTGCATTTTTATGAAAACAAAGAACAGCAATATCAAGTTATTGAAATGATTAATGACACTGATGATAGTCATTATCGGTTTACTCTAGATACACAAGAAGATTGGCAAGTTATAGATGCGCTAGCTGATGCGCATGATGATACTCTCAATGTGACTTATAAACAGATAAAAGAATTTTTAGACGATCATCCTGAAATAAAAGCCATAAATGCTCAAGTAATTCGTAATGAGGGGCTTTTAATTTCTCTTAAACATGAACAACAAGGTAGAGAATAATATGAAAATTAATGGAAAAAAAATTGACTCTACTAGTCCTTGTTACATTATTGCAGAAATGTCGGCCAACCATGGTGGGAGTTTAGAAAAAGCAAAGGAAATAATAAGAGAAGCCAAAAAATCGGGGGCTGATGCGATTAAGTTACAGACCTATACCGCAGACACAATCACACTTGACAGTGATAAACCTGATTTCTGCTTACCTAGCGATAATCCGTGGCAATCACATGTTTCATTGCACTCTTTATATCAAAAAGCGTATACGCCTTGGGAGTGGCATAAAGAATTATTTGCTGAAGCAAAACGTTGTGATATTGATATTTTTTCTTCTCCCTTTGATTTTTCTGCCGTTGATCTTTTAGAAGAGCTAGGTTCACCTGTTTACAAAATAGCCTCTCCCGAAATTACCGATATTCCCCTTTTAAAATATGTTGCTAAAACTGGAAAACCAGTAATTTTGTCAACCGGGATAGCGGATCTTGAAGATATTCAGCTTGCTGTTGAAGTGTTGAGGGACAGTGGTTGTAAAGACCTTGCGATTTTAAAGTGTACTACAGCTTACCCTACGCCTTTAGAAGAGTGTAATTTAGCGACAATTGCAGATATAAAGGATCGCTTTAATTGCCTTGCAGGGCTTTCTGATCATACACAAGGAATAATCTCTCCTGTTGTGAGTGTAACTCTTGGGGCTAAAATCATCGAAAAGCACTTCATTTTAGATAAAAGTGATGATTCAGTAGATGCCTTTTTCTCGTTAGATAAAAATGAATTTAGTCAATTGGTATGTGCTGTAAGAGATGCTGAGAAGGCGCTTGGTAATGTTGATTATTCAATAACTAAGTCAGCACAAAAGAATATTTTAGCTCGACGTTCTTTGTACTTTGCTAAACCACTTGATGAAGGTGATGTTATTACTGCTGATGACATAAAGTCTGTAAGGCCAGGGTTTGGGCTTCATACTAAATATTTCGATCAAGTTATTGGTAAACAAATTAGTAGAAAAGTCGAAATTGGTGACCGTGTAAGCTTAGATGTATTAGATGGTATCGGTGATTAGTTATGAAAACATGTGTTGTTGTTGGTGGTGGCGTCTGTGGCCTCACCGCGAGTATATTACTAAAAAAAAGATATGATCGAGTTTTGTTGGTTGAGCAAGGTACTGCAGTCGGAGGGCTGCTAAGTTCAGTCAAGGATGACAAAGGTAATATTTATGACCAAGGAACTCATATTCCAGTTACAACTGGAATACAGGAGGTGGATGATATTCTCTTTAACTTTGAGAATAATGAAATACAGTGGCATCAATTTCAACGCCTTGAAACAGGAAACTATTTCGCTGGTTCTTGGGACTTAGAAACACAAACTATTGATGCCAGAAAGTTAAATAAAGATGTTTATCATATAGGTATTGGTGAGTTTTTATCTTCTGTTCTGCCAAGTTCTGCAATAGATATAGAAACATATTTGGAAGAAACTCTAGGACCAACGTTTTATGAAAACTTGGCAAAGCCAGTTATTAGTAAGCTGTACGGTAAGGATGTCGATAAGAAACGTTTATCAACAAACACTAGTATCAATTACTTTGGTGCTAACCGGATAAAAGCATTTGATGAAAATTTAACGAAAATACTTAAACAACACCCAGAAATAGATAAAAAGTTAGGTTTTCATAATAGCAGCGACTACGACACATATTTGAAAGCGCAAAACTCATCAATGCCATCTTATTTTTATCCTAATACTGATGGCGTTCAGTTATGGATATCAGAGCTCGTGAATAAAGCACAGGCTTTAGGCGTTGAAATTATCACTAACACTCAGGTAAAAAAAATATCCGAATCAAATGGTAAAATCGATTCTGTAGAACTAAGTAATAGTGATGTAATTAAAACAGAGCTTGTTTTCTGGAGTGCACCTCCTGTTTTTGCATTACATGCGGGAGAACTACCAATTCATAGTTATCGTCCTACATTTAGAACAGCGTATATTTTGCATGCAACATTTGATAAGCCTCTTACAAATGATAAATCTCACTATTTATGGAACTGGGACCCGAGATCTGAAATTTTCAGAATTACGCTTTATGATAATTTACGAACTGAGAAAAGCTACTCTGTATCTGCTGAGGTGCTTAGAGATAAAAGTGAAGCAGAGTTCACTTTAAGTGAAGGGATTAACGACTTGCGGAGCATGGGGTTGATTGCTGATGGTGCTTCATTACAAAGTGGCTTTGTTCAACAAATTGAAAATACTTTTCCCGTACCTACAAATGAATTTGCAGAATCGACCGCCGTTAATTATCAGACACTAACCTCAGCATATTGCAATATACTCGTTTCTGGCCGCTTTAGTGGACGTTGTTGGCTTTTACATGACGTACTCAGATTTGCATATGAAGACATCATTAACTATGAAAAGTAACGTAAAGTTTATTTTTTATTGCAATGCATCGAAAAGTGCTGGTTTAGGGCATTTATCAAGATGTTTAAACATTGCCAGACAAATAAGTGTTCTATCGAATAATCCTAAAGTCTTTTTTTATGGTAACTATGACTTGTTTGCTGAGCAAAAAATTAGTTATTACTCTTTTAAAGTACTAAAGAAATTGAGTGATGCTGAAAACACAACTATTATTTGTGATAGCTACGATTTTTCTCAACAACATCTGCTCAATTTAAAGCGTGCTGGTTTTAAGTTATGTGTTATTGATGACTTTAATCAATACAACTTTGATTTTGTTAACCTTCTTATTAATTTTCGTTTGAATGCTGATTCATTTTATCAAACTACTAATCCTAGCTGCTTAGGTGTGAATTATTTTTCATTTTCACCAGAACTAGTTGCTTTAAGGGGAGAAAAATTAGCATTACCATATAAAAATGAAATTGAAAAAGTGCTTATTTTTATAGGGGGTTACGACGCTTTTGGTGTTGGTGTAAAAGTTATTGCGGCTTTGGACCAAGTTTTTACTGGTATCGACTTTACTCTTATAGATAAACAAAAGCCGCAACTCAATGTTGAAAATAATAAGGTAGAAATAGTTGGGTTTACTGAAGATATTTCGAGTTACTTTGCTGATAGTGATTTAATCATTAGTGGTGGAGGGTTAGCTAAATATGAAGCTGGATTTTGTTTAATACCTAATTGTTCTATTTCACAAACACGCGAACAACATCAAGATACTTTAGAATTAGTCAAAAGTAATTTAACTTACGATTTAGGTCTGGCTGAAAATGCAAGTGTTGATAAGTTAACTCAAGGGATAGCCAGTTTCATCAAGCAAAAAACAAAACAAGTAAATTCATTTATTGAAACTTATAATACTTATTCAACACGAAACTTAGCACTTGAAATTATGAAGGTTTGAAATGAACGAATTTGACTCGAAACAAGCTGAATGGGATTCAATAGCAAATGCAAGTGCTGACTTTAAAGAGCAGGTTGGACGCCCATTCGATGACAGTGCTTGGCTTGCACTGAGTGCAGATGTACTAAGTAAGCTTGAGTTAAACTCAGCCTCTAAAGGTAATGTTTTGGATGTAGGCTGTGGTAATGGTTTGTTGCTCTCTAAGATAGCTAATAATTTTAACGAATTAGTGGGGGTTGATTACTCTGAGTCTATGGTAGACAAAGCAAAAATGTTGTTGCCAGATGGAGCATTCACTCAGTCAGAAGCAAATAGCTTAAGATTCAAGAATAATTATTTTGATAGAGTGCTTTGCTACAGTATTTTTCACTACTTCCCTTCATATGACTATGCCCTAGAAGTGGTATTAGAAATGATTCGAGTCACAAAGCCTGGCGGCTTGATTCTACTAGGTGATATTCTTGATGCGAACTTTGAGTCAGAAATTAAAGGGAATAGTGACTTAGAATATGAAAAAACGATACCTCTGATACATCGTTATTCGCAGTGGCGCTTTTATAACTTTAAAAAATTAATCGATGATTTAGCAGCATATACAACAAAGGTAGAAGTATTGACTCAGCCAGAAACTTTCGTGCTTGCTACATACCGAAAGGATATTAGAATTTGGGTTTAGTCGAGTTAGAAAAAGAGTTAGCGGGTTACTTTGTTCGAAATCATGCCATCTTAACCCGCTCAGGCAGTTTTGCAATTATCACAGCTCTTAAGTGCGCAGGTTTAGAGCAAGGTAGTAAGGTAGTTATGCCTGCAAGTTGTTGTCCTATCGTTTTATTCTCTATGCAAATGGCTGGTTATTCAGTTGTACTAGCTGATGTTTCACTAAGCTCTCTTTCTATGGAAGTTGAACAAATTGAATCAGTAATGGATGATGATATTTCGGCCATTCTTGCTGTTCATGGGTATGGCCACTTTTGCGCAATTGATGAAATTGCTGATTATGCTAAGCGAAAAGGCGTCATTTTAATTGAAGATGCTTGCCTTGCGTATGGCGGAAAATTTAAAGGCCGTCCAATAGGGAGCTTTGGTGATTTCTCAGTAATTAGTTTTGGCTATGATAAGCCTATTAGCCAAAACTATGGTGGAGCATTAATGACAAATTGTCAGGCTTTTGCTGACAAGGCTAGAGGCTTCTTAGATGATAATAAAATGGCTCAATTTTCTGATCTTATCCAAATAACTCATGTATTAGAAGGTTTAAAAAAGCTAGATAAATTAACAGCCATCAGAAAGTCGAACATTGCTTTTATAGAGCAAACAGTTTCTAATGAAAAATTTAAAAGGCTTACATACAATCCTGAATTAACGTATTGGCGATATCCTTTATTTATTGAAAATAGAGAGCGGTTTTTAAATGCAGCAAAGCAACAAAACATATTATTCACTAGCCACTACCGTTCTTTAGGTCTTCTGCAAACTCAAGGTCATTACCCGAATGCGGAAGAAATCGGAAATAAAATTGTAAATTTGTTTGTTCAGCCTGCTACGCCTAAAACTCAATTAACTAACATGGTGAGATTTATAAATGACTACAGGTCAGAGTGAAAGCCTAAAAAGTTATTATCAAGGTTTGTATGCCAAGTTTGGTAATAGTCATCAATCTGTTCAGCATGTTTCTAAAGAAGCTCAAAATGTTAGGTTTAAAATTTTTCTTGAGCAAATATCAAACAAAAGTCGGGTTGTTGATCTAGGTTGTGGACTTGGAGATATGTTGGCATTTTTTCGCGATAATGGGTTTACAGGGGATTATCTGGGTTTAGACTTTGTCCCAGAGTTTATTCATTCTGCCGAAAAAAAATTTTCGAACGATAGAAAGTCTAAATTTAAACTGTTTGATATCCACAGTGATGCTATGCCTCTTGGCTATGATCACGTTTTAATCAGTGGTGTTTTTAATAACAAAACAACTGATAATTTTTCGTTTATGAAAAGCGCTCTTACTAAAAGTTTTGCAGCATGTGAAAAGTCCGTTATTTTTAATGCGTTATCAACTTATGTAGAGTATGAAGATCCTACTTTATTTTATATAGATCCCATGGTTATTTTTGACATGTGCAAGCAAGAAATGACCCCTTTTGTGAATTTAAAACATGACTATGTCACAAAAATTGGTGGGTATCCTTACGAGTTTACTTTGAGCCTATACAAAGAGAGCTTCAGTGTATGATTTTAAGTGTAATGCAGCCGACTTATTTACCATGGCTAGGTTACTTTGCATTGATACAAAGCGCAGATAAGTTTGTATTTCTTGATGATGTAAAATTAGAGAAAAGTGACTGGCATATCAGAAATAGGATTAAGGCTAAAAACCAGCCTTTAATGCTCAGTTGCCATGTATCAACTCCTAATGGGAGATTAGCTGCCACTATTGAAAACACGTCATTTGTAAAAGAAACCGTGTGGAAAAAAAAGCATCTAAAAAGTATTTATGAAAACTATAATAAAACGGACTATTTTGAAGAGCTATTCCCAGTTCTTTCATCGGTATTTGAAAAAGATAACTTAAATACTGTAGCTGAGTTTAATATAGCTCTTATTAAGGCTCTGATGGATTACATTGGTATTAACACGCCAACTTTCATATCTTCAAAACTATCTAACGTTGAAGGTGTAAAAGATAGTCGATTAGTTTCCTTGTGTAACATATTAGATTGTGACGTTTATCTGTCGCCGATAGGGGCGAAAGATTATATTGAAGAATTTACCCCTGGTGGGCAATTGGTAAAAAACAACATAGATGTTTACTATCAAAATTTTGAGCACCCGGAGTATCTTCAAAGAAATGGTAATTTTGAGTCGCATTTAAGCGTGATTGATTGTTTGTTCAATATCGGCCCCAGCAAGGCTAATGAGCTGATAAAATGCTCAACAAAGAAGGCGCATCACTACGCTGATTTCTACTAACCGAGTTGCCACTTGGCAGGGTTGATAAATTTTTCGTCTTCGATAGAAAGCTCGTTATAAAAAACATTGGGTTCTAACTTGCTTTCTAACGCCTGTAAAATTTCTTCAAGCTGAGCTTCATTGTTCACACCCACAACAACTTTATCAATTAGTTCAATATCAACAACGTAATTAATAGCCAATGCCAAAGGAGTTACATTTAAGTGTTTAGCAATTAAATGAAACTTCTCAAGAGAATGTTTTATAGGATTAAAATATTCAGGCCACTCACCTTCAGACATTAATAGTAAGCCTTGCAAAAAAGCTGAGCGAGTGTGTACTTCAACTTTATTATTTTTAAACTTTTGCAATAAATCTGCTGTTAAAAAACGTTGATCAAATATATTTGCCGGTAACTGAACTAAATCAATTTTCTCTAAAATAGGCTGACTAACTTGATTTGGAGAGTAAACAGATAAGCCTATTTTGGCTACTTTATTGTTAGTTTTTATGTTGTATAAAATATCCAAAAGGCTTGGGTATTTCTTTAAATCATCAGCGTTATGTAATAGAAGCCCATAAATAGCGTTTAAATTTAAGTCGGCAAGTGTGCGTTTAAGGCAAGAGTGAACCCACTCTTCTTCATTACATGAAATAGGTAAAGGCTTTACTTTACTTACGATATTGAAATCATTAATAGTGCAATTGCCTAAAACAGCTTCAGCATCACCGTAGGCAGCAGCTGTATCAATTGTATTTAATGAAGCACTTTTTGCGAGCCTTAAAATTCGCTTAACTTCCTCGGTTCGGGTTTTCCCTGCGCGATTACTGACACCGTAGTTCAAGCCAAACTGCACTGTACCTAGAGCAAGCTTCATATTAAACCAATCAATGTATTGATAACGAATTGCTGCTCGTCTACTGTTATAGCAGGATGTAGAGGAATAGTAACAGCCTGTTTGTAGTAGGTTTCAGCATTAGGGTAGTCGCCTTCCGAAAAGCCCAAAGCCTGATAATAAGGTTGTAAATGGATAGGTATATAATGCACGTGAGCAATAATTCCTTGCTCGCGCATGCCTGTAATGACTGACTTGTGTTCTTCTACATCACACTGTGTTAAACGAACAATATATAAATGATAGCTAGAGTAACACTCATCCGATTGTATTAAATGAGCTACCGTTGAGTTTGCAAATGCATGGTTATATGTTGTTGCAATGTCGTTTCGCACTGATACAAAGTTATCTAGCTGCTTTAACTGACTCATTCCCAAAGCGGCTTGCATATCAGTCATTCTATAATTAAAACCAAGCTCTAACTGTTGATAATACCAAGGGCCGTGACTTGACTCGGTCATCTCTTCAGGAATATTAGTAATACCATGGCTTCGCAAACGGCTCATTTTTTTGTTGAGCTCAGCGCAGTTGGTAACCGCTATACCCCCTTCAGCAGATGTAATTATCTTGACTGGATGAAAGCTAAACACAGTAATATCTGAATAAACACAGCTGCCAACAGGCTTATCTTTATACTTCGCGCCAATAGCATGTGAGGCATCTTCAATAACCTTAAAACCATACTCTTTTGCAAGTGCATTGATTGTTGCCATATCGCATGACTGACCAGCTAAATGAACAGGGATCACGACTTTAGGGAGTTGCTGGTTTTGTTTGGCTAACGTTAGTTTTTCTTGAAGTGCTGCAACAGACATATTGCCTGTTTCAAGGTCGATATCAACAAAGTCGACCTCTGCGCCACAATACAGGGCGCAGTTACTCGATGCGACAAAGGAGATTGGCGACGTCCATACAATGTCACCTTTACCTACGCCTAAAGCAAGGCAAGCAATATGTAACGCTGAAGTCGCACTGTTAGTGGCACAGGCATAGTGAGCACCACAATATTCTGCAATGGCACTTTCAAATGCCGGAACAGCAGGCCCTTGCGTTAGCCAGTCAGACTTTAATACATCAATTACGGCGTTGATGTCATCCTCTGAAATATTTTGTTTGCCGTAAGGAATTACCTTATTCGTCATAATGCAGTATTAAAGTAATGCTTGGACATTGAAGTTTTTAATTTCTTCAATGCTCATATAATCAGGGTTATCAAGTGAGTTATATTCGAAACCTTGAGCAACTTTTTTGCCTTTTTCACCAATCGCATTAACTGTAAAATCGTTACTGCGGCTACTAAATTTTATGCCAGGTGCGATAACAAAATGATCGCTATATTCATAAGTTTCAAAACACAAATCTGCAGGGCACATGACTTCGTGTAACTTTTCACCTGGGCGAATACCAATAATCTTTATTGGTAAATCAGGTGCCATTGCTTTGGCAAGATCAGTAATACGAATTGAAGGGATCTTCGGCACGAAAATTTCACCACCCAGCATTCGCTCGAAATTAGTTAAAACAAAATCGACACCTTGTTGCAGGCTAATCCAAAAGCGAGTCATTTCTTCATGAGTAATTGGTATATGGTCACGGCCTTGCTCGATAAACTTTTGGAAAATAGGCACTACAGAGCCACGTGAACACACGACGTTACCGTACCTTACTACAGAAAAGGTCGTTTTATGGCCGCCTGCAATATTGTTGGCAGCAACAAATAATTTGTCTGATGCAAGTTTAGTCGCACCATATAAATTGATTGGGTTTGCTGCTTTATCAGTCGACAGTGCAATTACTTTTTCTACGTTGTTATCAAGGGCAGCATCAATAACGTTTTCAGCCCCATTTATATTGGTTTTGATACACTCCATTGGGTTGTATTCAGCTGCGGGTACTTGTTTTAATGCTGCAGCGTGAATCACATAGTTTACGCCACGCATGGCACGACGAAGTCTTTCTTTATCGCGTACATCACCAATGAAGTATCGCATACACGGTTGGTCAAACTCTTGCTGCATTTCAAACTGCTTTAGTTCGTCCCGTGAGAAGATAATGATCTTCTTAGGTTTATAGCGTTCTAGTAGCGTTTTGACGTATTTTTTGCCGAATGAACCAGTACCACCGGTAATTAAAATCGTTTTATTGTCGAACATAGCGTTACCTAAGTTATTTATCATTGGCGTAGTTATTTATAAAAGTGAAGTACGCAAAGTGAGAATTTTGACACAGTTCTCAGTAATTTAACTATTAACTAATACACTAGCAAGTCAGATGCCAAGTTAATTTATCTAAACCATGGTACAAAGTACAAAATTTGGCAAATTAAGCTATAATTTGAGCAATCGGTTTGTCGGAGGCCGCTATGAAAATTCAATCACCCAACACCGGGTTTTTAAACCAAACTCAGCAAACGAGTAATAAGCTTGCTGAGCAACTAGCGTCAGGTAAAAAAGTAAACTCAGCGGCAGATGATGCCGCTGCCTTGCAAATTATTAATAGATTAACATCGCAACAAGATGGCTACAGTCAAGCAATTAATAATGCGTACGATGGCATCTCTTACTCGCAAGTAACTGAGTCAAATCTATCTGGTGTGAATGATGCTGTTTCTCGCATTCGAGAGCTGTCTATTCAAGCGGGTAATGGTGCACTTACAGACAGTGATAGGGCAGCACTACAAGAAGAAGTGTCGCAATTACAAACGCAAATTTCAGAAACATTCGAAAATGCCACATTCGGTGGTAAACCTTTATTTGATGGTGAGCAAGTGTCGTTTCAAGTTGGTCCTGATGCCAACAGCACACAATCAGTGACGCCATCTGATGGCAGTATTGCTTCAGTTATTGCAGGAATCGATATTTCAACCCAAGCAGGTGCGCAAGCGGCCATTGATATTAGCGACCAAGCAGCTGAAGAAATTAACACGCAAAGAGCTGAGCTAGGCGCTTTTCAAAACACCTTAGCGAGTACGATAAAAGGTTTAGGCAACCAGCGAGAGAATCTTGCTGCGAGCCAAAGCCGAATAGAAGATACTGACTATGCAAAAGCTGTGTCTGATCAAGTAGCTAATGATATTTTATCGCAAGCATCGATTGCCTTACGTGGTCAGGCAAATCGTTCAGCCGAATCTATATTAGGCTTACTTTAGTTCTTTAGTATTAAATTTTAGTGCTAAGTGACTATTTTTTGGCGTTGATGTCAATAAATTGCCGCTTAGCGCTTGCATCCCTCCTAAACTCGCTTACAATTTAGAAATTAACTAACCTCGTGGTAACTGTGGTTCGCCAATAATGATCTTAATTTTAGACAATAATAATAATCGTGCGATAGGTTTACATGCAGCACTTACCTTCATAGGTGAAACTGCACAATTAGTTGATGAGACTTCATTACAGTCTTTTTGCGAAAAACATCAACAGCAAGAATGCATGGTCATTCTTGGCGCTTTACAGCAGCTAAATCACGAGGCTGTGATCAAACAGTTTCCTGCCATTCCGTTTTTATTAATTGGTGAAACACTCAAACCGTTACTAAGCATTGCAAATGTAGTAGGTTTAATTTGTGAGCCATTTAACCATGATGTAACTACTCAGCTATTGCATGATTGTCAGCAATATCAGCGCATGCTACCGGGTGACCATAAACAAGCTAAATCTAACAAATCATTTGATGGTTTAGTAGGTGAAACCGAAGCTGTAAAAGATGTGCGCTTTTTAATTGAGCAAGTCGCAAAAACCGATGCCAATGTGTTGATCTTAGGTGAGTCAGGCACAGGTAAAGAAGTTGTTGCACGTAACGTTCATTTACTCTCTAAACGCAATACCGGGCCATTTGTGCCAGTAAACTGTGGTGCTATCCCTGGTGAACTACTTGAGAGTGAGCTGTTCGGCCATGAAAAGGGCGCGTTTACGGGCGCTATTTCTGCGCGAAAGGGGCGTTTTGAACTAGCACAAGGCGGCACGCTGTTTCTAGATGAAATTGGTGATATGCCTTTGCAAATGCAGGTTAAACTACTACGAGTGTTGCAAGAGCGTAGCTATGAACGAGTAGGGGGTACTAAGCCCATTCAAGCTGATGTAAGAATTATTGCTGCAACTCACCGCAACCTTGAAGAGATGATTGAAAAGGGCGACTTCCGTGAAGACCTTTTTTATCGTTTAAACGTGTTTCCAATTGAAAACCCTTCGCTAAGTGAGCGTGCCGACGACATTCCTCTACTTTTAAAAGAGTTAATGCGTCGTGTGAACGAGCAAAGTGGTACAACGGCCAAATTTACTGAGCGTGCGATTCAAAGCTTAAAAGAGCATGCGTGGCCGGGGAATATTCGTGAGCTTGCTAACTTAGTTGAGCGCATGGTAATTATGTTTCCTGATAAAGTGGTTGATGTGCCAGACCTTCCAGCTAAATATCGTTATATCGAAGTTGAGGCTTATGAGCCTGAGTACCCAGAAGAGTTGATGGAGCGAGATGCTTTCAACGATATTTTCAGTACCGGCTTTAGTGATTACGATGATGAAGAACCTGAAGTACCAGCAACAACGGTTGACTCAGGTTTACTCCCTGATGAAGGAATTGAGCTCAAAGAATACCTAGCTGAGCTAGAAATCAGCTTAATCAGCCAAGCATTAGAGCGCTACGATTATGTTGTTGCACGTGCAGCAGAAATTTTAGGTGTTCGCCGCACCACTCTGGTCGAAAAAATGAAGAAATATAACCTAACGCGTGATTAATAGTTAAGAGCAGGTTTTAGGCAAAAATTAACTAAGTACTATGGTTATTACGCCTATAGAATGGGTTGTGTCTTTATTTATAGGCGCTAAGCTTGCGGGCGCGCTCACCGTCTTTCATTCGGGGTCTGCTGTGGTAATAAATCACTAAAAGCTTTTTGCACAAAGAGAAAACAATGAGGAACAAATGAGAAACCATGCCCTTTTTTAATTGTTAAAGCGCAATATTCCTTTAACCTCTTTGTGAATCATGCTCTTAATTACTTTTACTACCAAGGTAATCGAGGTGCTGCGCGCTACACCGAGTAGCCTAGAGCCTAAAATTTAACACCTTTTTTTTACCTCATCAGCGCAGCGTCTCTTAGCCTCTTTGTGAATAAGTACTTAATTAGCTTTTTACCACCGGAGGCTGCTTGCAGCACCGAGAAGATAGAAGCCAAGCTTAGCCCCTATCACCTAATAACTATCAATAATCTCTTGTTTTCTAAAACAATCATTACTGTGGTCGTTAACCATGCCACAGGCTTGCATGTGGGCATACACCGTCGTCGGGCCTAAAAATTTGAAGCCACGTTTTTTTAAATCTTTGGCGAATGCTGTAGAGGCTTCAGTAATAGCCGGGTAATCCTCTAATTTATCAAGATTGTTTACCAGAGGCTTGCCACCAACAAACTGCCATTGGTAATTTGAGAAACTACCAAACTCATTTTGAATTTCAATAAAACGTTGTGCGTTATTAATAGTTGCAGTGATTTTAGCGCGATTACGAATAATGCCTTCAAACTGCATTAACCGTTCGACGTCGTCTTCGGTCATTTTGGCAACGTCTTCAACAACAAAGTTTTTGAAAGCACTGCGATAGCCATTACGCTTTTTGAGTATGGTATACCAACTCAGTCCCGCTTGTGCTGACTCTAAGGTTATAAATTCAAATAAGCGGTGATCATCATATAGTGGCACCCCCCATTCTTGGTCATGATAGGCCACATAATCTTCTTTGCTGGTATCGAGCCATGGGCAACGACAATGGTGTTCTTTTTGCATTATTCCCTCGCGATTGTCATTTTTTTGTCAGTGTTGTTTTGTCTTTAATTTATTGAAATAAAACAAAAATAAATTTGGTACGGATTGTGCATTTAGCTAGGTAGACACGATTTTTTGAGTATCGATTATGGCCTTAGCAAATGTCCTAAAACCACAATTTATCACAGCCAAACAATATAACCCATGCTTACAACAAGAAGAGTATGTGGGTGAATTGAGTGAGCTGCGCCAACAAGCCAGTTGGTTAGGTCATTTGGTTGATACCATGCCTGCGGGTGTGGTGGTTTTAGATGGCCGAGGCATGATCGCAAAAGCCAATCAAATTGCCATCGATATGCTAGGTGAGCCCCTTGAAGGTGAAAAGTGGTTTAGCGTAATTCAACGCTCATTTCGACCGCAGCAAGACGATGGACATGAAGTATCACTTAAGGATGGGCGTTTAATTAAGCTTGATATTACTGCGCTTGCTCCAGAGCCAGGGCAGTTAATTTTAATGACAGACTTAACTGAAACCAGGCGCTTACAAAAGCGAGTAGCACATATGCAGCGCTTAAGTGCGCTTGGCAAAATGGTCGCCTCGCTTGCTCATCAGGTTAGAACACCGTTATCAGCGGCCATGTTGTATGCCGCAAATTTAGGCTCAAAGCGATTGCCAGAAGGCTCGCGTGGCAACTTTCATACAAAGCTAATGTCGCGTTTAAAAGATTTAGAAACCCAAGTGAACGATATGCTGTTATTTGCCAAAAGTGGTGAGCAACAAGTTGTCGAAAGCGTTTCAATGCAACAGTTACTTAATGAAGTAAAAGCCGGTGCTGATGCTATGGTTGCACAAAATAACAGTGAACTTAGCGTGAACTTGCCTGAGCCAGATATTGAAATTATGGGTAATAAAACTGCTCTGGCGAGTGCTATTCAAAACCTGATCCACAACAGTATTCAAATTATTGGCTCTGAGGCTGTGGTAACCCTGAGTGCCGAACGTGACGAAACTAGCGAAAACTGTGTTCGTATCAGTGTCAGTGATAATGGCCCGGGTGTTGATTTACGCCATGCCAACAAATTATTCGAACCTTTTTACACTACCAAAAGCCAAGGCACGGGGCTTGGACTTGCAGTTGTAAGTTCAGTCGCCAATGCGCACCAAGGACGGGTTGAAGTGACTAATAATGCTCATGGGGGAGCATGTTTTAGTTTGATCTTGCCAATTAGTGCAGAACCAATGTCAGCGGAGGCAAAATGAATACTAACTCTATTTTAGTCGTTGAAGACGACGCAGGCTTACGAGAAGCACTGATCGATACCCTTGAAATGTCGGGTATTGATTGCGTTGCTGCAGATAGCGCCGAACAAGCGATGATCTTGCTTAAGCAAAATAGCTATTCATTGGTTGTTAGTGATGTGCAAATGGGCGCTATGAGCGGCCTTGACCTACTACGTAGCATTAAACTTAACTATCCTGAGCTGCCGGTATTAATGATGACGGCCTATGCCACTATTGATGATGCTGTAGAAGCAATGCGTTTAGGCGCGATTGATTACATGGCAAAGCCGTTTGCTCCAGAAGTGCTCCTTAACATGGTGAGTCGTTATCTACCTGAAAAGGAAAAAGAAACCGATGGCCCAATCGTTGCCGATCCATCAAGTATTAAGCTATTAGAGCTCGCGAGCAAAGTTGCCCGCTCAGATGCCAGTGTCATGGTACTCGGCCCAAGTGGCTCGGGTAAAGAAGTCTTGGCTCGTTTTATCCACGATAAATCAAATCGTAGCGATGCCCCCTTTGTGGCTATTAACTGCGCTGCTATTCCTGAAAACATGCTTGAAGCAACCTTATTCGGTTACGAAAAAGGGGCGTTTACCGGCGCTATTCAAGCCTGTCCGGGTAAATTTGAGCAAGCTCAAGGTGGTACCATCTTACTTGATGAAATCACTGAGATGGATTTAGGCTTGCAAGCTAAATTACTGCGTGTACTTCAAGAGCGTGAAGTAGAGCGCTTAGGCGGTCGTAAAACCATAGAGCTTGATGTTCGCGTTCTAGCTACAAGTAACCGAGATTTAAAAGAAGCAGTGAGCGAAAATCTATTTAGAGAAGATTTATATTATCGCTTAAATGTATTCCCGTTAATGTGGAAACCATTAGCCGAGCGTCCTGGCGACATTATTGTATTGGCTGAGCATTTAATAGAGCGTCATTGCCTGAAAAGTAAAGAGCCTATCGCTCAACTAAGTGAGGGTGCGAAACAAAAGCTGCTATTGCATGCTTGGCCAGGTAACGTTCGAGAACTTGATAACGTTATTCAACGGGCATTGATATTATGCGATGGTAATAGTATTCATCAAGATGATGTTTTTATTGAAGAGTTGCTTACGGCGGATATCAAGCCAGTTGCTACGCCACCACACAACGCACCAGTTTATCAAGAGCAGCCTGTTGAAGTTAATTTAGATACCGTACCGCAAGTGAGTGAGCAGGGTAATTATAAAGACGAGCTGAAAGACAAAGAGCATCGTATTATTTTAGAAACCTTAACGCGCTGTAATGGTAAGCGTAAAGAGGTTGCAGAAACCTTAGGTATCAGTCCGCGCACGTTACGTTATAAACTGGCGCAAATGCGAGACTTGGGTATCGCCTTACCTGCATAAACTCCTTCCAAAAAGTTAGTCAAACAAGCTCGCATTTTTGTGAGCTTGTTTGCTGTCAAAACTCTGACAAGTAAATTAATTGTGTTAAGTTATTGAAAATATTAATTTTATTTTGTGGCACGGTTTGTGCTTTATCAGTGCATAAGTAAACTGCATTGTCAGAGAGTATTATGAAAGTTCAAAACAGCGCATTATTTCAAGAAATGCAATCTATGGCTTCAGAAGTTGGTCGTAGTAACTCAATTAATAATTTACCAACACAAACTCAGCCAACTTCATCGGCACAGTTTAGTGATTTACTTACCAATGCACTTGATACAGTGAATGGCTTACAGCAAGAAGCAAAACAAAAGGTAACCGCGCTTGAAATGGGCGATCGCAGTGTTTCACTTGCGGACGTAATGATTGCTTCGCAAAAGTCATCAGTTGCCTTTGAAGCGACGGTACAGGTTCGCAATAAACTTGTTGAAGCTTATAAAGAAATTATGAACATGCCTGTGTAACTAGGTAGTGGAGAATTATTGTGGCGCAATCTAATCAATCAACTGATCTAGCCTTAGCAGGTGGCGGTATCGATGCAACCGATACTGACGATCAACAAGAGCAAAAGTCAGGCTACCTAAGTGCCTTAAATGGTGTAGACGTTTTACGCCAGGCTACTTTAGTGATTGCTTTAGCAATCTGTTTGGCTATCGCAATTTTTATTATTATTTGGGCTCGTCAGCCAGATATGCGTCCGCTTGGCAAAATGCCAACGGAAGAGCTTATTCAAACGCTGGACTTTTTAGACGCTCAAAAGATTGATTACGAACTTGATGGTAACGTCATCTCTGTTGAAGAAGGTGAATACCAAAACATCAAATTATTGATGGCTCGTGAAGGCCTAGAGCAAGCGCCAAGCTCAGGTACTGACATCATCATGCAAGACATGGGGTTTGGTGTAAGCCAACGCCTTGAACGTGAACGTTTAAAACATGGTCGTGAGCAACAGCTTGCACGTACCATCGAAGAGCTAAAAAATGTTACTCGCGCCAAAGTACTTTTAGCTATTCCAAAAGAAAACGTATTTGCTCGTCGTGAAAAACAACCTTCAGCGACGGTAGTGCTTACCTTAAAACGCGGTCGTACACTTGACGGTGAAGAAGTTGACTCAGTAGTTGATATTGTTGCCTCAGCAGTCCAAGGGTTATCGCCAGAGCGTGTTACTGTTACCGATCAAAATGGTCGCTTACTTAATTCAGGTTCACAAAACTCACTTGCTGCTCGCTCTCGTAAAGAGTATGAGATTGAACGTAAGCGTGAAGAAGAATACTTAAATAAAATCGATAGCATCCTTATTCCAGTTGTAGGTTTAGGTAACTACACAGCGCAAGTCGACTTAAATATGGATTTTAGTGCAGTCGAAGAAACACAAAAACGTTATAACCCAGACTTACCCGCTGTGCGCAGTGAAACCACGTTCGAAGAAAACAACATTGGTGGTCTTGCTGTGGGCATTCCAGGTGCGCTAACGAATCAGCCGCCAGTTAACTCTAATATTCCTGAGGTCGCTGGCCAAGGTAGTGCAGGTTCAGCAACGAACCCAAGTCGTTCGCATAAAGAAGCAACACGTAACTACGAACTTGATACCACAATTTCGCATAAGCGCCAGCAAACCGGTGTTATCCGCCGCATCAGTGTGTCAGTTGCAGTTGATTATGTACCACAAGTAGGTGAAAACGGTGAAACAACTATGGTTCCTCGCTCTGTCGAAGCATTGTCAAATATTCGTCGCTTACTACAAGGTGGTGTTGGGTTTGATATGCAACGCGGTGATGCACTTGAAGTCGTCACAGTGCCATTTGTAAGACAAGATACAGGTGAAGCGATTGAAGTTCCACTTTGGGAGCAAGATTGGTTCATGAAGATGCTACGCTTAGCATTAGGTGCACTGGTTATCATCGTACTTATTGTCTTTGTTGTAAGACCTATGCTGAAACGTCTAATTTACCCAGACGATACACTAGAAGAATATGATGAAGATGCATTAAGTGCAGGTGTAGATATTGGTGATAGCACGCTAGATATGCTAAATAAAGACTTTGACTCTGCTGCTGTAGGATTCTCAAGTGATGGTACACTACAGCTGCCAGACTTACATGGCGATGAAGATTTACTCAAAGCAGTTCGTGCATTGGTTGCAAATGAACCAGAACTGTCTTCTCAAGTAGTGAAAGCGTGGTTAACAGAAGATGACTGATCAAGAACAAAAACAATTACCACCGGCGTTTGATGTTGATAAATTAGACGGTGTTGATAAGGCGGCAATCTTATTGCTGAGCTTATCAGAAGAAGATGCTGCGCAAATCCTTAAGCACTTAGAGCCAAAGCAAGTGCAAAAAGTGGGTATGGCAA
The DNA here is from genome assembly GCF_017808125.1 of Pseudoalteromonas sp. PA2MD11. Taxonomy (NCBI): domain Bacteria; kingdom Pseudomonadati; phylum Pseudomonadota; class Gammaproteobacteria; order Alteromonadales; family Pseudoalteromonadaceae; genus Pseudoalteromonas; species Pseudoalteromonas sp. PA2MD11. The sequence continues at coordinate 47,579 of NZ_JADKNF010000003.1, forward strand.
TGGCCGCACTAGATGATTTATCGCAAGCGAAAATTAGCGCAGTCCATAATTTGTTTATTGAGCAAATTCAAAGCTTCAGTACCATTGGCTTCCAGTCTGAAGACTTTATTAAAAAAGCCCTTACAGCAGCGCTTGGTGAAGACAAGGCTGCCAGCCTTATTGACCAAATTGTTATGGGCTCAGGGGCGAAAGGTCTTGATTCATTGAAGTGGATGGACTCAAAGCAAGTGGCGAATATCATTCGCAACGAGCACCCGCAAATTCAAACCATTGTTTTATCTTATTTAGAGCCAGAGCAATCAGCGGAAATCTTGTCGCAATTCCCAGAAAAAGTGCGTTTAGATTTAACCATGCGTATTGCAAACCTTGAAGAAGTTCAACCAGCAGCATTGCAAGAGTTGAATGAAATCATGGAGAAACAGTTCGCAGGTCAAGCTGGTGCGCAAGCTGCGAAAATGGGTGGCTTGAAAGCGGCCGCTGATATCATGAACTACCTAGATACCAATGTTGAAGGTCAGTTAATGGATTCAATCCGTGAACACGATGAAGAGATGTCACAGCAAATCCAAGACCTTATGTTTGTCTTTGAGAACTTAATGGATGTTGAAGACCGTGGTATTCAAGCGATCCTTCGTGAAGTACAGCAAGATGTATTAATGAAAGCAATTAAAGGTACTGACGAAGCATTAAAAGAGAAGATTTTGGGCAATATGTCAAAACGTGCCGCTGAATTACTCGCTGATGATCTTGAGGCAATGGGCCCTGTTCGTATTAGCGAAGTAGAAGCGGCACAGAAAGAAATTCTTTCTACGGCACGTCGTTTAGCTGACTCAGGCGAAATTATGCTTGGTGGCGGTGGTGGTGAGGAGTTCCTGTAAGCCATGAGTAAGTCTTCATTTCATACAGGACGCCCAGTACATGCCAGTGAAGCAGCCGATGAACTATTGGAAAACTGGCCAATTCCTGAAGTGACGCAAGATACAACAAAACTCGCTGGACGCTCAACGGCGTATGGCACGCCTTTAGCTGACTTATATCGTAAAGAGCAGCAAAAGCAGCAGGCCGAAGAGCAGCCAGAAGAGCCTGAAATTCCGTCATTGACCATGGCTGAACTTGAAAAAATCCGTCAAGATGCCTATGAAGAAGGGCTAAAGCAAGGTCATGAACAAGGCTATATAGATGGTTTTGAAAAAGGCGCGCATGAGGGGAAAGAAGCTGGTTTTAAAGAAGGTGTTGAGCTTGGTAAGGAGCAAGGCCAAGAAGAAATTAAGCCTATTTTAGAAGAGCAGCTCACCAACTTAAGAAGCTTACTTGATAGCCTTTCTCAACCATTATCTAAAGTCGATGAAAGTGCCGAAAAGCAGTTAGTGCAGTTAGCTGTGATGCTGACAGAGGTCTTAGTTTACCAAGAAATTAAAACCTCACCTGAAGTCATTTTACATGCTTTGAAGCAAGCCATTGATGCGTTAGGTGAAGAGCAAGTGAAAGTACGTATTCACTTACATCCTGATGATATTGCTTTAATTACCGAAAGTTATGGCGAACAAACTATTGCAGATAACCATTGGCAGTTAGTGGCAGAGCCGACTTTAGAGCGCGGTGGCTGCGAAATTAAAACCCCGCAATCATCCCTCGATATGACGATAAAAACTCGCGTCAAAGAAACGTTGGAAAACTTTTTGCATAGCAGTGGTATCTAACACTTTTTAGGCTCATTATGAGTGCTCAATCAATGACTCTTAGCGAACGCTTACAGCGCTATGAAAAACATATCAAGGCTCCAAAACCGGCTGTTGCCGGTATTCTGACGCGTGTTGTTGGTTTAACGCTAGAAGCAAAAGGGCTTAGAGCACCTGTTGGTAGTCAATGTAAAATTGAAACCATTAACGGCTTTGTTGATGCTGAAGTTGTTGGCTTTAATGACCAAACACTGTACTTAATGCCAAATGATCACATCTCTGGCGTACTACCAGGTGCGCGAGTTATCCCAAAAGTAAACGAAACAGGATTGCCTGTAGGCATGAGCTTGCTTGGCCGCGTAGTAGATGGCCTTGGTCGGCCACTTGATGGCTTAGGTGCAATTAATGCTGAGCATCACTTAAAGTTTGCGCAAAACGCAATTAACCCGCTGGCAAGACGACCAATCAGTCAACCTATGGATGTAGGTGTACGAGCCATCAACTCCGTTATTACCGTGGGTCAAGGCCAGCGTATGGGTCTGTTTGCAGGCTCTGGTGTTGGTAAATCAGTGCTACTAGGTATGATGACTCGTGGTTCTGAAGCAGATGTAATCGTGGTTGGCCTTGTGGGTGAACGTGGTCGTGAGGTAAAAGAATTCATTGAAGAAATTTTAGGAGTCGAAGGGCGTAAGCGCTCAGTGGTGGTTGCAGCCCCTGCGGATGCGTCACCATTAATGCGTTTAAAAGGCTGTGAAAGTGCAGTGACCATTGCGGAATACTTTCGCGATCAAGGACTTAACGTGTTGTTATTACTTGACTCTGTTACCCGTTATGCCATGGCACAACGTGAAATTGCCTTAGCGGTTGGTGAGCCTCCGGCTACGAAAGGTTATCCGCCTTCAGTATTTGCTAAATTACCTGCGCTGGTGGAGCGTGCTGGTAATGGTGGTGAAGGGCAAGGTGCCATTACAGCGTTTTTTACTGTACTTAGTGAGGGCGATGATATGCAAGACCCAATTGCTGACTCTGCCCGCGCTATTTTAGATGGCCACATTGTTTTATCTCGAGATTTAGCCGACAGTGGTCACTATCCGGCTATTGATATTGAAAAGTCGATTTCTCGTGTAATGCCGCAGGTTGTATCTGAAGCGCATATGCAACAAGCGCGTGTGCTCAAGCAAGTGTATTCAATGTATCAACAAAACAAAGATATGATCACCTTAGGAGCGTACCAAAAAGGCACCGATCCTATGCTCGACCAAGCAATTAATATGATGCCGCGAGTCAATCAATTCCTTCAACAAGGTATGAAAGATGTGATCAGTTATGATGAAGGTCTGCAAGGTCTAGCGCAGTTATTAGGGCAAGGTTAATGGCTAAAAGTAAACTTGATTTATTGTTAAAGCTTGAGAGCGATAAAGAAGAGTCTTTACGCATGGATTATTTAAAAGCACAGCAGCACTTACAAAGTAATCAACAAAAACTGCAAGGGCTGAATAACTTTCGCATGGAGTATTCTCAGCAGTTACACTTGAAAGGTCGCTCTGGTTTGTCTAGTGCTGGCTTCAGCCAATATCATGCTTTTATTGCAAAAATTGAAGAAGCGATACGCCAGCAAGCAAGTACAGTGAATACCGCAAAACAAGTTGTGACACAGCGAAAAGCACTGTGGTTAAAGCAACAAGTGAAAGCAAAAGCAGTAGCGAAGTTAATCGAAAAGCAAGCTGAAAAACAAGCGATGCAAGTGGCAAAAGCAGAACAAAAAATGCTGGATGAATTTGCTGCAAATCAGTTTTATCAGCGCCAACTTAAAAACGCACTTCTTTAAAATACTTCCTTTTTAGGCATGTTAATTGCATTTACCTAACCAGTAGCATTAATTTTGGCACTTGCGGCGGCAAATTGCCTCATTACTTTAGATGACTAGGTTTAGGTGAATTATGGCGATCAGTGATATCAATTTGCAGGTTAAAACTGAGCAAGGTACTGGTTTTTCAGGCAAAGACTCAGAGTCTAACAACAAAGCATCGGGCTTAAGTTTTTTAACTTCACTGACAGAAGCAAGTGAAGCGGCAAACGCGCAAGCAAAAAGTGATGCAGATGCTGACTCAGTTGATGAACCTAAAGCTATCAGTACTTCTGAAGAACCTAAATCAGATGCAAAACCAGGTGATGAGAATACAGCGACTGATGCTAAAGCTGCAACTACTCCCACATCTACAGATCAGCAGCCTAAAATAAATCCAGATGTTCGTAATGAAGCTGTAACTAAAGAACAAAGCGATGAACTTGCACTTGTAGAAGATGAAGATAACTCACTGCTTTCGCAAATTAATGCGGCTCAAGCTATGAGTACACGTGTTAATAAATTGATTGAAAATAATGACTTTAGCCCTGTAGTTGTTGATAAAAAACCAACCCCAATCGATACCATTACACCTGTAATACCTTCACCTATGACAGACGTTGCGCAAACCGATGATTCAAAAGTCGCAGCAGAAGATGACAACTCAATCGCAAGTTTATTACATAAGTCTAAAGTTGCGACAGTGGTAGATAGTCAACTAAAAGCGATTGGTGATTTACCGCCAAAAGATAGCGTGACCCCTATTGTTGATGGCCCATTAACAGACAAAGAAAAGCAGGGTGTTTCAGCTGTTAATACACCGGATACAAAACCTCAGGTAGCTAACTTTGCCAGTGCAATACAAGCAACTGACAGTAAAGAAACCACTGTTGATTTAGACGCTGTAAAAACAGCTGATGGAAATGAACTCAGCGCGAGTGATAAAAGCAAAGCTGTTTTAAGCAAGATGCTTAGCGATGCAAATAATAGCGTTCAAACTGATGCAAAAGCGGCTGAAGTGACGACAAAGCAAGCGCATGGCAACGTTGATAAGCCAGCAGTAAACCTAGCTACTGAGCAGGTAGCCCCAAAGAGCGTTGAAGCAAGCGCGGCAAAAGCATCAGATAAACCAGTAACTGATAAGTCAATCGTTAAGCTGCTTGCCAAACTACAAAGTGGCGACGGGCAGGCTGTAAGTGAGTTCGCTAAAGGTTTGTCGCTCAGCACTGATCAACAAAAGCAACTTGAACAACAAATCAATCAACTAAAAGTTGACAATAAGCTTGGCGCTGATGAGCTGGCAACAATCAAGTCGCTATTGACTGATGTGATGAGTAGTAAGCCTACAACACAAACTGCACAGAGCCCTGTATCACAATTTGCTGTAGAGCAAGACATTGCTGATGAAAGCCTGACAAAACAAGATGCTAAATTAGCTGATAATAAAGCGCTTGATACTAAACTGCCGACTAGCATCGAAAAGCAAATCACTGCACTGACGAAAGATGAGCAGCAAGCACTGTTAAATAAAGTGAATACTCAACTGCAAACGTTAACGCCGGGTACTGCTCAGTACGAAAAACTTTCTGCGGCACAAACTGTGCTCAAAGAGGCTATTAATGCCCCCGCAACAGCCAGTAATGCGATGCCAGTAACCGCAGCAACAGTGAATGTTGAAAGTAATAATACAAAACAAAACAATACTGCGCAGGTTACAGCCGATGTTACAAAGGCTGCAACTAATGAAGAAGTAACTTTAGAGCTTGATACAAAAATTAATACTGAACGTACACAAGAAGCTGTGCCTTCGCGTGTAGCTCAGTTATTTACTCAGTTAACGACTCAAGCCAATGCAGCAACACAACCGGGTGCCTATGAGGTGGCTCATCAGCAATATGAGCAAGCAATTGATGCACAAACAATGCAGACTCAAGCAACCGCACAAACTCAGGCTCACTCTAAATCGGTGAGCATTGACCCTGGTGTAATGCAAGCGATCAATATTATAAAGAGTGACGCCGCAAAGATGCTTCAAGAGCGAGTTAGTGCGTTACTAAATATTAATAATAAAGAAGCTGAAATTCGCTTAGACCCACCAGAAATGGGCAGTATGCAAATTCGTATACGTAGCGATGCTGAACAAGCGCAAATTAATTTTGTTGTTCAAAATCAGCAGGCTAAAGAAGCTTTAGAGCAATCAATGCCACGTTTGCGCGAAATGCTTGCGCAGCAAGGTATTGAACTGGGTGAAAGTAGTATTCAGCAGGGTAACCCTGAGCAACAACAAAAGCAGTCTGGGCAAGGGCAGCTTGCAGGAAATCAACAAGCTGAGGAGCAACAACCAGAAGTAACAGCGCAAAGCGCAGAAACTTCTCGACAACAATCTTCATCATCAATAGATTACTATGCATAAGTCCTGCTATTATAAGAAATAAAATAGTTACAGCGCAATAAACAGCTTGCTGTAACTTTGAGGGAAGTGACAATGGCCGAAGAAGCAAATTTAGAAATAGAAGATACGGGTAAAGGCAAAAAGAAGCTGATTATCATCATTGCTGCAGTAGTGTTGATTGCTGGTGCTGCTGCGGGTTACTTTTTATTTATGGGCGATGATGCCCCTGAAGAAAGCCTAGCAGATGAAACCACAGTGACAGAGGCTGCTGCACCATCGAGCTCCGCACAGATTGGTTCGGCTCTGTATGTCGCAATGCCACGCCCATTTGTATTTAATGTACCCGGTGCGAGTCGCGACCGTATTGTGCAAATAAAAGTTCAGCTACTTGTTCGCGGTGAAGTGAACGAAGAAACTGCCAAAAAGCATATTCCACTTATCGAAAGTACTTTACTTGGCGTTCTTTCAACAACGACCGCAGATGAATTAGGTACCAGTGAAGGTAAAGAGTCAGTGCGTGTTGCTGCACTTGAAAAAGTACAATCAGCATTAAGTGATGTTGAAGGTAGCAAAGTGATAGAGCGGGTATTATTCACCGGCTTTGTGATGCAATAAGGGGTCAGCGTGAGCGATTTATTATCTCAAGACGAAATTGATGCGCTTTTACACGGCGTTGATGAAGTCGAAGAGGAAGATATTCACGAAGGTGATGACTTAGACAGTAATACCTTACAGTATGACTTCTCATCACAAGATCGTATTGTCCGTGGTCGTATGCCGACCTTGGAGATCGTGAATGAACGTTTTGCCCGTCATATGCGAATTAGCCTATTTAACATGATGCGCCGCACCGCTGAGGTGTCAATCAACGGCGTGCAAATGATTAAATTTGGCGAATATATCCATACCTTATTCGTGCCAACCAGTTTGAACATGGTACGTTTTCGTCCGTTGAAGGGCACTGGCTTAATTACCATGGAAGCCCGATTAGTATTCATTTTAGTGGATAACTTTTTTGGTGGTGATGGCCGCTATCATGCAAAAATAGAAGGCCGTGAATTTACGCCAACAGAACGGCGTATTGTTCAAATGCTCCTTAAAATCATCTTCGAAGATTATAAAGAAGCATGGGCGCCGGTAATGGATGTGTCTTTTGAGTACCTTGACTCAGAAGTTAACCCTGCGATGGCTAACATCGTAAGTCCAACTGAAGTGGTTGTTATTAGCTCTTTCCATATTGAGCTAGATGGTGGTGGTGGTGATTTCCATATCGCATTACCGTATTCAATGCTTGAGCCAATCCGTGAATTACTCGATGCCGGTGTGCAATCAGACACCGAAGACACCGACTTACGTTGGAGTAAAGCATTACGTGATGAGATCATGGATGTAGAAGTCGATTTATCGACTCAATTGCTTGAGGTTGATTTAACGCTACAACAGATTATGGAGCTTAAAGCTGGCGATATTATCCCAGTTGAAATGCCAGAGCATATCACCGTATTTGTAGAAGAACTGCCGACCTTCAGAGCGAAAATGGGCCGCTCTCGTGACAATGTAGCACTACAAATTAGCGAAAAAATTAAACGCCCTGAATCAGTTAAGTCAGAACTACACGTGTTCACAAAAGGTGGCAAAAAACTGGATTCAGATGCAGAATTAGCAGAACTAGAAGAAGATCTACATCTATCTGAAGGTGTAGATTTAGACTGGTAGTCGATTTATAAGGTTAAACATAATGAGTGATGATCAAGATACAATGGACGAATGGGCCGCGGCACTAGCCGAAGCTGAAGAGGCTGAGGGTGGCTCAGGCGATGCTGCTGTGGCAGAGCTTGATGAATTAAAAGATGAAAGACATGAGCTATCGGGCGACGAAAAACGTAAGCTTGATACCATCTTGGACATTCCGGTTACTATTTCGATGGAAGTGGGCCGTTCAAAAATCAACATTCGTAACTTATTACAGCTTAACCAAGGTTCAGTGGTAGAACTAGACCGAGTTGCTGGTGAGCCACTTGATGTATTGGTTAATGGCACGCTGATTGCGCATGGTGAGGTGGTTGTTGTAAACGATAAGTTCGGTATTCGTTTAACTGACGTTATCAGCCAAGTTGAGCGTATTAAAAAGTTACGATGAATGCTTTAGTCGCTTTAACAAGTGCGTCGAGCACTGCATTTCCTACGGCATCACCGACGGCAGATTTACTGTCTATGGTGATGTCTTTGCTTTTAGTGCTGGTGGTTATTATTGCTTTGGCTTTTTTGGTGAAAAAATTAAACCCAAACCTTGCCAACAGTGAGGAGTTTAAAGTAGTGCGCAGTTTGCCTTTAGGCTCTCGTGAGCGTTTGATGGTCATTGAAATTGATAACGCTCAACACTTAATTGGTGTGACTCCGCACAGTATTAATTACCTCCATAAGCTAGAAACACCATTACAAGAAAAAGAACTGCCAGAACTTGCCAAGAAATTTGGAAAGTTACTGAACCCACAATCACCTTCAAATAAAAAGAATTAACGCTATGATCAAGTGGATACTTATTTTAGCAAGTGTGTTGTTTTTGCCGTCGGTTAACGCTGAGGGTATAGAAGCACTGACCATTACCACCAACCCTGATGGCTCTCAAGATTACTCAGTGACGCTACAAGTGTTAGCGATCATGACGGCGCTGAGCTTTATTCCAGCGGCGGTCATTATGATGACCTCATTTACACGGATTATTGTGGTTCTGGCGATACTACGCCAAGCAATAGGCTTACAACAAACGCCTTCGAATCAAATTTTGTTAGGCATGTCACTATTTTTAAGTATTTTTATTATGGCGCCAATTTATCAGCAGGTGAATGAGCGCGCTATTGAGCCATACTTGAATGAACAAGTTACCTCTGTACAAGCATTAGAGCTTGCCAAAGAGCCAATGAAAGCGTTTATGCTCTCACAAGTTCGTATAAAAGATTTAGAGACCTTTGCGAAAATAGCCGGCTACGACAAACTCGACTCGCCAGAAGACACGCCGCTGATTGTATTGATCCCAGCGTTTGTTACCAGCGAACTGCAAACGGCCTTTATCATTGGTTTTATGTTTTTCATCCCATTTTTGATTGTGGATTTAGTAGTGGCCTCCGTATTAATGGCCATGGGTATGATGATGCTTTCGCCGATGATTGTGTCGTTACCCTTTAAGATCATGCTGTTTGTATTAGTAGATGGTTGGAGCCTTGTGATGGGCACGCTGGCGAAGAGCTTTGGGCTTGGAGTGTGACAATGCAATTCAAGACACATAATTAGGTAGGAGAGACAAAATGGAACCCGAAATTTTTGTCGATATACTCAGTGATGCGCTATTTTTAGTTATAAAGTTGGTGTCTGCAATCGTAGTACCTGGCTTATTAGTCGGTCTTGTAGTGGCTGTTTTCCAAGCGGCAACATCAATCAATGAGCAAACCTTAAGCTTTTTACCTCGTTTGCTAATTACCATAAGCGCTCTTATTGTCGGCGGTCACTGGTTTACGCAAGAATTAATGGATTTTTTTAATCGTTTAATTCTGTCTATTCCTGAGATTGCTGGCTAAATGGAGTTTCCTTTTGCGGTCATCATTCAATGGCTTAGTGATTTTTTGCTGCCATTGGTGCGTATTAGCTCGATGATAATGATTATGGCAGGCCTTGGCGCTAAAAATGTGCCAACCCGAATTAAACTTGGCTTGTCAGTGGTTGTAACCTTTGTTGCGGTGCCTATGCTGCCCCCTGCGACTTTCAACAATCTTTTTTCGTTTGAAATGATTTTCGTGGTTATTCAGCAAATGCTCATAGGTGTTGCAATTGGGTTTGCATCTGTTTTATTGCTAAATACTTTTGTCCTTGCCGGGCAAATACTTGCGATGCAAACAGGTCTAGGTTTTGCGTCTGTCGTAGATCCATCGAATGGTCTGAGTGTACCCGCTGTGGGGCAATTTTATCTGATCTTGGCGACTTTGCTTTTCTTTGTGTTCAATGGCCACTTAATGATGATACAAATGGTCATTCATAGTTTCGAAGTGCTGCCAATTGATGGCAATTGGTGGTCGGTCGATCATTATTGGGATATCGTTACTTGGGGTGGTTGGATGTTTACTACGGCTCTCGTATTATCCCTCGCCCCTTTAACTGCCATGTTAATTATAAATATGTCATTTGGTGTAATGACTCGTGCAGCGCCGCAGTTAAATATTTTCTCAATTGGCTTTCCGTTTACCTTAGTAGCTGGTCTTGTGATTATCTGGGCAACACTAGGTAATTTCATGACTCAATTTGAGTTTCAGTGGTTAAAAATGGTTGAGTTAATGTGTAGCCTTGTTGGTTGTACACCTTAGGAGCGCGCCATGGCTGAAGATTCAGGTCAAGAAAAAACCGAAGAACCCACCGGGAAAAAAATAGAAGACGCCAAGAAAAAGGGGCAGGTAGCTCGTTCAAAAGAGCTGGGTACTATGTTCGTACTAATCTTTTCGGCAGTATCACTCTTGCTGTATGGCCCTGAAATTGGCAAAGGTCTTTATAATGTGATGGGGCGTCTATTAAGTCTTAATCGCAATGAAACCTACGACACCACTAAGATGTTTTCGGTGTGGGAAATCGTTGCGGATGCGTTGTTATTCCCAATGGCAATGTTTGTGTTGATCATCGTCATAGCCGCTTTTGTTGGGAATACTTTACTGGGTGGCTATAACTTCAGTTGGCAAGCGGCAGCACCAAAAGCAAGTAAAATGTCTCCTGCTAAAGGGATAAAGCGCATGTTTGGTCCTCAAGCTGCGGTTGAGTTATTAAAGTCAATTTTAAAATTTGCTGTCGTTGCTGGCTTTGCAGTGTTTTTAATCAACACCTTCTTTGATGAGATACTGCATTTAAGTATCGAAAGTGCACCAGGAAACATCATACATGCCCTTGAAATCCTCGCTTGGATGTTTTTAGGTTTGACGTGTACGCTCGTGATTATTGCTGCCATTGATGCACCTTACCAGAGTCATAAGCACCATAAACAGTTAAAAATGACCCTACAAGAGGTGAAAGACGAATACAAAAACTCAGAGGGTGATCCGCAAATAAAAGCGCGTATTCGCCGTACTCAGCGTGAAATGTCGCAAAGGCGTATGATGCAAGACGTGCCTGATGCAGATGTGATTGTAACCAACCCGACCCATTATTCTGTAGCACTCAAATACGATACAGCTAAAGCGGGTGCGCCTATTGTTCTTGCCAAAGGCGTGGACGAGCTTGCTATGCAAATTCGTAAAGTGGGCAAGGGGAATGACGTGCCAATTGTTGAATCACCCATGCTTACTCGTGCGCTATATCACACCACCGATGTTGGCCATCAAATACCTGATCAGCTATTTACTGCCGTTGCACAAGTGTTAGCTTATGTCTTCCAATTAAAACGCTTCCAAAAAGGGCGCGGTAAACGCCCTGTACCACTCAATAAAAAGCTCCCAATACCCGATGCCTACAAATACTAAACAGTAAATTTATAACTTGGAATAGTTATTGCAAATTCCGTGTAGTGTCAATTTTTTGAAATTGTTGGATTATGGAATTTAAAGCGGTATTACAACAACTTAACAGAGATAAAAAAGAATATGCAAAGGGTGTCGGCACGCCGTTACTAGTACTTGCTGCGCTGGGTATGGTGATTTTACCCCTGCCGCCGTTTCTTTTAGATATTCTATTTTCGTTTAATATCGCATTAGCATTGGTGGTGTTACTGGTTACAGTTTACACCATGAAACCCCTTGAATTTGGTATGTTCCCTGCGGTTCTACTGATTGCAACCATCATGCGCTTAGCGCTGAATGTTGCCAGTACCCGTGTAGTATTACTCGAAGGTCATAACGGCGGTGATGCAGCCGGTAAAGTTATCGAGGCCTTTGGTTCGGTGGTTATCGGCGGTAACTATGCAGTTGGTTTAGTGGTCTTCCTGATTTTAATCATTATTAACTTTGTGGTTATCACCAAAGGTGCAGGTCGTATTTCTGAAGTATCAGCTCGCTTTACTCTTGATGCAATGCCGGGTAAACAAATGGCGATTGATGCTGACTTAAACGCTGGTTTTATCAGTGCTGAGCAAGCCCGTGAACGCCGTGAAGAGGTTACCCGCGAAGCCGATTTCTATGGTTCAATGGATGGTGCGAGTAAGTTCGTAAAAGGCGATGCAATAGCGGGTATCGTTATTCTAGTGATTAACATCGTTGGTGGTTTATTTGTTGGTATGATCCAACATGATTTATCGTTCAGCCGTGCGATGGAAGTTTACACCTTGCTAACCATTGGTGATGGTCTAGTTGCACAACTGCCTTCATTGTTACTGTCAATCGGTACTGCAATCGTTGTTACCCGTCAAAATGAATCGCACAACATGGGCGACCAAGTTAAGACTCAGCTCGGTAACGAAAAGTCTTTGTATATCGCATCTGGTATTTTGATCATCATGGGTCTTGTGCCAGGTATGCCGCATATTGCATTTTTAAGCCTAGGTGGATTACTGGGTTACCTTGCTTACTTCACCCAACAACAAAAAGCCAAAGCAGAAGCCGAAAAAGCAGAGCAAGAAGCAAATGGTGGTGCGCCAGGAACAGGTGTTGCTAATAAACAAGAGCAAAAAGAACTGGGTTGGGATGATGTTCAACAGGTTGACGTTATTGGTTTAGAAGTGGGATATCGCTTAATTCCACTGGTTGATCAATCTCAAGGTGGTGAACTGTTAAATCGTATCAAAGGTGTGCGTAAGAAATTGTCTCAGGAACTTGGTTTCTTGGTACCTCCTGTGCATATCCGCGATAACTTAGAACTTGACCCAAATGCTTATAGAATCACTATGATGGGGGTTTCAAGCGGTGAGGGTGAGCTTAAGCATGGTGATGAGTTAGCGATTAATCCAGGCCAAGTATTTGGTCCAATCAAAGGGGTTGCCACAAAAGACCCTGCATTCGGATTAGATGCGGTTTGGATCAAACCAGATCAAAAAGATGAAGCACAATCACTTGGCTACACAGTCGTTGATTCAGCAACTGTGGTTGCAACTCATATTAGTCAGTTACTTACTAATAGCGCAGCTTTACTGCTTGGTCATGAAGAAGTGCAAAACTTATTAGATATGTTAGCGAAGAGTCATCCTCGTCTTGTTGAAGGGCTGGTTCCTGATGTATTACCACTCACTACTATCGTAAAAGTGCTACAAAACTTACTCAATGAAGGGGTGGCAATTCGCGATATGCGCTCGATTGTTCAAACTCTTGTTGAGTATGGCCCACGTAGCCAAGACCCTGATGTACTAACGGCTGCAGTGAGAATTTCACTACGCAGACTGATTGTTCAAGACGCTGTTGGTATGTCTTCTGAGATCCCTGTCATAACCTTGGCGCCTGAGTTGGAACAGATGTTGCATCAGTCACTTCAGAATGCAGGTGACGAAGGTGCCGGAATAGAGCCAGGCCTTGCAGAGCGACTTCAACAATCATTGAATGAAGCGCACCAAAACCAAGAAATGGCCGGCGAACCTTCGATACTGTTAACGTCAGGAATGTTACGGACTGTGCTATCTCGCTTCGTTAAGTACACCATCCCAGGTTTAAGGGTGATGTCTTACCAAGAGGTACCAGACGAAAGACAGATTAAGATTGTCAGCTCAGTAGGCCAACAATAGGATAGTAAAGGGGTTGAACCATGAAAATTAAACGTTTTTTTGCTAAAGATATGCGCACTGCACTGAAAGAAGTGAAAGATGAGTTAGGTGTTGATGCGGTTATTATGTCGAACAAAAAGCTTGCTAACGGCGTTGAAATCGTTGCAGCTGTTGATTACGACAAAGCAGCCCCGAAAGCCGAAGCTAAACCAGCAGTGGCACAATCAGCACCTGCTCCACAGCATAACTTTGTTAAACCTGAGCCAATGCGTGCTAAACCTGAGCCGCAAGCGAAAGTTGCTGATAGCTTACAAGCGTTACTTGAGCGTCAAGCCCCACGCCCTCGTTCGCCAGAGCTTGCGTCAATGTTTAGTCAATCTGGTATTGATACGAGTGAACACTATCAAGCAAAAGAGCCAAGCTTTGAGCAGCAACAGCAACAGCCACAATACAAGCAAGCTCCTCGTTATCAATCGCAGGCAGCACCTCGTGTACAAACTCAAGCTCATAGCCTAGGTTTTGATGACGATTTAGATTCAGGTTTTGATGATTTAGATTCACCCTCTGAGCATAAAAACTCAGCACCTGCGAATCAATCAGAAATGACGACTATGCGGGAAGAAATGAATGCGATTCGTCAATTACTTGAACACCAAGTATCTGGCTTAATGCAACAAGATATGGCTCGCCGCGATCCGACTCGTGCATGTATGATTGACCGCTTAGCGGGTTTGGGCATTGAACGTGATGTTGCTGAGCAAATGGCCTGTTTCATTCCTGACGATGTATCACGTCAACAAGCGTGGCAAGCACTTCTGCAAATGGTTGAAAACCAAATGCATACAACGAATAACGAAATCCTGCGTCAAGGTGGTGTATTCGCATTAGTGGGTCCAACAGGCGTTGGTAAAACAACCACAGTTGCAAAATTAGCTGCACTGGGTGCTCAAAAATATGGTGCAGATAAAGTAGCGTTGATCACCACTGATACATACAGAATTGGTGCCTACGAACAACTGGCTACTTATGGTCGTATTATTGGCTGTGGTGTTAAGCAGGTAAAAGATGCGAATGAATTAGCTGAAGTGTTATACCATTTACGTAATAAGCGTCTAGTATTAATAGACACAGCGGGTATGAGCCAACGTGATTTACGTTTAACTGAGCAGTTAAATACTCTGATGCGTAATCAGCGTGTTGATATTCGTAGTTATTTAGTGTTAAGTGCGACAGCACAGATAAATGTGTTGCAAGAAACCGTAAGACACTTTAAAAAGGTTCATCTAAGTGGCTGTATCTTCACTAAATTGGATGAATCTTTAAGTTTAGGTGAGATTATTAGTATAGCGATTCAAAATCGCCTGCCAATAGGGTATCTTACTAACGGTCAGCGTGTTCCTGAAGATATTCGCGTAGCGAATGCTGAAAAACTAGTGAAAAAAGCTGAACAATTGTATTTAAAACGAGCAAAAGCACAACATTCACGACGTCAAGCAGTAGCGTCGAACACAGTAGGGATGTATGATTAACACAGTATTAGATCAAGCAAGCGGCCTGCGCAAAATGAATCAAAATAATAATAGTGGCGTTAAAGTTATCGCTGTGACTGGCGGTAAAGGTGGAGTGGGTAAAACCAATGTTTCACTCAACACCGCAATCGCATTAGGGCAGCAAGGAAATCGTGTATTAGTACTAGATGCCGATTTAGGTTTGGCAAACTGTGACGTGATGCTTGGCCTTCGTGTTGAACGTAACTTATCTCATGTTTTGTCAGGCGAGTGTGAGCTTGACGAAATTCTCGTTGAAGGTCCTGCAGGTATAAAAATTGTACCTGCGACGTCTGGTTCGCAAAGCATGGTGGAATTAACACCATCTGAGCATGCAGGCCTTATCCGCGCTTTTAGCGAGTTAAACACTGAGTTTGATATTTTAATTGTCGATACCGCCGCAGGTATTTCTGACATGGTATTAAGCTTTTCTCGTGCAGCCCAAGATGTTGTTGTGGTTGTATGCGATGAACCTACCTCAATTACCGATGCTTATGCGCTTATAAAAGTGCTTAGCCGTGAGCATGGCGTATATAAATTTAAAATTGTTGCCAATATGGTGCGCAGTTTGCGTGAAGGGCAAGAATTATTTGCTAAACTTTCAAAAGTAACGGATCGCTTTTTAGACGTTTCAATGGAGTTGGTAGCTACCATTCCTTATGACGAGAACATGCGTAAATCTACGCGACGTCAAAAGGTGATTGTTGAATTATTTCCAAACTCACCAGCTGCGGTGGCGTTTAAAACATTAGCAACAAAAGCAGTTAAGTGGCCGATCCCTAATCAACCTTCTGGCCATTTAGAATTTTTCATTGAAAAACTAGTAAACGGCTAACTATGACAACATCGGTGAATAAAGCGATGGGATATCAATCAGCACAAAACTTAAATGCGATTGTTGAAAAACATGCCTCTTTAGTTAAAAAAGTGGCGTGCCATCTAATTGCTCGTTTACCTGCCAGTGTCCAACTCGATGATTTAATTCAATCAGGCATGATAGGCCTAATTGAAGCATCAAAAAACTTTGATGCTAGCAAAGGGGCTAGTTTCGAAACTTTCGCTGGAATTCGTATTCGTGGTGCGATGTTAGACGAAATTCGTAGAGGTGACTGGGCACCACGTTCTGTTCACCGAAATGCCCGTCTAGTGGCTGAAACCATAGCCGAATTAGAAAGCACGCTAAATCGTGAACCTAAAGATACAGAAGTCGCTGAAAAACTTGATATAACGCTCGATGAGTACCATCATATTCTACATGATGTAAATTCTAGTAAAGTATTAGGTATAGAGGACTTAGGCGTTGATGAAGACGTCATTACACCTGTAGGTCAGGATTTAGGACTAGACAAACCGTTTAATAACGTTAAAAATGAGCGGTTTAACCAGTCTCTATTAACGGCTATCCAATCGTTACCAGAAAGAGATGCACTTGTTTTGTCTTTGTACTACAACGACGAAATGAACTTAAAAGAAATAGGACACATACTCGATGTTAGTGAATCGCGTGTGAGTCAGATACATGGTCAGGCGATGATTAAGCTCAAAGCAAAAATCAATGACTGGATTAATTAGTAGTAAGTAAATATAGGTTCAAACCTCACCGGAGGATGTTTTGGATAAAAACATGAAAATTCTTGTTGTTGATGATTTTTCTACAATGAGACGTATCATTAAAAATCTATTAAGGGATTTAGGTTTTACCAATGTGCAGGAAGCTGACGATGGGTCAACAGCATTGCCAATGCTACAAAATCAAGAATTTGATTTTGTTGTAACAGATTGGAACATGCCAGGTATGCAAGGCATTGATTTGTTAAGAGCAATTCGTGCTGATGATAGCCTTAAGCATATTCCTGTATTAATGGTGACAGCTGAAGCGAAAAAAGAACAAATTGTTGCTGCTGCTCAAGCGGGTGTTAATGGCTATATCGTTAAACCATTCACTGCTGCGACACTTAAAACCAAATTGGAAAAAGTGTTTGAACGTTTAGGTTAATCTAAGGGGAGAGGCTTATGTCAGCACTAGCTGCGCCTCAAATAAGTTTAGAGCAAGCTCGTCAACTTGTTGAGTTTCTTGAAAATGGTGAACAAGAAAAAGCTGATCAGCTGATACTTGAAACAGCATCAAAAGAACAATCAGAGCTGTTTGCTGAAATCGGTAAACTGACGCGACAATTACATGAAGCGCTAAAAAACTTTGATCTAGATACTCGTCTTTCAGATTTAACTACCGATGCGATCCCAGACGCTAAGCAGCGCTTAAATTATGTTATGGAAATGACAGAAAGCGCCGCTAACAAAACCATGGATGCAGTTGAAGCTAGTTTACCTATAGCGCAACAACTTGCAGATGAAATAGCGACGATTAAACCCACGTGGGATCGTTTAATGAGCCGAGAAATTGAGCTCGGTGAGTTTAAAAAGCTATGTCATAGCTTAGATAATTTTATGAATAACTCGCATACTAAAACCGATGAGCTACAGGGCTTGATGACCAATGTGCTGATGGCACAGGACTATCAAGATTTGACGGGGCAAGTAATCCGTCGCGTCATTGAGTTAGTGCGAGAAGTAGAAGACAGTTTAATTAATCTCTTAACTGTGTTTGGCAGTCAAGAAGATGGTCATCAACAACAAGAAAAACAGGCCATAGAAAAAGCACCTGCAACAAGTGATACACTAGCAGGTCCAGAAGGGCCGATTATTGATAAAGACTCTCGTGATGATGTTGTCTCAGGACAAGATGAAGTCGATGATCTATTATCAAGCCTGGGCTTCTAAGAGGAGAGTAGCTGCATGAGCTTTGAAGTCGATGAAGATATTTTACAGGATTTCCTTGTTGAGGCAGGAGAAATCTTAGAGCTTTTGTCAGAGCAATTAGTTGAGCTTGAGAACAATCCCGAAGACAAAGATCTCTTAAACGCCATTTTTAGAGGCTTCCACACTGTCAAAGGCGGTGCAGGCTTTTTAAGCATGACTGAACTTGTTGATGCGTGTCACGGTGCAGAGAATGTTTTCGATTTATTACGCCAAGGTGTTCGCAGTGTCACTCCTGAGCTTATGGATGTTATTTTACAAGCTCTGGATACCATCAACGAAATGTTCGCAACGATTCAAAATCGTGAGCAACCAGAGCCTGCAGATCCTGCGCTTCTAGACGTTCTTCATAAATTAAGCCAACCACCTACAGCGGAAGAGCTTGCAGGTGAAGATGTATCAGTAGCAGACGATGTAGCAGTTGCACCTGAAGAACCTGCTGTTGAAGAGGCTGTTGTTGATGCACCTGAAGTAACAGCTAACACGGCAGCAGACAATATTGATGAAGATGATCCATTTGCGTTTGATATGTTGTTTGATGGCGGCGGTCTTGCTGATAGTAAGGCAGAACCACAGAATATTGATGAAATTACTGAAGATGAGTTTGAAAGCCTCCTCGATGAATTACATGGTAAAGGTCAAGGGCCAGCAGCGGCTGCTCCTGAAGCTATTAGCAGTGATAGTGATGATATCACCGATGATGAATTCGACAGTTTATTAGACGAATTACATGGTGTTGGTAATTTTGGTGAAGTAAAACAAGAAAATATAGCCAAACCTGAAACAGTAAAATCTGCACAACCAACTTCTCAAGCGCCAGCAGTAGATACTACAAGCAGTGACTCAGACGATGAAATTAGCGATGACGAGTTTGAGGCGTTGCTTGATGAATTACATGGTAAAGGTACAGCTCCACAGTCTTTAGAAACGGCTGCGCCAGAAAAAGCGCCTGAACCACCTAAAGCTGAACCTGCAAAACCGGCACAGCCTGCAGCATCAAAACCGGCACCTACTCCTAAGCCTGCCGCAGCTGCACCTAAACCGGCTCCAGCTCCTGCAAAAGCACCAGCAGCTTCTGCTGCACCGAAAAAAGCGCCACCACCACAAGCTGAAACAACGGTTCGTGTTGATACCAAGCGCTTAGACGAAATTATGAACATGGTGGGTGAGCTGGTATTAGTACGCAACCGTTTGGTTAGCCTTGCAAATAACAGTAACAGCGAATCAATGGGTAAAGCCATCTCTAATTTAGATGTGGTAACTGCAGACCTGCAAGGTGCGGTGATGAAAACCCGCATGCAGCCAATTAAGAAAGTATTTGGCCGCTTCCCACGCGTTGTGCGTGACTTAGCTCGCAGCTTGAAAAAAGACATTAACCTGCAGCTGGTTGGTGAAGAAACCGATTTAGATAAAAACTTAGTAGAAGCGCTTGCCGATCCGCTCGTGCATTTAGTTCGTAACTCGGTTGACCATGGTATTGAAATGCCAGATGTGCGTGAAGCCGCGGGTAAACCACGTACCGGTACAGTCACTCTTTCTGCTTCGCAAGAAGGCGATCATATCTTATTGACCATTCGTGATGATGGTGCAGGTATGGATGCTGAGAAGTTGAAAAAAATTGCTATCAGCAAAGGTGTGATTGATCACGACCAAGCAAGCCGCTTGTCGGATACCGAAGCTTACAACTTAATTTTTGCTCCGGGTTTCTCAACCAAAGAAGAGATATCTGATATTTCAGGCCGCGGCGTCGGCATGGATGTAGTAAAAACAAAAATCACCCAGTTAAATGGCTCTGTCAATATTCAGTCAGAGCTGGGTGTAGGTACTGTATTAGAAATCAAGGTGCCATTAACACTGGCTATTTTACCGACTCTTATGGTTATTGTTGGCGAGCAAACATTTGCTTTACCACTTGCTGGTGTGAGTGAAATTTTCCATCTTGATTTAACTAAAACTAATGTCGTTGATGGTCAACTGACAATAATTGTGCGTGAAAAAGCGATCCCGCTTTTCTATTTACAACATTGGTTAGTAAAAGGTGCCAACCGCCAAGAGCGTAAAGCTGAAGGTCACGTAGTTATTGTGCAAATCGGTACTAAACAAGTGGGCTTCGTGGTTGACTCGTTAATTGGCCAGGAAGAAGTTGTTATCAAACCTTTAGATGCCTTATTGCAAGGTACGCCAGGCATGGCTGGTGCGACAATTACTTCTGATGGTGGGATTGCATTGATCCTCGACGTACCTAGCATGCTTAAACACTACGTTGGCTAATAATAAATAATAAAGTGCAGCGTTTAACTGCACTTTAAGTGATATAAAACAAGAGAGTGCCAATGGCAGTCAAAGTATTAGTTGTTGATGATTCAAGCTTTTTTCGCCGCAGAGTCAGCGAAATTTTAGAGCAAGACAGCAATATTCAAGTAATTGGTTTTGCCGTAAACGGTCGTGAAGCGGTCGATAAAGCCCGTGAATTAAAACCTGATGTAATTACTATGGATGTTGAAATGCCGGTTCTTGATGGCATTAGTGCCGTGAAAGAAATAATGGCAGCAACACCGACTCCTATTTTAATGTTCTCATCACTCACCCGTGATGGCGCAACAGCAACCCTAGATGCATTGGATGCTGGGGCCCTTGATTTTTTACCGAAAAAGTTCGAAGACATTGCACGCAATAATGAAGATGCAATCGCGCTTTTACAAAATAAAGTAAAAGAAATTGGTCGCCGTCGCATTTCTCGTTTCTCGCGCCCAGCACCTATTTCGAGATCAACTCCGACTCCTACACTAAGAAGTAGTGGCGCTACAAGCAGTAGCGGTATTGTCCAGCCTGATCGCAGTTTTAGTCGTCCTGCTGCTGCAAGTTCGCCGGCTGCATCGTCATCGAATACGAGTAATATTCGCGCTTCGGGCAAGAAATATCAATTGGTTGCTATCGGTACATCAACCGGTGGACCTGTGGCACTGCAAACAATTTTGACTCAGCTGCCAGCTAATTTCCCACATCCTATTTTGCTTATTCAGCATATGCCAGCTGCGTTTACGCCAGCTTTTGCTGCAAGGCTAAATGGCTTATGCAAAATCAATGTGAAAGAAGCGCAAAATGGTGACCGTTTAGTGCCTGGCACCGCTTACTTAGCGCCAGGTGGCCAACAAATGCTAATAGAGGGGCGTGGTGGTTCTCGCACTCTGCGAGTATTTGAAGACGATAGTCCGCGTATTACTTACAAGCCGAGTGTTGATGTGACTTTTGCGAGTGCTGCAAAAACCTTCGGCGGTGATGTGCTAGCTGTAGTGTTAACGGGCATGGGCGCAGATGGCCGTGATGGTGCGCGTATGCTTAAGCAAGTCGGTGCGACTATTTGGGCGCAAGATGAAAAAACCAGTGTGGTGTATGGTATGCCACAAGCTGTTGCTAATGCCGGCTTGGCGAGTGAAAGCTTAGCGCTCGCAGATGTTGCGAATCGTTTAACGCGTGAGACTGGTTGTGGATAAACTGTCTTTCTTTGGCTTAATTGTCGCAGTAAGTGCCATCGCCTTTGGTTATGCATTAGAGGGCGGGGTTGTTTCTGCACTGTTTAATGGTCCTGCGCTTATCATCGTGCTTGGTGGTACGCTTGGGGCTGTCATGCTTCAGACCCCAGCAAGTGTTTTTACTAAAACACTTAAGATCAGTCATTGGGTGTTTTTTCCGCCGTATCACGATATTGATGCAGCTATCGAGCAAGTAAAGCGTTGGTCACATAAAGCACGTCAAGAAGGTTACTTAGCCCTTGAGTCGGAAGCGCTGTCGCACTCAGACCCGTATGCGGCAAAGGGCTTGAGTCTACTTGTTGATGGGATTGATGAGCAAAAGCTTAGAGATACGCTTGAAATTGATTTAATGCTTGAACGCGAACGCTTACTCGAGGTAAGTCGAGTTTATGAAGCTATGGGCGGTTATAGCCCTACAATCGGTATTTTAGGTGCAGTACTCGGTTTGATTCAGGCCATGCAATTTATAACGGATCCTGAAAAACTGGGTGCCGGTGTTGCTACAGCGTTTATTGCTACTATTTACGGTGTTGGTTTAGCGAATCTATTATTCTTGCCAATGGCGAATAAACTCAAGCAGCAAGTGGAACAAAAAATGCTGTATCATGAACTACTTGCTGAAGGCATTATTGCTATTTCGCAAGGTGAAAGCCCACTAAATATCGAACTAAAACTTGAGGCGTACCGTGTAGAGCGCCCAAGCTTAGTTGACGAGTAATTTATTATGATGCGCCGTCGTCAGCGTCATAACACGTCAAAAAACCAACATACTGAACGCTGGCTTGTCTCTTATGCCGATTATATGACCATCATGTTTGCTTTTTTTGTGGTCATGTATGCGATCGCAATTAGTAAAAATGAAGATTTTCAAATTCTCTCAGATTCACTAGAGCAGGTGTTTGAAAAATCAGCTCGTCAGCAACAACAGGTTGGCACTGGGGTTAACGGCACAGGCATACTAACTGACAGAGTCAGCCCTGAGAACGACATTCTATACGGTGAGAGCATTCGTAAAGATGAGCAAGGCCCTGAATTACTCGATGGGCAAAGCGAAACCAGCAATATTGAGAAAAAACATCTCGGCAAGCCTCTCGACAGCTTACTTACTAAATTACAGTCTGCGCTCATTGATGAAATTCGTGATGGCGAAGCAAGTTTAGAGCTTCATCAAGATTGGCTCATCATTGAATTAAGCTCTGGTATGTTGTTTTCATCGGGCAGTGCTGTTGCACAGCAGCGTGCAAAACAAGTTGTTAGTTTAGTGAAAGATATTATTGCACCAGTTGATAATTACATTCGTGTGCGTGGTTATACCGATAACGAAGGTATTCGTAATGAGATGTTTCGCTCTAACTGGGAGCTATCTGTAGCGAGGGCGACATCTGTCCTAGTTGAGCTTGAGAGTTTAGGTATTAACCCTGCGCGTATGGCTATTGAAGGTTACGGGCAATATTCACCTTTCGCAAGTAATGACACTGAGCAAGGACGCGCAGAAAACCGCAAAGTGGTTGTTGCGTTGTCTAAATATGGTTTACCACCACAAGAGCCAGAAAACGCAGAACAAGAGTCACAAAACCAACCGCAACAGACGACAGAAATTGAGTTGCCAAGCGATGATAACAGCATTAAAGTGATTCAATTACCACATGGTGGAATTAGGATTACCACGCGCAATGAACAATAATAAGGTGTGATGTGAAAGTTTGGACCGTAGCGAATCAAAAAGGTGGGGTAGGGAAAACAACAACAGCCGTTAGCCTTGCTGGTATTCTCGCTTTACAAGGAAAACGCGTGTTACTTATTGACACCGATCCGCATGCATCATTGACTTATTATTTTGGTATAGATTCAGAAGACTTAGAAGTCAGCGTGTATGATATTTTCGCGCGTGGTAACAGCATGGCCAGTGAAGAAATTTTGCAGGCTCTATGTCCATCAACACTTGAAAACCTAGATATCTTACCTGCGACGATGGCAATCGCGACGCTTGATAGAAGCATGGGCAATAAAAATGGCATGGGCTTAATACTAAAAAAAGCGCTTGCCAAAATTAGCGACCATTATGACTATGCAATTATTGATTGCCCGCCTGTTTTAGGTGTTTTGATGGTCAATGCTCTTGCAGCTAGTGAGCGAATTTTAGTACCAGTACAAACAGAATTTTTGGCCTTAAAAGGGCTTGATCGTATGATGCGTACGATGGAGCTGATGCAAACATCGCAAGCAAAACAGTACCAATATACAATTATTCCTACAATGTACGATAAACGTACTAAAGCATCACTTGAAGCTTACAAGACTCTGCAGGATAATTACAAAGATAAAGTATGGTCAGGCGTGGTTCCTGTCGATACAAAGTTTAGAGATGCTAGTTTAGCACAGCAAGTGCCGATTCAATTTTGCCCGCGTTCGCGTGGCGTTTTTGCCTATCGTGCCCTGCTTGATTACTTAGTTGCACAAGGTTAAAGATGAGTAAGCATTTATTTGCCAATGAAAAAGTGATGACCCAATATTTGGGCGCTTTGTTGTGTGAAGATGAGCCTACTGACCAAAATCTTGAGCCAGTCGCAAAGCTGCTGGAGCAGGTTAAAGAGCCTGAAACTAAGACAGAAGAAAAGCTGACAGACGTTCAGCCTACTCCAGAACCTGTTTTACCACCCCTAGAACCGACTAAAGAGCTTGAGAAAACCGAGAACCAAGCTAATATCAAAGATATAGTCGCAGAACCTAAAGCTGAACTGGTTGCAAAAACCTCGTCTGATCGTCAAGAAGACTATTTTGATGGTGAATTTCAGGCATTATTCTTTGAGGTTGCAGGGTTAACCCTTGCTGTACCGTTAAAAGCATTAGGGGGAATTCATCAGCTGGCAGAGGTTAACCAATTATTTGGTAAACCAAAATGGTTTAAAGGTGTCATGCTAAACCGTGAAGAAAAACTAAATGTTGTTGATACTGCACGTTGGGTTATGCCAGAAAAGTATGATGAAAAATTAGAACAATCATTAGATTATCAGTATTTAATCACCTTAGGTGACAGTCAATGGGGATTATTGGCTGAAAAGCTCGTAAATAATATTACGCTTCGTAAAGAAGATGTAAAATGGCGAGCAAAATCAGGTAAGCGGCCTTGGCTTGCAGGTGTTATCAAAGAGAAAATGTGCGCCTTGATTGACGTTGAAAATTTAAATCAATTGCTAGAGCAGGGCTTAGACAGCCGTGAGCAGTAACTATTTTTACGGAGTAATAGCATGAGTGAAGAAAGACTACTGTCAGCAAATAAAAACGCTGATAGCAACGATGAAGTGTTACAGTGGGTAACCTTTAAACTTGAAGAAGAAACGTACGGCATTAACGTAATGCAAGTACAAGAAGTACTTCGCTATACCGAAATTGCTCCTGTGCCAGGTGCGCCTTCTTATGTGTTAGGTATTATTAACTTACGTGGTAATGTTGTTACTGTGATCGACACGCGTGCACGTTTTGGTTTAATGGGTGCTGAGGTTACTGATAACTCTCGTATCGTTATCATTGAAGCTGAAAAGCAAGTGATTGGTATTTTAGTCGACAGTGTTGCTGAAGTGGTTTACCTACGTAGCTCTGAAATTGACAGTGCGCCAAATATTGGCACAGAAGAAAGTGCTAAGTTTATCCAAGGTGTATCTAACCGTGATGGTGAGTTACTGATCTTGGTTGATCTTAATAAATTATTAAATGACGATGAGTGGGACGAGCTAAGCGCACTATAAGCGTTTGGAAATTATATGCTGTTATACTCTTTGTTTGGTGCCTCAATCTTACTTGTATTAGTGTGTTTGGGGCTTATTTTTGTCAATAACAATAAGCAAGCGGCGGCGATTCAAGCCAAGCAAAAGCAGTTACAAGAAGCTCAACAGCAATTGAGTATTTTACGTAGCGAAGTGGCTGAAATGCGAGCAGGCATGCTAAGTATTGGCAAACGTGTTGTTGCTGTTGAAGAAAAAAATAAAGAGCTTGAACAGCTACAAGATGCACAAAAATATGATGATCCGAATGCGAAAATTTATTCGCGAGCGGTTAAAATGGTTGAGCTAGGCGCTGATTTAGAAGAAATAATTCGTGAATGCGAATTACCCAGAGCCGAAGCTGAGCTACTCATGTCACTTCATAAACAAAAAGGCGCCGAATAGGCGCTTTTTTATTTGAGCTAAGCTTTGATGTTGAGCTTACCTTGAAAGTCTTGCCAACCCGGTGGAAACTTACCACGCAATACGTACGAAAAAGCAATTAATTCGGCAATAACATAATAGAGCTCTTTCGGGATTTCTTCACCTAGCTCAAGATGCGATAAGGTTTGAGCTAAGTCCGCATCTTGGTGTATCAAAATGCCTTTTTGCTCAGCAAGTTTGACGATTTCTTCAGCCAATTCACCAAAGCCTTTACTGGTTACTCGTGGTGAGCTACCCGCTTCGTAGAGTAAGCCAATTGCTGATTTATGCACCGCTTGTTCACTCATAAAAATTACACCTTAATGTTAATAATCGCATGGGATTTATAAAAAGCTTGGTGGTTTGATGTCCCTTGTTGCAAGTTTAACTCACCTACATTTAAACCATGGCCTGCTAATTTATGGCGCAGCGTTTCTAAATGCGGATGAGCAAGCGCTGTCACTTCTTGTGAAGAAGCGAGCAATTGGCAATCAACTGCTTTATCCATCACCTCCGCGGTAATTTGTAACTTGCCAAGCTGAGCATAATCAAAGTTCAATCGCACAAACCAGACATTCTTTGCTTCGAGTTTATTTTTACTTGGCTTTTTATATTGTCCTAAGCTGATTTCTGTTTGCCCTGTTTCAGGAGGTAATTTCATCGGTAAGAAAAACTGCGCTAAAGCACTGTTATCTTGTTGCTGATTGATGGGCGTTGTTTGCACCTGAGCTAGAGTGTTTTTCAGTTGCGAGGCTTCAGCCGCCATGGCTTGCATCGCAGGCTGCTGTAGTTGCTCGAGTAATTTATTGCCGTTAACGGCTTTAAAGTTGGGCACTAACACTTGCAGTAAGGCATCAAGACCAGTTTGATTATTAAAACTAAGGTTGGTTGGTGCTTGATTAATAATTGGCGCGGCAAGTGAAGCCACTGCTAGTTGTTCTAACCCTTGGCTGAAGCTTGCCTGCTGAGTTTGACTTGGCAGTGCTGTTGGCCTGAGGATACTTAAAAGCTCTCGTTCAATCGTTGTAGGGTGCATGTTTTGACTCGAGATCATGCGATTAAATGCTTGATTAACGAGCCTGTTTAAATCTACCGAAGACGATGTGTTTTGCTCACTCAGGGCTACAAGTTTCTCTGTTAATTGCACTGGCAGAGGCATACTTGCTAACGGTTTACTTTCAGGGAGCGGTAATAGCTTAGCAATCAGTGCCGCCTCAATCGGCCTTATCGGCAATAATGGCTGACTCAAGTTCGGCTCTTTTGTTGCTAAGAAGGGGGCGTGTAATTGAGTTTGTTGCTGAGCAACTTTTTGTAACCCTGTTGTTTGCTCATTGGGTGCTCGAGTCACGAAGTTATGCTGTTTAGTTTGCTCACTCATATTTTTCAGTACTGAATTAGCAAGGCTATTTTTAACTGGGGCAAGCTGTTCAGATGTTGCTTTGTCTGAGTTTAGTGTATTAACAGAACTGTTAATTGACTTGTTGTCTGCAGGTGCTTTTTGCATAGCATTGTCTAAGCTCAATACAGGGAGTTGTGATTTGCTATGGTTTGTAGCCAACTGAGTCGCTTGATTTTGTGCGCTAACAAGCGGCTCTAAACTGACTTTTATCCGTTGCAGTAACTGTATTAAAGGTGCTGCCTTGTTATAGCTCACGGGTAAACTAACTTGCTTTGCAGGCTGACTTTCGGTTAATGGCTCTGTTTGTTTAGCCGCAGGTGGTGGCGTATTAGCTGTAACTGGCCCACTGGTTTTTTGCGCTACTTGGAGCGCAATGTGTTGGTGCGCGCTTTGTTGAGCGGCTGCAAACTTTACTATATCAATTTTTTGAGCATTAAAACCTAGTTGGCTAATCGTATTTTTGCTTTCACTCAGCTGATGGGTTGACTGGTTAACAGCCGCTTTGCTGGTAGCAGGGAGCTTTTCAAAATAGCGTACTGCATCACTAATACGCGTTTTTAAATCAGCAAAACTGTCTTTTAGCCAAGAGCTAATGGGTGAATGTGAGCTGCTCGATGGTGCTAACAACGTATTTTTAGGTTCAACAGCTTGGCTTTTTAATGCTTGATTGAATGTCTCTGACAGCGAGTTCTTTAACAGTATTTGTTGCACAGGCGCTTTACTTATAAGTTCAACAGTATTTTTAACTTGCTGGGGGGTTAGTTTTAATGCATGAGGGTGAAATTGCCACTGCGCTTGAATTTGCTTAGCTTGTTTTGGCGATATTGTAGGTAGCGGTAAAGTTAATTCATTACTTTGCTTGTTTGCAACGCTTAACTGTACTTGTTGCCCAGCTAATTTTAAATTCATTTCAGGGGTTAGCTTAGCCACCAACTCAGCGACTTTTTGTTGGCTAACACTTTGCTGATGGAGAGAATCCCCAAAGCGATTAATAATGTTTAAATTAAAGCTATTTTGTTGGTTGGTAGCAGGCAGCAAAATGGCTTTAAGTGGTGCTTCAGCTTTTAAAAGAGCAACCAGGCTATTATTAAGAGCAAACTCAGCTTTTAATGCCGGTAGTTGTAGTAAAGGTTTACTTGGCGCAATCTGAGCGGGGTGCGGCATATTTGTATTTGCACTCCCTTGCGTTAGCAAGTTCAGTAGTGCTTGTAATTGCTGGCTTTTGCCAAGTGTAATCGTCAGCGGTGCTGGTGTGATAGTCAGCTGTTTACCATCACTACTTAATTGAATATTGGCCGCTAAAAAGCGCTCAGTTTTGAGGTTTTCTTGCTCTGTTGATAAGCGCAGTGTTTGCCATGAGTTATTGATTAGCACGTCCATTTGCACACTGTGCTTACCAACCACAATATTACGAGCAGTTAGGCTCTGCTCAGCCAGCATTTTCAAGGCATCATTAGGTGATTGCTGTAGTGCACTGCTGATTGCTTTTGGGTCTAGATTAAGCTGAGTGCTGAGAGTCAACTGGCTTTGTTTATTCATTATTTTAGATCAAATATAAGTTAATCGTTTTAAAGCAATATTCGTATTACCCTATCATTATGGTAGACTAACGCCTAATTTTGGGTATAGAGAATCGTCATCTTGTTACACATTAAGGCCGTCACCTGCATCAAGCAAGATCGTTGTTTGTTTGCGGATCTTAATTTCAGCTTGAAATCGGGACAAATTATGCAGTTAGCTGGTCCGAATGGGGCTGGTAAAACATCATTATTGCGTATTATCGCGGGTTTCGCTATGGCGGATGAAGGCGATGTTTTGTTCCAAGATCGCTCAATTACAAAATACTATGATGAATATGCACAAGAGTTATTATTCATCGGCCATAAAACTGGGGTAAATACACAGCTTACCGCCCTTGAGAATGTCGCATTTTGGCTAAAAATAAATGGCTACGATAGCAAACAAGACTTGTATCCGATCCTTGCAAAAATAGGCTTGGTAGGTCTTGAAGATGTACCTGTTCGTATGTTGTCAGCAGGGCAACAACGCCGTGTCGCTCTAGTAAGACTGTGGTTAAACAGTGCCAAACTATGGATCCTTGATGAGCCATTTACAGCCCTTGATAAAAGCGGTGTTGCATTTTTACAAGAACGCTTTGTTGAGCACCTAAATGCTGGCGGCGCGATTCTATTAACCACCCACCAAGATTTAACGACACATTTTAGTGACCTTCAAACAGTGACTTTGGAGTATCGCCACTGATGGTAAAACAGCATTCGTATTGGCAATTATTCTCTGCGGTTTTTTCTAAAGATCTTAAATTAGCGTTTCGTCAGCGTGCTGAAATCGTTAACCCTATCTTATTTTTTCTTATTGTTATTACACTTTTTCCGTTAGCAATTGGCCCTGAACCCGGTCTACTTGCTCGTATGGCGCCGGGCATTATTTGGGTCGCTGCGTTACTCTCGACCATGTTAGGCCTAGATAAGCTATTTCGTGATGATTATCACGACGGAACACTAGAGCAATTAATTGCTTCATCATACCCATTACCGTTAACTGTCCTTGCAAAGGTGGCAGCGCATTGGGTGATCACGGGGTTGCCTTTAGTGTTAATGACTCCGGTATTTGCTTTGTTATTGAATTTAGAAAGTTCAGCGCTTTTAGCAACCGTTCTGACCTTATTGTTAGGTACGCCATTGCTTAGCTTCATTGGCGCAATTGGCGCTGGACTTACTGTGGGACTACAAAAAGGCGGTATTTTAATGAGTTTGCTTGTTCTGCCTTTGTATATCCCTGTACTAATTTTTGCAACCTCGGCTATTGATACCAGCTCTATGGAGCTTGCCTATAGCGGACAGCTTGCAATCCTTGGTGCCATGCTAATCGTAGCGATTATAGCGGCACCAATTGCCATATCGTCAGCATTGAAAGTGAGTGTAAGTTAATATGTGGAAGTGGTTACATCCCTACGCAAAAGCAGATCGTGCTTACCAATTGTGTAACACCTTACTGCCTTATTTCGCCGTCGTTACGGTGGTTTGTATGATTGTTGGATGGGTCTGGGGGCTTGCTTATGCCCCAGCCGATTACCAACAAAAAGACAGCTACCGAATTATTTTTATCCATGTGCCTTCAGCTATTTTATCTATGGGCGCTTACTCTTCTATGGCGATTGCAGCAGTGATCGCACTAGTATGGCAATTACGTAATGCAGAACTTGCAGTGATTGCAATTGCACCTGTCGGGGCATGTGTGACAGCGATAGCATTAATTACCGGTGCAGCATGGGGTAAACCTATGTGGGGCGCATGGTGGGTGTGGGATGCACGTCTTACCTCTGAGTTAATTCTGTTATTTTTATACCTTGGTGTGTTATCGCTTTATCATGCTTTTGAAGATAAAAAAGCAGCGGGGCGTGCTGCTTGTATCTTAGCCATTGTTGGGGTTATCAACTTACCGATTATTCACTTCTCGGTGGAGTGGTGGAATACCTTGCATCAAGGTGCAACCATTACAAAGTTTGATACTAAAGCTATTGATCCAAGCATGTTTTGGCCATTAATGGTTAACATTGTTGCGTTTGCAGGTTTTGTTGGTGTGGTGACGTTAATCCGTCTTAAAAACGAAATTCTCCAACGTGAAAAGCATCGCCCTTGGGTGCGTGATATGGTTGAGCGAGGTTAATAATGCAGTTTGATTCTTTTGCAGATTTTATTGCCATGGGTGGCTATGGCTTTTATGTATGGTTGTCTTTTGGTAGCTGTGCATTAATTTTACTCGGTATTTTATTTAGTTCGTTAAACGATACAAAACGTATTTTCTCTTCAGTAAAGCAGCAAGCACAACGTGAAGAGCGCATTAAGAAAGCGAAGCAAGAGGCAGGGCAATGAATCCAAGACGTAAAAAACGTTTATTAGCAGTTGTAGCCATTATTTTTGGTGTGGGTGCAACGATTGGTTTAGTGCTGTACGCACTGCAAGAAAACATTAATTTATTCTATACCCCAAGTGAACTTGTTGAGGGTAAAGGACCAAACAAAGAAAAACCGCATATTGGTCAAAAGCTACGCATTGGTGGCATGGTTGTACCTGGCTCAGTTGTTCGTGACGAATCAAGCTTAAAGGTAAGCTTTAAACTGATTGATAAAGGCCCTATGGTGACAATTAATTATCAAGGGATTTTGCCGGACTTATTCCGTGAAGGCCAAGGGATTGTAGCGCAGGGCGTGTTAGTTAAAGCCAATGAAATTGATGCCTTTGAAGTACTTGCAAAGCATGATGAAGAATACATGCCTGCAGAAGTTGCTGAAGCTGTGAAGGGTATCAAACACGAAAAACCGACGTATAACTTAGATAACGGCAATTAATATGATCCCAGAACTCGGTTATTTTTCTTTAACACTGGCCATGGTGCTCAGTGTTCTATTGTGTATTTTTCCTTTGTGGGGCGCGCATACCGGCAATTTACGTTTAATGCGTGCCGCTCCATCACTGGCAATTGGACAATTCGTATTTGTACTTTTGTCTTTTGCTGCACTTGTTTATGCCAGTTTAACCGACGACTTTACTGTTTCGTATGTTGCTTATCACTCAAGTAGCACCTTACCTTGGTACTACAAAATAACCTCGACATGGGGTGGTCATGAAGGGGCAATTTTACTCTGGTTAGTAATGCAAGCGGGTTGGACCGCTGTAGTTGCTATGCGTTCGCAATCATTACCTTGGGTATTACGTGCTCGTGTACTGGGTGTACTAGGCTTTTTAGGTGTTGGCTTTATGTTATACACCTTATTAATGTCGAGCCCATTTGAGCGCTTATTACCGTATTTCCCTGTTGAAGGTCGCGATTTAAATCCGTTATTGCAAG
This sequence comes from Pseudoalteromonas sp. PA2MD11, assembly GCF_017808125.1. Lineage (NCBI taxonomy): Bacteria > Pseudomonadati > Pseudomonadota > Gammaproteobacteria > Alteromonadales > Pseudoalteromonadaceae > Pseudoalteromonas > Pseudoalteromonas sp. PA2MD11. The sequence continues at coordinate 79,502 of NZ_JADKNF010000003.1, forward strand.
ACCCGGGTATGATCATTCACCCGCCATTGCTCTATATGGGCTATGTGGGTTTATCTGTGTCGTTCTCATTTGCTATTGCAGCGTTACTTACAGGTAAGCTTGATAATACTTGGGCTAAGTGGTCTCGTCCTTGGACTATGACAGCATGGGGTTTTTTAACACTCGGTATTACCATTGGTAGTTGGTGGGCATACTCTGAACTTGGCTGGGGCGGCTGGTGGTTCTGGGATCCCGTTGAAAACGCATCATTAATGCCATGGCTTGTGGCAACCGCATTGCTGCACTCATTATCAACCACCGAAAAGCGCGGTGTATTTAAGTCGTGGACCGTATTGTTGGCTATTGCAGCATTCTCGTTAAGCTTACTGGGTACCTTTATTGTTCGCTCGGGTATCATTGTATCTGTGCATGCTTTTGCCTCAGATCCTAACCGCGGTATGTTTATTTTAGCATTCTTAGCCATTGTGGTAGGTGGTGGTTTATCGCTTTATGCACTGCGTGTTTCGCAGGTGAAAAGTGAAGGACGTTATAAGTTTGCCTCACGTGAAGTTGCGCTTTGGTTAAATAATATTTTCTTAGTTGTGGCAACGCTGATTGTATTATTAGGCACATTATTACCTATGGTCCATAAAGAGCTTGGCTTAGGCAGCATTTCGATTGGTGAGCCGTTCTTCAACAAGATGTTTGCGATTCTACTGGTGCCGTTTGCCATTTTAATGGGTATGGGCCCGCTGTTACGCTGGAAACAAAATAAATGGTCAATGTTGCAAAATAAATTTGCGCTATCGGCTGTAGTTAGCCTAGTAGCAACAGCGGCGTGGTTATATTCAAGTTACGATGTAATTGCGCCAATTACCTTTATTGCAACTACGCTAGCGGTATGGATTGTTGTTACTACAGTGGTTGATTTAGCAGCAAAAGTAACCATTCACAAAACCTTAGGTGAAGGCTTTAAACGTTTAGGACTAAGCTATTGGGCGATGGTATTAGGTCACGTTGGTTTAGCGTTCGTGATTGCAGGTGTAACGTTAACCTCTGCTTATTCAGTAGAGCGTGATGTATCAATGAAGCCGGGTGACACTGTGGCTTTAAATGAATACCAGTACCGTTTTGATGGTGTTAAGTCTATTCGCGGCGCTAACTATAGCGGCCATGCTGGGGTTGTCACTGTGCTGAAAAATGATAAACAAGTAACCGTTTTACATGCTGAAAAACGCCGTTATGACATTGGCATGCAGTTTATGACAGAAGCAGCTGTTGATGCTGGCTTTACGCGTGACTTATACCTAGCACTGGGTGAGCAATTAAGCCAAGGTGCGTGGTCGTTACGTATTTACCATAAGCCTTATGTTCGTTGGATGTGGCTCGGTGGTATCTTGATTTCACTGGCAGGCTTTTTAGTGCTTGGTGATAAACGCTATCGCCAAAAATCGACTAAGCAGGAGGCATCAGCATGAACCGTAAACTACTCGCACTAGCACCTTTACTGGTTTTCGTTTTACTGTGTGTGTTTTTATATCAAGGCTTGTTTGCTAACCCGCGTGAGCTGCAAACTGGGCGTATTGGGCAGGCTATGCCAGCTTTCAACTTGCCAGACTTGATGGATGAGTCAACGCGTTGGACAGATAGTGATTTAAAAGGTGAAGTTTACTTACTCAATGTGTGGGGCACATGGTGCCCGACCTGTTTAGCTGAGTTAGGCTATTTAACTGAACTTAGAGAGCAGGGCGTTAAGATTGTTGGCTTATACTACGAGCAAGGCTACGACCCTGACTTTGATGGCCAGTTTGATATTAACGCACTACGCGAAGACGTTACTAGTATGCTTAATCGTGCTGGCGACCCATATCAATTCAATATCTTAGATTTAAAGCGCACATTAGCCCTTGATTTAGGGGTGTCTGGCGCGCCAGAGACCTTCTTAGTTGATAAGCAAGGCACCATTTTGCTACACCATACCGGCGATATTAATCCGCGTGTGTGGCGAGCCAAATTCGCACCGTTAATGCAGGAGTTACAGTAATGAGACTCGTGATTTTTTTAGCAAGTTTGCTTATCACATTTAGCACATTTGCAGAGCAAGACAAATATCAATTTGATGATAAAGAGCAAGCTGTACGCTTCAGTGAGCTTACCAAAGAGCTGCGTTGCCCTAAATGTCAAAACCAAAACATTGCCGACTCAGACGCGGTTGTAGCCAAAGACTTACGCGACAAAGTGTTAGCGCTGGTAAAAGATGGCAAAACTAAAGATGAAGTCATCGATTATATGATTGACCGTTATGGCTACTTCGTACATTACGATCCACCCGTAACACCCGCAACCTTAGTATTATGGGTATTGCCAGTATTGATTGTGGTACTTGGCTTTGGGTTTATTGTTTTACGCCAACGTAAGGCATCGGTAAAACAAACATGGACAGAGCAAGACGAGGCACTACTTGCAAAGTTAATTGAACAAAATCAACGTCAGGAGCAAAGCTAGATGGCATTAATGTGGGCTTCTTTTGTTTTACTCACACTGGTTGCATTGCTATTTGTTGTCGTTCCTTTTTTTAAACGCGAACGTATTCAACGCCTTGATCACAATGCAAACTCGGAGTTAATCCGAATTTATCATCAACGTTTAGATGAGCTTAAAACAGACTTAGATAACCAACGTATTGATGCACAAATGCACGACGAATCAGTTATCGAACAAAAACGTCGTTTGCTCAATGAGCTGTCTCCAGAAAAAGCGCTAAATAGTAAAGGTAACAACCGTATTTTTGCCCTTACTGGCGCTGGCTTTTTAATTGTTTTAACGGCTATCTTTTACGGTTACACGGGTAGTCAGCAGCAAATAAAAGGCTGGCATGACGCGATGGCAAACCTTAAGTCATATGGTGAACGTGCCGTAATGCAAGATGGTGAGCCATTGACACCGAATGAGTTGCAAGCATTTGCTTTAGCATTGCGTACCAAGCTTGATCAAAGTGGTGATGATGAAGTGGCGTGGATGCTGCTAGGTCGTGTTGCGATGTCATTAAATGAATTTGATATGGCGATGCAGTCATTTGATAAAGTGCTAAAAATGAACCCGGATAACAAGCAAGTGCTGATCAGCTACTCGCAAGTTCTGCTAATGGAAGGCAGTGATGCGAATATGTCACGTGCAGCAACGATGTTATCGAGAGTGTTAAAAGCAGAGCCGACCAATATTGATGCAATCTCATTGTTAGCTCTGATTGCTTATGAGCGCAAGGATTGGCTGCAAGCTAAAACTGCGTTTGAAGTACTGCTTGCAAGTATGCAGCAAAATGATCCGCGTTATAGCATGATTGCAGAGCGTATTGCTGAAATTGATGCTCACTTAAATAATCAGCAGCAAGTTACAAATACAGAAATTGCAGAAGCTTCACACAGTGAAATTAGCATCACAGTTGATTTAGACTCAGCTCTAGCAGATTCGCAGCCACAAAACGGCACCTTGTTTGTTTTTGCAAAAGCAGCCAGTGGCCCACAAATGCCATTAGCTGTGGTAAAAATGACGGAATACAGCTTTCCGCTAACAGTGACATTGAGTGATTCGAATGCCATGGTTGAAGGTCTGAATTTATCAAGTGTCGATAAAATTATTTTAACTGCGCGTTTATCAAAAGATGCAACTGTGGTAACTTCTAGCGGCGAGTTGGAAGGCAAGTCGGGTATTTTAGAACGTGCAAACGTGAAAGAATATTCTTTGCTAATTAATGAGTTAATACCTTAAGGATAGCCGATGTTTAGGCACAGTATATTTTTTATCTTTTTTGTAGTGCTTGCAGGATGCGCACAAATACCTGAAGAAAAAGCGGATGAGCGAGACCCATTACAGTCGTTCAACCGTCCAATGTATGATTTTAATATGGACGTGCTTGACGCCTATATTCTTCGCCCAGCAGCTGTTGGCTACGTTACAGTAACGCCAACACCGGTAAGACGTAGCATTGTTAATTTTACCGATAACATCACCGCACCAACGGATATGGTCAATGCTGGTCTGCAGGGTAAGCCTGGTAATATGGGTATTAGCTTGGCGCGCTTTTTAGTGAACTCTACAGTAGGTCTACTCGGTTTTTTTGATGTTGCTTCATCGCTGGGCTTAGAAATTGTCGATGAAGATTTTGGCCAAACTCTTGGTGTATGGGGAGTGGGTGATGGTGCTTACTTGATGATCCCTGGTATGGGACCAAGTACCGCACGAAACCTAACTGGTGATGTTGTTGATAATTTCGTATTACCTGAAATAACACTAACAACACCTCAAACAATATTAGTGTTTGCACTTAAAGCGGTTGAAGCCCGTGCTTCATTAATGCCACAAGAGAGCCTATTAAATGAGTCGCTAGACCCTTATATCTTCATGAAGGATATCTACTTCCAGCGTCAATTATATGAGCTACATGATGGTAATCCGCCACTAGAAAAAGAACCAGATGACTTTGACGAAGATTTCTTAGAGAATCTTTAAAAGTGTTAAATAAAAATGCCAGCAATTGCTGGCATTTTTATATCGTTAAGGGATGGGTATTCATCAGTCCCCAAACACACTCATTTGGTCATTAGACCAACTTAATGCATCATGGTAAGCGTCCGGTACTTCTTCAGGTTTAAGTCCAAGTTGTTGTTGGATTTCTTTCGCTTTTTCCCAATTTGCTTGCTCATAAAATTTTACCAGCTTTAAATACGTTGCTAATAAGCCTTCATCTTTGAGTAGCGCATCTTTAATTTCAATAGTCAGCGGTAACTTGTTCATTACACTTGGCATATCTTCGTCGAGGATTGCATCCATTAACGACATCATACCCGTTAAAAATGCCATACCAGTATCTCGCATTTTGCCGTGGCTGATTGCCAATAATTCAGCAAACCGAGCACGGGTCAATGAAAGGCGAATTAGTTCGGCTGGCTTATCTGCTGCGACTTGCGCTGCAAATAAAAGTGATAAGAAACGTTTAATTTCTTCACTGCCTAAAACAATAAGCGCTTGTTTAATTGTGCTGATTTCAGCGCGACGTTTAAAGGCCGCTGAGTTTGAGTAGCGTAGCAACTTATAAGATAAGTTAACGTCACGTTCAAATACCTCAGTGATTTTTCTGAGGTTTAGATCAATACTCGATGTTTCGTATAGAAGCTCGGCAAGAGCCATCTCAGAAGGTGGCAAAGTTTTGCTTTGTACCATCTCAGGTTTTGAAAAGAAAAACCCTTGGAAGTAGCTAAAGCCCATTTCTAGGGCAAGCTGATACTTTTCGTATGTTTCAACTTTCTCAGCAAGCAACTTTATGTGTGGATACGGCTTAATAGCCTCGATGATCGCTTTTATTGAGTCTACATCACAAGTTAGAAAGTCAATCTTAATAATATCGATGTAAGGATAAAAGTGTCGCCATACAGGTTGGTGAATGTAATCATCAAGTGCAAGTATATAGCCTTTTTCTTTTAGATCTTTAACTAATGCCAGTAGGCGTTTACCTGGTTGGATTGTTTCTAATATCTCTACTACCACCTGCTCTTTACCAAGTAAAAGTGGATAACCCTTTTGCAAGGTTTCTAGAGTAAAGTTGATATAAGCAGGTTTGTTATCCGTTAAATCCTCTAAACCAAAATTAAATTGGCTGCCTTCAATAAGTCGTGACGTTGCTTCATCGCCATCAATATCAGGAAAAACATTGTCTACGCCATCTCGAAATAAAAGCTCGTAGCCAATTAGTTTTTTATCCCTGTCTAAAATAGGTTGGCGTGCAGCGTAAAAATACATAGTCCAAACATGTCCACATCTGTTAATTCATTTACTTCTCGCAATATATTGCATTGTGCCTGAAATAGCATTAGCTAAATGTTCATTTGCGAGGAAAAGTTATTATTTTATTAAGAATTAAAGACTAGGATAATTTGCAGATAAATTCTATAACTTGCGATTAAATATAAGAAAAATGTTAGATAAAAGTTGAAAAATTGAGCTTTGTCATTTATCTGCTTGATTGGAGTTAAGGGGGGTAAGCATGATATAGTCGTGGGTGATATAGGTTTTTACCCCAATAATGTCTTTAAATTAAATAACTTGCGAGTCATTATTCGGATTAAAAGCCAACATTAAACAACTTTTGGAGGCTAATTTGGAAACAGGAATGATAATTTCGTTAGCATTGTACTTCATCGTCATGTTGGGGATTGGGCTATATGCTTATAAGCAATCTACCGACGATGTATCAGGCTATATGCTAGGTGGTCGTAATTTATCACCAAGTGTTGCTGCGCTTTCAGCTGGCGCATCTGACATGAGTGGTTGGCTGCTAATGGGCCTACCAGGTGCAATGTACTTGTTTGGTTTAAGTAAGGTTTGGATTGCCATTGGTCTAGTACTCGGTGCTTGGGCTAACTACTTCTTAGTCGCGCCTCGCTTGCGTGTTTACACAGAAAAGGCGAATGACTCAATCACCATTCCTGATTACTTCGCAAACCGCTTTGATGATAATAAGAATATTCTGCGTGTTATCTCTGCGATTGTAATCATTGTTTTCTTTACTTTATATACCTCATCAGGTGTTGTTGCAGGTGGTAAGTTGTTCGAAAACTCATTTAATATGAGCTACGAAATGGGTCTATACATCACAACAGGTGTCGTCGTGTTATATACCTTGTTTGGTGGCTTCTTAGCCGTGAGCCTGACTGACTTTGTGCAAGGTTGTATCATGTTTATCTCGCTGCTGGCTGTGCCAATTGCGACGTTTACCATGCTTGATCAGCCAGTTATGGATACACTTGCCAATGCACGCTATGACTTATTATTAAGCTCACCAAAAGAATCAGAAATTCATGCACTTAATATGATGGATTGGTTTGCAGGTGGTTCGACTATAGCGATTATTTCAGCAATGGCATGGGGCCTTGGTTATTTTGGTCAGCCACATATTATTGTGCGTTTTATGTCTGTACGTTCAGTGAAAGATATGCCAACCATGCGTCGTGTGGGTATGTCGTGGATGACGCTATCAGCAATAGGTGCTGTGCTAACTGGTCTATTTGGTGCTGCTTATATGCTTGAAAACCAAATGCCTATTGATGATAAAGAAACTATTTTCTTAGTGTTGTCTGAGCTTATCTTCCATCCTTTAATTGCCGGTTTCTTATTGGCAGCAATTTTAGCAGCGATTATGAGTACCATCTCTTCACAGTTGTTAGTGTGTTCAAGCTCTTTAACTGAAGATTTCTACAAAATTTACTTAAACCGTAGTGCATCTCAAAAAGAACTGGTTTTAGTTGGTCGTATTAGTGTTATCTTAGTTGCCTTATTTGCTATTTACCTAGCTTATGACCGTAATAGCTCTATTTTAGACTTAGTAAGTAATGCATGGGCTGGTTTCGGTGCAGCATTTGGTCCACTGGTGCTACTGAGCCTTTACTGGAAACGCATGAACTTACAAGGGGCTATTAGTGGCATGGTTGTTGGTGCAGCAACAGTGCTGTTTTGGATATACGCGCCAATTACTATTGATGGCCAAGCACTAAGTGCAATCATTTATGAGATTGTCCCTGGCTTTATTTTATCAACAATTGCCATTGTTGTTGTAAGCCTTATGACGGCTGAGCCGAAAAAAGAAATTACAGACTTATTTGATGAAGTTGAATCGTCATTGTAGTTTTTGATTAAACACAAAAAAGGGCAACGGATGTTGCCCTTTTTTTATGATCTAAATTTGCGTTTAGCTTGCCGCTTTTTCTTTTATATCAGCAACGTTATCGTCTGACTTTGCTTTTTTAGGTTTAGCTGGCGCGTCTTTTGCACCTTTAAGTACCGCCATAAATTGGTCTTTTTCTTTTGCCATTTCAAGCGCCAGTGACTCAATTTGTTGCTCGCTTAATGGTACATCAACTTTTTCAAGCATAAGTTCTAATGACTCAGCAATGTCGAGCATTTTGTCATACGCATCAGCTTCTTTCTTAGTAGTAAACGTCATGCGCTCGACTCCGTTTCTTTCTACAACATATTTAACAACAACAGCCATGATTTCTCCTGCATTTAAGCCTGGCATTGCAGCGTAAAATCGCTGCTAAGATTACTGTTTTTATATACAGTAATGCTTCGAGCCTTACTTTGCAAGTAACTTGAGAAAATTTTTATTTAGTAAATTTGACAATACTTTGTGTATTAGCTTTATTTAAAATGTTACCCAAAGTTAAACACAAGCGATGGAGTGAGTGTTGGGTAATCGCTAACTATCAGTCCAAACAAGGGCGTCATGGAGGAAATTATGAAATTACTATCAAGTATTTTACTTGCCGCTACTCTTGCATTACTACCTGCTACACAGGTCTCAGCCGAAACACCAACCAAAGCAACACAAGTTAAAATGCAAAAGCTGAGTATTAATAAAGCCAGCATTGAGCAGCTAACTCAATTACCGGGTATTGGTGAATCAAAAGCGAAAGCGATTGTCGAGCATCGCACCAAGCAAGGCTCGTTTAAGTCGCTAGAACAATTAAAAGAAGTAAAAGGAATTGGTGATAAGCTATTCGCTAAACTTGAGGGGAAAATTACACTATAAATAGCAGGTTATCACCTATACAGGGCGTTATTCGCCCTGTTTAAATTCATTGATAGCCTTGTCTAAATGCGCTAACGCGAACATGTTTTCGATAGGTGTTGTGATAAGAGGGTAACTTAAACCTGCTAACAACAACCAAGGAATAAGCATCCACCCTTCAAAGTAAGCTAAACCTAAAAATAATGGCGCTAAAAAGGCAAGCTTACATACCGATAAAATGATCTTTTTGCTCGGGCTTAAATGAGCTAAAGCAAGAGCAATAATCTGCTGGCGTTGCCTTACTTTAAAGTTTTTTAAAGTAGGGATTTGGCTAGTAAAAAAATAAATCATTATAGCGACTTTTTGCTCACTAATCGGCTAACTAAAACAGCCACAAATACCACTGAAAATGCTGCAAAAATCACTTCCATCCATGCCGGCATGCTCATTGAAGCAAACTGCCAATCGATATTGCCACAATCACCAGTGGCAGCAAAGAAGCTAGGGATCCATTCATGCAAAGGCATAAAACTTGGGAAGTTAGGTTCAAATGCACAACTAAATGCAAACGGGTCGGTATTGTTTTGCATTGCAATGTGTTCTTTAGCAATAAAGTAACCCCAAATTGCTGAGATACCCCAAGTGGCAAATGCGACTAAGCGAACAACCATACTTTTTGGGTTAATCGCACCAATCACACCCGCTGCAAGTAAGCCTAAAACAGCGGTGCGCTGATAAATACACATGATGCATGGCTCAAGTCCCATGTTGTATTGAAAAAACAATGCTGTGACTTCAAATGCGAGTGAAATAAACGCTAGTAATAACCAAGGTGTTCTCTTAGTTGCTAATTCTGCTAACCAATTCATGAAAGATCCAATTTCAAATTGTTTTCAAGATTATGCTTAGACAGGGCTATGGGTGCAAGTATCTAAGATGAAATTATACGAAAAAGGAGTCGACAGACTCCTTTTCATTAGTCATATCTAGGCAGGCTATTACACACTAACAGCCTGCAAAGACTCACTTTGGTAACAACCTAATACACGTGTGTACTGAGTGTGTTCTTTCAGCTCTTCAAGCGCTTGCTTAACATGTAAGTCATCAAGGTTTGCTTCGAGGTCAACATAAAACACTTCTTCCCACGGATTTCCTGGTACGGGGCGAGATTCTAGTTTTACTAGGTTAATTTGGTGATGTTTAAAAATCATTAAAGCATCAGCCAATGAACCTGCTTGTTGTTTAGTCGCCATGATTAAACTGGTTTTGGTCGGAATTTGCTTCGATACTTGTAGCGGCTTACGGGCGACAACAATAAAGCGGCTGTGGTTTTCGCTTTGGTTTGCAAGGCCTGACTTAATTACTTCTAAACCAACATTTTTGCCAGCTTGAGCTGAGCCGATAGCGGCGCTATTTGCTGTTTCAACCGCAGATTGCAATGCGTGGAAGGTTGAATCACAGGTTTCATGTTGAATGTCACCTAGGCCTTGAATGAAACGGCTACATTGAGCAAAAGGTTGTGGATGAGCAAAAATTTTATTGATATGAGATAGCTCAGTACCTGGCACTGCTAATAAACAGTGCTCAACGCTATGGGTTACTTCACCTACAATTGATACTTGTGCGTGTTGTAATAAGTCGAATACTTCATTGATACTTCCTGAGCTGGTGTTTTCAATTGGCAGTAAGCCAAAATCAGCCTGTCCACTTTCAACTTTACCAGTGATCTGTTCAAAGCTAGAGCAACCCATTTCAATCACTTTGCCAGGGCGGCGGCTAAAGTATTTATGGCAGGCTAGTTGGCTATATGAGCCTTGCCCACCCAAATACGCAACACGATGGCTTTCGCTCATAGCTTCTGGGTTGAGGTTCTTTTGCAGCATGGCTTGCTGGTTTAAAACTGAGTCTTCAAGAATAGTTTGAAACACATTATTAATGTAGTAAGCGTCAAGACCTAATGACTTACCATAACTGATTAGTTTTTCCAGTAGTGCTTGTTCGCGAGCTTCATCACGAATTGGTTTGTTATTGGCTATTTTATATTCGACTACGCTGTGGCTTATACGGCGTCTTTTAGCCAGTAACACAAGTAAGTCGGAGTCGATTTCATTTATATCGTGTCGTAACGCATTTAATGTATCAATGCTCATGTTGGTTTCCTCATTCCAAAACAGTGCACAAACAAAAAAGCCTCCCAAGAGGGAGGCTTTAGCTATTCGGTGAAATTATCTCGCAAACAGTTAAGCCTCCTCTATCTAAAGAAGCTAAAAAAAGAAAAATAAGTGCGAGAGATAATTTGTTTCATTGGACTAATGTAAAAATACTTCTATGTAAAGTCAACTGCATAAACATGCTATTTTGGACAAAGCAAAAGATTCCTCAGAAATTTCATTAATCTTCATAAAAAATTTATAAATCTAAAAATGAATCTGGTATATTTGTTTTTGCATAATAAATAATAACAATTATTAATAAGGTAGTCCTGTGGTGTATCGACGACCGCCATCCCGGTTTGGGGTGAATTCATTAAGTATGAAATTGTCGCTGTTAATCTCTGCTATTTGTTTAATTGCAGGCATTTGCGCTGCAGCTTTAATGCTTAAATCAGAAGAAAAACAGCTTGTTTTTGAAGAGCACGAACTTTTAAAGCATTCGAGTGAACGCTTGAGTCGTCAATTCAATCGCTTAATCAACACCAAAATAAATATTGCAGAGCAAGCTAACAATGTCGTTAGTAGTCAGCTACTGCATAATGAGTCACATCTACAAAATAACCGCAGCGCAGATATAAAGTTTGCAGTTGATGGCAGTATTCGCAGCACTTCTGAGGATGGTTTATCAGCTTCATTTATTCCGCAAGACCAGTACTCTAATTTTTATAAGCAGCTGATTAACGATTCTGAATCGCTATGGAAAATTGTCTCACCAACGCTTATCCAAGACTTTTTTAATTTTTATTTAATCACTAAAGATAACTTTATACGTATTGCTCCACCTAATTGGGCGCTCAATGTACCGGGCGATTTTGACTTTACCAAAGGCGAGACATTTAATTACGCACAAGCTGCAACAAACCCGAGCCGAGAAGCTGTATGGTCAAAGGTGTATTACGATACTATTTGGCATAAGTGGGTAGTAAGCGTGCTTGTGCCAATCTATCTTGATAACGAATTTTTTGGTGTCACTGGTAGTGATATTGCTCTTGAAACCTTATTGGCACAGCTGCCTATTGGCGATCGTGAGCAACATTTATTAGTGTTTGATGCGAAAGGTCAGCTTTTAGCTCATCCTGATTTAGATAAAACAACGCTTGAGCAATATGGCCGTGAAGGTAAAAAGTTACTGACTGAAGATTTTGTTAATCCTGATCTACAAAAATTAGTGTCTGAAACCATTCGCTTAAAATTACCAGAGTCTGCAAATTCATTTGTACAAGATGGTGAAACCCATATTATCAATATCCGCAAAGTCGAGAACCTTAATTGGTATATTGGTATTTATAAAAAGCGCTCGTCGGCACTTTCTGCGCTTGAAGAGCTAAAAGTAAAGTTCTTTGGCTTGTTTATCCTGTACGCTATTTTAGTTGCTTTGTTATTGCATCAAGCACTTTATCAATTAGTACTGCGTCGTATTCACTCTTTGGTAAATGCGGTTGTTAGTTTTGGCAAAGGGCAATTTCAAACTGAATTTCCTAAAGTGAACAAAGACGAAATAGGCACGCTTAATGGCTCTTTTAGAGACATGGCAATAGAAATTCGTAAATTAATCGATGGTCTAAATCAGCGCATTAGCGAAAAAGAAATAGCTGAAAAAGCAGCGAACCGATTATCCAAAGCGGTTGCCTTCTCAGGCACAGGCGTTGTGATCACTAATCAAGACTTTGAAATCAAATACGTGAACCCGAAAATGGTTGAAATGACGGGTTTCGAGGAACGCCACTTTATTGGCTCACCATTGATGAATATTATCTCTCAAGAAATGGCGATTTTAGTTGACGATATTGATATCGACCTACGTAGCCGTAACTATTGGCGAGGAGATACTTTATTACAGGGTAATGAGCGTCAATCTGTATGGGTTTCATTGAGTATTTCTCCAATCCGCGAAGAAGGGGGGGAAATCACCAGTTACGTGGCTTCAGCTCAAGATATTTCGTTTGTGAAAGAAAGTCAGCGAAAAATGGAACAGCTTGCCTATTTTGATACATTAACAGGGCTTGCAAACCGTACTTTCTTTAGAATGCAGCTACGCAAATCTATGGCACTTGCTGAACGTGGTCATTATGCATTTGCTTTATTTTACTTTGACTTAGATGAATTTAAACGTATCAACGATACGCTAGGTCACGATGCGGGCGATCAGTTATTGGTTGAAGTTGCTAATCGTTTGAAAAAGCGTTTACGCACTGAAGATACCATTGCACGTTTAGGTGGTGATGAGTTCGCAGTCCTGTTAAGTGGTATTGAGCATCAAACTCACGCCATGGAAGTGGCGAATACCATTCAACGTACTCTTAATGAGCCTATCAAACTAGGTAACAATGAAGTGATAATTAGTGCCAGTATTGGTATCACGATGGCACCATTTGATAGCCAAGAGGAAGACCAGCTACTGAAGCATGCTGACCTTGCTATGTATGAAGCAAAAGCGAAAGGGCGTAATACTTACCACTTTTATAGCCAAGAGCTTAATGCTGCTGCCAATGAACGCTTGTTTATTGAAAATGAGTTACGTACAGGTATTCGTGAGGGGCAGTTCCAGGTTTACTATCAGCCACAAGTAGATTGTCGCAAGAATCAAGTTGTTGGCTATGAAGCACTCATACGATGGTTCCATCCAAATGAAGGTATGATACCGCCAACTAAATTCATTCCTATTGCTGAAGCTACAGGTTTGATTGTTGAGCTTGGAGCGTGGATATTGCAAGAAGCGTGTGAGTTTGCTGCACGTTTAGCAAGCCAAGACTTAAAAAATAATATTTCAATCAACTTATCAGCACGTCAATTTAAAGATGCTAATTTGGTGTCGACGCTTGATAAAATCATCAAGCAAACAGGAGTTGAACCAAAACGCATTCACTTAGAATTGACTGAAAGTATGTTAATGGGACATGTTGAGGCGGCGATCTTACAACTGCATCAACTAAAAGCACTTGGCGTTTCAATTTCAATTGATGATTTTGGTACCGGATACTCGTCACTGAGTTATTTGAAACGCTTTCCAGTCGATATTTTAAAAGTTGACCGCTCTTTTGTGAAAGATATCCCTGAAGACAGTAATGATATGGAGATCACTGCTGCGATTATCGCAATGGCACAAAAACTTAAGCTTAACGTTGTTGCTGAAGGGGTCGAAACTAAAGAGCAAATTGAGTTTTTACAAAATAATAACTGCTTTGTTGTGCAAGGGTATTACTTCAGTCCGCCTGTGAGTGAGGCTGAATTACCTAAGTTATGTGAGCATTTACAGTCACTAGATTTAATCAAGAATGATTAATAAAGTAGGGGGGGAAGTTAACCCCCTGCTATTTTTACTTTGAATTTCAGCGCTTCGAGAATCGCTTTTAGCTTATCTCTGTCATCACCTTGAACTTCGATGATACCCTCTTTTACTGCACCGCCTTGACCCATCTTACTTTTAATGGTTTTGGCTAATTTTTTTAAGTCATGTTGTTGGCTATCAATACCAACCACTAACATCACACCTTTACCTTTGCGTCCTTTTGTTTGGCGTTCGATTCGTAAAAAACCATCTTTAAACATTTTACTTTGTGCAGGTTTACTTTCTTTGGGTTGTTCAATGCGCCCTGTAGAAGTTGAGTAAACTAGATTATTTTCGCTCATAGTGGATCTCGTTGTAGAAGCTTAGATAAATGATAACAAATTTAATCCTAAGTGTTTTATTTTTTGGCTTATTTGTTCTAAGCAGTTATATTTAGATAAGTCTTCGGAAAGATTTGTTAAATAGGAGTTTATTATGAGTTTGACGCGCAGTACATCTGCTGATGGCGCTATTTTAACCGTACAGATAAAAGGAAAGTTTGATTTTAATTTGGTGCAATCTTTTCGTCAGGCATACGCCGACTTAAACAGCAATATCAATAAAGTCGTTATTGACCTTAGAGAAACTGATTATATGGACAGTTCAGCATTAGGTATGTTGCTCAATATGAAAAAAAACCTAACGGGCAAAGTTGATACAATACAAATAAGTAACTGTCAGCCTCAATTAAAGAAAATCTTACAAATATCTCGTTTTGATAAAAAATTTGATATCGATTGATGCTTAATATATTGGTAGTCGATGATTTAGAGCTAAATCGTCGTTTATTAACTGTGATGTTAGAGCAACAAGGCTACCGAGTTTTCACTGCCGAAAATGGACTTGTTGCTTTAAGTCTTCTTGACGAGCAAAAGATAGACATCGTACTGCTTGATGTCATTATGCCAGTAATGGACGGCTTTGAAACAGCTGCAATTATAAAAGAGCGCTACAGCCAAGTTTACTTACCTATTATTTTTATAACCTCTTTAGAAGACGAAGCAAGTTTTGAACGCTGCTTAGCGGTCGGTGGGGATGACTTTTTACACAAGCCATTCCAAGAGGTAATCTTAAATGCGAAAATTAAAGCACACAGCCGCATTCGCAACCTAAGTCAAAAAGCAAGAGAGCAGAATTTACAACTTGAGTACCATCAAAATCAAGTTGAACGTGAGCATGAAATTGTCGAGCACATTTTTAATAACGCGCTTGAAAACCAACAGTCATTCCCTACCCAGTTAGATTTTCATTTATCGCCTGCCGCTATGTTTAATGGCGACATGTTCTTGGTTGGGCAAAGTCCAATTGGCAGCTTGTATTGTATGCTAGGAGACTTTACTGGTCATGGCTTAGCTGCTGCTGTTGGTGCATTACCGGCATCTAGAGTCTTTTATACGATGGTAAGTAAGGGCATGTCGGTAAGTGACATTGCAGCTGAGATTAACTCAGTATTGGCGAAGTTATTACCTGGGCATATGTTTTGTGCGGCAACTATTCTAGAGCTTAGCAATACAGGTAAAAGTGTTTCTGCATGGTTAGGTGGTCTGCCAGACACCTATATCATCGATCAGCAGGGAAATATAATTCGTACATTAGAATCTCAACATATGGCGTTGGGAATTTTAGAGGATGATGAATTTGAACGCGCTTTGATCCATACAGAGGTTGAAACTACATCACGAATCGTTATGGCGACTGACGGAATTATTGAAACGATTAATCCAAGAGAAGTTTATTTTGGAGAAAAACGGTTTAAAGATGTGCTTGCCTCTAGAGATAACATTTCCTGTCATCAAGTGCTCGAAAGAGTTAAGCGTTTTGCACAAGGTAACGAGCAGCAAGACGATTTAAGTTTAGTGTTGTTAAATTGTTTGCCGGTGCCTGAACCTGAACAAATGGTAGAACCTTATTCTGAATTGCCATTTAACTTCTCTTTAAGCTTAAATTCAAAGCAGATTAAAAGCACTGATCCTGTTTTAGAGGTTGTTAATGTAATCAGTCGGGTACCAGGTTTAAACGCTCACCGAGCCAATATTTTTCTCATCTTATCTGAGGCTTATAATAATGCGCTTGATCACGGTGTTTTAGGACTCGACTCTGATGTGAAAAATCATGACGATGGTTTTTTAATTTATTATCAACAACGAGAAAAAGCATTAGCTAATTTAACCGATGCATTAATTATCATTGATATCCGCTATAACCCTGAAGAGTATGCTTTGTATTTTACAATTTGTGACTCGGGACATGGATTTAACAAACAAGATTCTGAGCAACAAAACTTAGTGCGAGAGCATGGCAGAGGTTTATGTTTGCTGAGCGAAATTGCGACTGGCGTCACATTTAATAGTGCTGGCAATCAGGTCGAAATTTATTATCAATTAACAGCAAGCAGTACTAGCTCACAGTAAAATCGCATGTTATCATCTTGGCATTATAGATGTTTGGATGGCTAAATGATTTCTAACTACTTATCGACTGCTCAACTTGATTTACCAGAAAGCTTGGTTGTTGAGCAATTATCAAACCTTGAACATTACCTTGCACAGTCAGCTTTACCTGCAGTGCGCTGGGAATACCAAATTCCTGAGCTAGGCGAGGGTGGTGCGTGTAGTTTATTTGGTTACTTACAAGATGAACCATTCAAATTAAACGACTATGTTGCAGAGGATGCTGCCAATACTGAAAAGCTGGCCAAGCTTCAGCAAATCATCGATTTTGTCGTTGCCCAGACTCACGTTGATTGGTTTGGTATTTATCAAGCGACAGAGACTAATGAAGGTTCTCAGTTATTAAAGCTGGTTTATCATGGTGCACCGAGCCGTCCATTATTCCCGCTAACTGAAGCATTTGCTAAAGGCAGTAACAATGTTCAAGTTGCGCTTTCTAAACAAGGGCGTGTGATCAATAACGTAGCCGATTACCTTGCACAAGGTGGTGAGTATTATACTTGCGACCCTAAAGTGAAAGCAGAGACCTGTCTACCGCTGTTATCAGACAAAAATGAATGCTTAGGTATTATAGATGCAGAAGCATTTAATAATGATTTCTTTGATCAGCAGACCCTCGCATTACTTGTGGCTTGTTGTATTAAAATTCCTCAACTCTTGGTCTAATTTAACTAGTAATCAGGCTGGGTTTTTATGTTAAGCTAGTGGCAACGCTAACCCCTATAAAAAGAGATAGTCAATGTTCTCAGAATTAAAACCATTACCAACAGATCCTATTCTTGGCCTAATGGCGGCCTTTAAACAAGATACAAACCCAAAGAAAATCGATTTGGGTGTAGGTGTTTATAAGGATGAGCAAGGCAATACGCCGGTATTAAAAGCGGTTAAAAAAGCGGAAGCGTTTCGTTTAGAAAACGAAACCAGTAAATCGTACATTGGCTTGGCAGGCAACCTAGATTACTGCCAAAAAATGGAAAACTTATTACTGGGTGAGCATCCAGCACTTTTAGCTAATCGTGTTCGCACGGCACAAGCACCAGGTGGTACAGGTGCATTACGTGTTGCAGCAGAATTTATCAAACGTTGCAACAAAGATGCGACAGTATGGGTCACTACGCCAACGTGGGCAAACCACATCAGCTTATTTGAAGCGGCGGGCTTAACAGTAAAAGAATACCCTTACTACGATTACGAAAATAAAGACCTTTTATTTGATGATATGATTAATACCCTTAAGCAAGTGCCTAAAGGTGATGTGGTGTTATTCCACGCATGTTGTCACAACCCAAGCGGTATGGATTTAAATGCTGAGCAATGGAGCACAGTTGCTGATCTTGCTGTTGAAGTTGGTTTCACGCCACTGGTTGATATTGCTTACCAAGGTTTTGGTTCAAGCCTTGAAGAAGACGCAGCGGGTCTTCGTAAATTAGCAGCAGCGGTAGATGAGCTAATCATCTGTTCTTCTTGTTCGAAAAACTTCGGTTTATACCGCGAGCGTATTGGTGCATGTTCAATTATTGCTAAAGATGCAGCAACTGCTGATATCTCTAACTCGGTATTATTAAGCGTTGTACGTAGCATCTACTCAATGCCGCCAGCTCACGGTGCTGATATTGTTAGCACGATTTTAGGTAGCACTGAGCTGACGCAAATGTGGCATGACGAGCTTGATGAAATGCGTAATCGTATTAATGGTTTGCGCACTTTAATCAAAGAAAGCTTAGCAGCGAAAGGCATTGAGCAAGACTTCTCATTTATTGACCGTCAAAATGGTATGTTCTCATTCCTAGGTATTAATAAAGAGCAAATCGAGCGCTTACAAAAAGAGTACTCAATCTACATTGTTGGTTCTAGCCGTGTAAACGTTGCTGGTATCAGTGATGCAAACATTGATTACTTTGCAAATGCAGTAGCAGACGTTTGTAAGTAACTTGCTTTATAGCGATAAAAAACCGCAGTGACTGCGGTTTTTTTATGCCTGTAATATGTGTTACCACGAGTAGGTATTAGTGCAGCCAGCGAATGGCATCATTGATCATGTTATTGTAGCTATCAAGTGGCGCACCAATACTCGCGATTAAGATAGTATCAGCCCGATCGCCTCGGTTGATGTGGCCTGCGAAACGCTCATCATTGAAATCATCAGAGCCAGTGCCAAATGGTTGCTCGTCAGAAGGCACAATGAATACCGTCATTGGGCCAAAATCTGACTCAAATACCAAGTGTAGGCCTTTTTTACCCTGAAAATCACAAAACATTAAATAGGTTACTTTACCTGGTAGCTCATCTAAGTGACCGCCAATGGTGGCAAACTTTTCGTTTACCGAAGCAAGATCTATTGCTTCATGTTTATCTAGCGAGCCAATTTCATGGTAAAGGTGCGCAAAGGCATGCTCACCCACACTGTATAACGTATGTTGTTTGTTACTGACAAAGAACACACTAATTGCCACTAAAAATGACGCTGCAGCGGCTAAATACAGTCGATTAAAGGCAAAGCGTGACTTAGCCTCAACAATGGTGTCTAGCGGTTGCTCAGCGTTTTCTGCTTCAGAACTATATGTATTATCAATAATTCGCTGTGCTAAATTTTCAGGCACGGGGATGTTAAGTGCTTTGCTTAGTTCATCGTCAAAGGCACGTACATCATCAATAAACGCCTGTTTATCTGTGTCCTGCTCGGCAAACGCTTCAAGTTCCTTATCAATAGTGCTTGGCTCGGCGAGGATGCGGCGGCGAAACTCGAGTTCATCCATTAATTTGATGCTCCTCTAAGTTGGTCATCATCACTGCTTAAAGCCTCTTTAAGCTGGTTTCTGGCACGAAAAAGTCGTGTCATGACAGTATTTTTATTTAAATCGAGGATCTCGGCGATTTCATCGCCAGAGCAACCCATTACCACTTGCAGCAGCAATGGTTCTCGATATTCTTGTGATAACTTTCCTATTTGTCGTTGAATCACTGTTTGTTCCATTTCAGCATCAAGGGTTGAACTTTGTTCATCTACAAGGGTGTCGTTCTCAACATCGGCGTAATCAAATTGTTTACGTTCAAAGCGGCGTGCATTCTCGCGGCGCAAAATAGTCAACAGCCAAGGTTTAACTGCTTGTTGGTCTTGCAGTGAATCCAAGGCACGCCAAGCCCTCAGGAAGGTTTCCTGCACTAAGTCTTCAGCAATGTTCTGATCACGACACAACCAATACGCAAAGCGAAAAAGCTCACTGTGGTAGACATGAACCAGCGCTTCATATCGCTTTTGTTTTTCTGTCATAGTAACTAAGACCTGCCTATCAGAAAAAAACTTTCTGAGATTATTATTTTTTTCTTAAAAAACGGCTAACTCAAGATTAGCCGTTTATTTTCAACTATTTAGGTTAATAGTTAATCATAAAGATTCTTTAATTCAGTGTCATTACTTGTTGATTTAGTTTGCTTTGCGGCTTGGCTTAGCAAGCTGACGATTAAACTTAAATCAACCTGTTCATCTGCTGAACTATAAAGTTTAGTGCGTAATTTAGCAATTTCATCATTAAGTTGTGTGTTTTTGAG
Organism: Pseudoalteromonas sp. PA2MD11; assembly: GCF_017808125.1. Lineage (NCBI taxonomy): Bacteria > Pseudomonadati > Pseudomonadota > Gammaproteobacteria > Alteromonadales > Pseudoalteromonadaceae > Pseudoalteromonas > Pseudoalteromonas sp. PA2MD11. The sequence continues at coordinate 99,584 of NZ_JADKNF010000003.1, forward strand.
TGATGCTAGTAAACATTCGATGGCCGCAGCATTTTTACCAGTCTGTTGTTTTGCGTAGTGGTTTAATGCGTTATAAAACCCAGAGTTATTGTTTTGTTTTGCAAACTGCTTAAGCTCATTTAACGATGCTGATGAACCACTGGTAGGTAATGGCTCAGCTGTCGGTTGCTGAGGACGCTTTTTAAAGTAAAGCACTAAAGTGATTAGCCAAAGTCCATAGCCGACCACTGCCACGATAATAAGCCACATAGGGGTCGTTACTTTTGTGACCGTTTGCATATTAGTTGGCGTATCACCCAGCTCATTAGAGCTTGCGGTTTGCGGCTCTGCGATAGCAGGAGCTGTTGGTGTGAGTGGGTTTGTACTTGGCACAACGGTTAATGTACGAGCAGGTATGGTTGCGTAGCTAATACGATTGATTTTAGTATTAAACCAAGGCAGCTTTATTTCAGGCAATGTGTAAGTGCCCGGTGTTTGCGGTAATAAAGCATAAGAAGCTGTTTGCTGAGAAATAACACGGCCATCACGTACCAGATGGTTACTCTCTTTTTCATCAGGGTAGCTTCTAAAGCCTTGCACCTGTGGCATATCGATATCAGGAAGTTGCTCTTTAGTAACCCCCAATGCAGTTAAAGTAATGGTGCGAGTGATAGGGGTGCCAACTTCAACGGTGTCGTCTTTTGGTTGCCATTGCTCATCAAGGTTAACCAGTTCGCTTGGTAGCCATGCACCTGTGTAGTTATCTGGAATTGGCTTGATTTCAACATCAACATCTTCGCCCATCGCTGAGACAGCCATTTGGCGATAGTTTTGACGAATACGACCATTAAACACCGGTGCCGTAATAGTATTTACGCCACTTTTTTGTGGCTGCACTAAGTACTCACGGGTGATCACTAAATAGCGTTTGCCATCAATTAACTCATAGTCTTCAGATTGCTTGTTAATTGGGGTTAGCTCAGCGTTTTCCATTTCTGGCGTAGTTAAGTTGCCATCAAGCAATTCTTTGTTGTTGTCTAAATACAATTTAACCGTATAAACACCGGCTTCTTGCACGTATAAGCTAGTTGGCTTGATGCTTGTTTTAATGAAGGCTTCTTTATTTTGTTCTGAGGTTTGACTGCGCTTAGCTACCGTTAGCTCAATCGGTTTTGAACTGACACCGGCAACAGTAAAGGCTGGGATGGTATAAGTGCCTTCTTTGCGGGTCATCAGCTTTACAGACCAGTTAGTTTGCTTACTGATTTCACCATTAATAATATTAGTACGCGAGCTGACACTGGTTGGCCCAACAACAAAGTCTTTTAATAGCACCGAAGTGTCAGGTTGCTCGCTGTTAATAGAGTCGTCTGCTGAGATGGTTAAAACAAAAAACTCACCAGCAAGGACAGGGTTTTTATCAACACTTGCCTGTAGCTGGGTGGCAGCCCAAAGCGGCGCTGCCGCGATTAGCAATAAACAACATAATAATCGCATTACCATGATTTTTCGGCTCCTCGTGGACGACGTTGGTAGTTTCGTTTTTGTGCTTCTAATTGCATTTTATTTCTTAATAAGATCGCTGGATCATCGGGAACTTTACGCAGCAGCTGGTTAAGTTGCTGGGCTTTTTCTTTCTCTTCATTGGTCAGTTCAGCAGCTTGTGCTTGCATAGCCTGTTGCTCTGCTTGCTGTTTAGCTTGTTCATCGCTTTGCGATGGCTGTGGCTGGGCCTGTAGTTGCTCAGGAGCTTGATCTGGCTGTTGTTCTCCAGATTGTGACGACGTGTCTTTTTCAGATTCCATTTTAGGTTTGTTTTGCTGGTCAATATTAGACTCGCTTTGCTCACCTTTTTGATCTGATTGCTCACCTTGCTCTGACGGTTGTTGGCCATCTTGCTGCTCACTCTGCTCTGAGTTTTCGCCTTGCTGTGAATTTTCACCCTGTTGCTTTTGCTGGTTATCTTGCTGGCCATCAGAGTTTTGTTGATCGTTGTTTTGCTGTTGATCTTGTTGCTGTTGTTGCTCTTGCTGCTGCAATAACTGTTCTACGAGGGCTTGGTTTTCTTTTGCCTCAGTGAAGTCATTTTTAAGCTGTTGGGCTTGCTTATAAGCTTCTATGGCTTGTTCTAGCTCTCCCGCCTTAGCAAGGGCATTACCATAGTTGTAAAAACCCGTCGCAGATTTATCTTCACTAAACGCATCCATGGCCGCTTGGTAATTACCTTGCTGATAAAGAGCTGCGCCTTTTAATTGCGTGTTTTCAGTTTGGGCGGCTTGTTCAAATTGATTTTGCTGATAGGCATCAAGAGCACGTTGGTCTTGATTTTTAAACACCTCAGGTAATTCAGCGGCGTAAACCTGTTGCTGAGGTAGGAGCATAACAAACAAAAAGCCAAGCACTAGGCTGCTACGACGAATTAAAAAGAGCGCTAACGGCAATAAAATAATCAGGCCGTAAATACCGGCATCAACTCGCCATAATGCTTGGCTTTGTTTCTCATCTTTGAGTACTTCTGCATTGGCAGTGGGGGCAAAAGTTTGAATATCCTGATTACTGGTTTGATACAGTGCAAATTTGCCACCGCTGTTGCGCGCAAGCGAACTTAAGCGGCTAACATTAAGCGTCGGAATCACAATCTGTCCTTGCATATCTTTTAAAAAGCCGCCTTCTGGTAGCTTAATCGGCGCACCTTGCTCTGTGCCGACGCCATAGACATTTAAACGATAACTAGACTGAGCGGTAAAGCGGCTAATATCTTCTTGATCTAGGCTATCAACCCCATCGGTGACTAAAATAATATCACCATCTAAATAGCCGGCTTGTTTAAGTAAATCGTCGGCTTTTTCTAGGCCTTCAATAACATTCGAACCTTTGCTCGGCATGATATCAGGGCTTAGACTTGGGATAAGGTTAGCCAACGTGCTAGCGTCATTGGTTAGCGGCGAAATAGTAAATGCAGAGCCTGCATAAGCCACTAGTGCCGTATCACCTTCTTTGAAAAGCTCAATCATGTCGAGTGCTTTAAAGCGAGCTTGAACTAATCGGCTTGGTGCGATGTCGGTACTGAACATGGAGTACGACATGTCCATCACAATAACTCGCGCATTCTTTGCTTGAAACACCGGGACTTGTTTCTTCTCAAAGCTTGGACCTGCTGAAAAAACGATGGCTAACAGGGTAAACACCGCAACTAACCAAAGCGGTTGGCTTTGCTTTTTATGGTTATCGCTCATTACAAATTGTGCCAAATGGGGGGCAATTAAATCAGCGGGGGCGCTTTTTTTGTTGCGTACCAACAGCACACTAAAAATAATCAGCGCGGGAATTAATAACCAAAGTAGGGCAGGGCGAATAAATTCAAAATCCATACTAGCTCTCCTGCTTAAATTGGCGAACAAAATTGACGAGCATTGCTAAACCGATAAATCCAAGTGCGACAAGCAGTGGAATATAAAACAATGAAATTTGTGGGCGGAACGTTTGCTCATCGCTACTGATAGGCTCAAGTTTATCGAGCTCTTGGTAAATTTGCTGTAAACCAGCCACATCTTTTGCTCTAAAGTATAAGCCGCCAGTTTGCTCGGCAATGCGTTTTAGTAAAGTTTCATCCAAGTTACCACCACTCATACCACCCATATTAAACAGGCTAAAGCCACGTTTACTATCTGAGCCAACACCTATGGTATACACTTTAATGCCTTCTTCGCGGGCTAACAGTAGCGCATCTTCAGGATCAAGGTTACCGGCAGTGTTTTGACCATCGGTTAATAGCACTACGATACGGTTACTTTCATCTTTATTAGCAAAACGTTTTACGGATAAACCTAACGCATCACCGATGGCTGTTGCTCTACCTACTAGGCCAATCTGCGCTTCGCTGAGCATTTGGCTCACCGTTTTAACATCACGGGTAAGGGGGGTCTGTAAAAATGCGGTATCCCCAAATAAGATAAGACCAAGGCGGTCACCTTGACGCTGCTCGATAAAATCACTGAGTACAGCTTTTACCATAGTGAGCCTATCTACATATTGATTATTTCGATACTCCATATCTTGCTCTGTCATAGAGCCAGATAAATCCACCGCCAGCATAATATCGCGGCCTTCATTAGGCAGCGTGATAGGTTCATCAAGCCAAGTTGGGTTTGCAATAGCGACAACTAAAGAGACCCATACTAGCCACTCGAGCAATGAGATTTTTCGGCTATGTTGCTGCACTGCTTGATTATTTAAGCCAAGCTTAGCAAAGCCAGGAATACGTAAACGTAACTGCCCTTGCTGCTTTAACGGCATAAAGCGGCTTAATAACCAAGGCAGGGGTAACAGCACAAAACACCATGGCCAACTAAACTCAAACATTAATTGGCTCCTTGAGTTTAAAGTTGCTAATAGCATTGCGTAATTTAGCTGCAAGTTCAGCATTATTACTTTGTTGTTGATAAAGCGGCATCAACTCGTCGTAACTAAAGTTGTCGCCACTCAGTTTCGATAAACTTTCAGACCACTTTGCCAAAGGCTGAGATGCAAGCTGATTGCTGTAATAATGACGAGTTAAGCGTTTTAAAATAATGTGTAGCTCTTGCGCGTCATCATCACTAAGGGTTTTACTTATCTTAATGGCTTGTTTTTTGGCTTTTTTAAACTGCTGGTTTTTATATAAAAGCACTAAGCCGATAATTAATAACGAACCAACTAAGGCGATGATCAGCCACCAAATTGGAGCAAGTGGCCACCATGCAACCTCGGTCGGTGCAATGACATCATGTAAGCCATCTAGCGGATTTTTTTGCATTGTTACTTTCTCACTAATTGCAGCTCAAGAGGCGTGGCTGCACTGAATGAAATTAAACTAAGCCCAGATTTTTGTAAGCGTTTTAATCTGTTAGAAAACGACTCTTCGGCAGACTTAGCAAAGCGCTCGCGAAATTGCTTATCCATTAGTGGTAACGCAAGCTCTTGGCCATTTGCTGATACAGTCACCGTTTGTTTAAAAGCAGGTAGCTGGTGCTCGAACGGATCGCTTATATGGCAGCCAATCAATTCACAGTGTCTGCTGAGTATTTCAAGCTGTTTGAAGCTTGCTTCATCAAGCGCACTAAAATCCGAGACGATATAAACCAAGCTCCCAGGCTTTGCTAAATGATTAAGGCGTTTGAGGTTTTCGCTAAATAAGCTGGTGGCTGTTTTATCGATATTAGTCAGAGCTTGGCTGTGAATATCACATAAGTTGTGACATAGCTTTAACACGGCTTTTTCACGTGAGGTTGGTTTTAATTCGTGATGACCTTGCTGATTAAACACCAAACCACCGATGCGATCACCTCGTTGACACGCCGACCAAGCAACCAGTGCGCTGATGTGCGCTGCTTGCACTGACTTCAACAGTAACTTTGAGCCAAACAGCATCGAGTTAGAAAAGTCGGTAAAGACAAAAACAGGGCGTTCTTTTTCTTCTTGAAACAACTTAGTGTGGGTTTCGCCAGTCCGTGCAGTAACACGCCAGTCGATAGAGCGTATATCATCACCGGCTTGGTAATGACGCACCTCGGCAAACTCCATACCACGCCCTTTATGAGGTGCAAGGTATTGCCCAGCTAAGCTGTTTTTGATTTTTACTTTGGGCGCAAGTTCTAGCAAGCGAGCTTTGGCTTTGTAATACATCAACTCTTTGAGTGATAAATTGACGCCTTGACTATGACTCGCTGCTAACCACGCCGCTGTATCAAATTGGCTCGACATAGCTTATGGCACTGCCACCAATTCTAAAATACGGCTGATCACATCGTCTTTACTGATGCCATCGGCCTGTGCTTCGTAACTTAAGATAATACGGTGACGCAATACATTATGCAGCACTGCTTGAATATCATCTGGGGCAACAAAGTCACGACCTGCTAGCCAAGCATGCGCGCGGGCACACTTATCAAGGGCAATGGTTGCACGTGGGCTTGCGCCATATTCAATCCAGCGGCCAAGTTGCTCATCAAGCTCAGCTGCTTCACGAGTGGCAACAATTAACTGTACTAGGTATTTCTCAAGCGGCTCAGCTAAATACAAACCTAATATGGCTTTACGGGCAGCAAATAGCTCACTTTGACTAATTTGCTGTGTCGTTGCTTGCTTGTCAGAAATAGCCTCGCCACGGGTTAGGCGTAGAATATCTAATTCGTGTTCAGCACCCGGGTAATCAATGCTCAAATGCAATAAGAAGCGGTCAAGCTGAGCTTCTGGTAGTGGGTAAGTGCCTTCTTGCTCTAGCGGGTTTTGGGTTGCCATAACCATAAATAGATCAGACAGTGGATAGGTGTTTTTACCTACCGTTACTTGACGTTCAGCCATGGCTTCTAGTAGGGCTGATTGCACTTTAGCAGGAGCACGGTTTATTTCATCTGCCAAAATTAGGTTATGAAATAACGGGCCCTTTTCAAATACGAACTCACTGGTTTGCTGGCGATAAATATCGGTACCAGTTACATCTGCAGGTAATAAGTCTGGGGTAAATTGCACACGTTGGAAACTGCCTTCAACGCCTTTCGCTAAGGCATTGACTGCACGCGTTTTCGCAAGACCCGGAGGGCCTTCAACTAATAAGTGGCCATCTGCCAAAATTGCGATTAACAGTGCTTGAGTTAATTGTGGTTGGCCGATAATTTGCGTGTCTAGGTATGATTTTAATTGTGAAAATGCGTTAACTGCCATAATAAAAAGACTGTCCTAAAAGCGTGAGTCAAAAATTGTTTTTGTTATGCGCCAATACGTTATATTCAGTATCGATAAATTCTTTGCGCGGTACCGTAGTGGGGCGCTACTAACAAGTTATAAGGATTCAAAAGTTATAACACAAGTGTTAGACATAAAATCCTCAAATAGTTCGTTATTTTTTAAGGATTTTTAGCCTACCATATAAATACGGTGTTTTTTGTAAATAGGCCGAAAAAAGCCTATGGTTGAAAACTTACTATTGGCATTCGTACACGGGTTGTTTTAGAATCAGGAAAAACAAACAGGTCAGACCTGTCAGCGGGAGAGCATAAATGTCTGAGCAAAATATACTTAAAACAGCAAAAGGCGATCGTATCGCTATCGTTAGCGGCCTGCGAACGCCATTCGCAAAGCAAGCCACAGCATTCCATCACGTACCAGCCCTTGATATGGGTAAGTTAGTTGTCAACGAAATGCTTGAACGACTTAACTTTGATAAATCTGAAATTGACCAACTTGTATTTGGACAAGTAGTGCAAATGCCAGAAGCGCCAAATATTGCCCGTGAAATCGTATTAGGTACGGGTATGCCTGTTTCTGTTGATGCTTATTCTGTTTCGCGTGCGTGTGCGACAAGTTTCCAAGCCATTGCTAACGTAGCCGAGTCAATTATGGCAGGCTCAGTGCAAGTAGGTATCGCCGGTGGTGCTGACTCATCGTCTGTATTACCTATTGGTGTTAGTAAAAAATTAGCGGGTAGCCTTGTTGATTTAAACAAAGCACGTACGCTTGGTCAGCGATTAAAGATTTTTTCTAAACTACGTTTAAAAGATTTACTTCCTGTACCGCCTGCGGTCGCTGAGTACTCTACTGGTTTATCTATGGGTCAAACAGCAGAGCAAATGGCGAAAACGCATAGCATCAGCCGTGAAGATCAAGATGCCTTAGCACATCGTTCGCACACCCTTGCAAGTCAGGCGTGGGCTGATGGTAAACTTAAAGATGAAGTAATGACTGCCCATGTTGCACCTTATAAGAGCTTTATTGAGCAAGATAATAACATTCGTCATAACTCAACGGTTGAAGGCTACGCGAAATTAAAACCAGTATTTGACCGTCAACACGGATCAGTGACTGCAGCTAACGCAACGCCATTAACTGATGGGGCGGCTGCGGTATTAATGATGAGTGAGAGTAAAGCCAAAGCATTGGGTTACGACATTCTAGGTTATGTACGCAGTTTTGCTTTCTCAGCAATTGGTGTACATGAAGATATGCTAATGGGTCCGGCGCACTCAACGCCAATTGCCCTAGATAGAGCAGGTATCACATTAGCTGATTTAGATTTAATCGAAATGCATGAAGCATTTGCAGCGCAAACACTGGCTAATATGAAGATGTTTGCGTCAGATAAATTTGCACAAGAAAAGCTAGGTCGCAGCAAGGCGATCGGCGAAATAAACATGGACAAGTTTAATGTATTAGGTGGCTCACTTGCATACGGTCACCCATTTGCGGCAACAGGTGCGCGCCTGATCACGCAAAGCTTACATGAACTTAATCGTCGCGGTGGCGGCTTAGCGCTTACGACTGCGTGTGCGGCGGGTGGCTTAGGCGCAGCCTTTGTATTGGAGAGTGCGTAATGACAGATTCAGTATTTAGTTTATCAGTGGCTGATGACGGCGTAGCCGTTGTAACCATTGATGTGCCGGGTGAGAAAATGAACACCCTGCGCAGCAGTTTTGCAGAAGATTTAAAAACCTTACTTAAAGACGCACAAGCGCAAGCAGTAAAAGGCATGGTATTTATCAGTGGTAAAAGCGATAACTTTATCGCCGGTGCTGATATTAAAATGCTTGATAGCGCCAATAGCCGTGAAGATGCATTAGCGTTAAGCGAAATGTGTCAGCAAGCATTTTTTGATATGAAAAAACTGCCTTTCCCAACAGTAAGTGCTATTCATGGTGCTGCATTGGGTGGCGGTTTAGAGTTTGCTTTAGCGTGTGATTATCGCGTGTGTTCAGACAGCGATATCACTAAGCTCGGTTTGCCAGAAGTACAGTTAGGCTTATTACCTGGTGGTGGCGGTACTCAACGTTTACCTAAATTAGTTGGCTTGCAAAAAGCACTTGAGTGGATGCTTACAGGTAAGCAAGTGCGTGCTAAGCAAGCGAAGAAAACAGGCTTAGTAAATGACTGTGTACCACATAGCGTATTGCTAGATGTTGCTAAAGAGTTTGCTCTTAAAGGTAAGGCTAAAGTTACTAAACCTAAGCTAGACCGCTTAAGCCAATTACTTGAGTCGAACCCATTTGGTCGCAATATTATTTTCAAAGAAGCACAAGAAAACGTGCTGAAGAAAACAGGTGGTCATTACCCAGCACCTTTAGCCATTATTAAAGCGGTTCGTGCAAGTGTTGAACTTGATCAGTTAAAAGCATACAAAACTGAAGCTGAAGGTTTTGCCACGCTGGTAATGAGTGATGAGTCAAAAGCATTACGCGGTATTTTCTTTGCAACCACTGAAATGAAAAAAGAGTGGCGTAATGATGATGCACCAGCGATCGCTAAAGCGGCAGTATTAGGTGGCGGCCTCATGGGCGCGGGTATTGCCCATGTTAGTGCTGTAAAAGCGGGTGTTCCAGTGCGCATTAAAGATGTGGCTGAAAAGGGCATCAGCAATGCAATGAACTATAGCTATAAGATTTTAGATAAAAAGCAAAAGCGTCGTATTTTATCTAAAGCTGATCTACAGCAAACCATGAACCGCATTACCGGTACTACCGATTACAGCGGCTTTAAACACATTGATATCGTTATCGAAGCGGTGTTTGAAGATCTTGCTTTAAAGCAAGGTATGGTGGCTGATGTAGAACGTGAATGCCAAGACAACACGATTTTTGCAAGTAATACCTCATCATTACCAATTGCACAAATTGCTGCAGATGCAGCGCGCCCAGAAAATGTAATTGGTCTGCATTACTTCTCACCTGTTGAGAAAATGCCACTTGTTGAGATCATTCCACACGCTGGTACCTCTGAAGAAACCATCGCTCGTGTCGTTAACTTTGCCCGTAAGCAAGGTAAAACACCAATTGTGGTTAAAGATATGGCTGGTTTCTATGTAAACCGTATCTTAGCGCCTTATGTCAATGAAGCGGCTAATTTACTGCTTGCAGGTGAGCCAATTGAAAAGATTGATCAAGCATTGGTTGAGTTTGGTTTCCCTGTTGGGCCTTTAGCGTTACTTGATGAAGTCGGGATTGATATCGGTTCTAAAATTGCGCCAATCCTTGAAAAAGAATTGGGCGAGCGCTTTAAAGCACCTGACGCCTTTAATCGCTTAATCGACTCTAAGCGTTTAGGTCGTAAGACTGGCCGTGGTTTTTATCTTTACGACAAGAAAGATAAAAAAGTGGATGAGTCAGTTTACGAGCTACTTGGTGTTACGCCATCACCTCGTTTAAACAAGAGCGAAATTGCTAAACGTTGTGTTGCGCAAATGCTTAACGAAGCGGTGCGCTGTTTAGATGATGGCATTATTGCAAGCCCGCGTGACGGTGATATTGGTGCTATTTTTGGTATCGGTTTCCCACCATTCTTAGGCGGTCCATTTAGCTATATGGATAAACTTGGTGCAGCACAAGTGAGCTCAGAAATGGCGACTTTTGCTAACTACAACCCAATTTTCACACCTTGCGATACGTTAAAAGCAATGGCTGAAAAGGGTGGTCGTTTTTACCAAGCAGAAAGCGAAGAGCCGGCTGTAGCTGAAGCTAAGCCTGTCGATCCGGTTGAAGTAACCAAAGAAGTGGTTGAAGACGAGCAAGCGTCAGAAGAAGCTGATAAAGAAACGACTAAAAGCTAATTCTTTAAATTAGTTAATTTTAAAAGCCCTGCTCATTGAGCGGGGCTTTTTTATTGGTTCGAACTTGGTTAGAAGTTGAGCGGATTAAATCTTGACTATAGGTTATTATCTATATAGATTTAAATCTATGGTCAAGGAGGACTCATATGTGGTTAGTTGAAACAACCGACAGATTCGATAATTGGTTTGACGCCTTAGATGACACAGACCGAACTAATGTACTTGCGTGTTTATTGGTTCTTCAGGAGCGAGGTCCTATGCTAGCAAGACCTTATGCAGATACAGTGTATGGTTCTTGTTTTAGTAATATGAAGGAGTTAAGGATTCAAAGTAAAGGGATTCCGATACGTGCTTTTTTTGCTTTTGATCCAAACCGAAAAGCGATTGTTCTCTGTGCAGGTAATAAAAACTCAAATGAAAAAAGGTTTTATGAGCAAATGATCCCGATAGCTGATAGTGAATATTCGGCTCACCTAGATAAGTTAGAAAAGAGGTAAATATAATGGCTAGAACACTGGAAAAGTTATTGGCGAATGAAAAACCAGAAGTGGTAGCCAAAGCTAAGAAAGCGGCGTCAGATATGCTTCTTAATATTCATTTAGCAGAGCTTCGTGAACATATGAAACTAACACAAGGTGAGATGGCGAAAGAGCTTGGCGTCAAGCAGCCAACGATATCTGACATGGAGAAACCAGGTCGTGATGTTAGATTATCATCATTAAAGCGCTATGTTGAAGCTGCTGGGGGTACCTTAAGACTTGATGTTGAGCTCCCGGACGGGAGTCATTTTGGCTTTGAAGTATAACTAAGTTAAGTCTAAAAAATGTGGGCTTTTCTTCTATATTGGCCATAAGTGGTATTTAACTCACGAAATCAGTTTGTTATAACTAGGTTTATTTACAAAGCGATTAATCACCATGACTCTCACCACTGCGCGATTAACATTACGGCTGTTAAATGCCGATGACTGGCCATTGTTTTATACTTTGCATAATGATGCTCAAGTGATAGAGAAGTGCTTCGATAAGCCCTCAGAGGCGCAGTTACGTGCTAAGTTTAATGAGCGTTTAAAGCCTTGGCAGCCAAATTCGAATTCACCACTGTGTTTAGTTATTGTTGAAACCAGTACAGGTAAAGAAGTTGGCGTGACGGGGTTTACTTCATCAACAGTGCCAGATAGTCAAGAAGTTGGTTATTTGCTACTGCCTAATTTTCATGGTCGTGGCTATGCCACAGAGTCTTTGCAAGCAGTGCTTGATTACGCCAAATCAGAACATGCTGTGCGTGAATTTAAAGCAGTTGTCACCGAGGGTAATATCGGTTCAGAAAAAGTACTTGAGAAATGTGGTTTTCAGTTAGTCGATAAACAACTAGATGCGTATGCTATTGGCGGCGTTTTGTATACCGATCATCATTTTCATTTAAGTTGCACTGGTCACAGAGCGTGATCAGTGCGCAATTTTACAGATGAAGCTCAATTGCTTTTCTGTCTTTTTCTGGCATATTCGCAACCACTAAATCAAACGAATTATCAATCATTCGTTCAATCTCTCCCTGTGGTACGGTGCCATCTAAAATAACCGTATTCCATAAACGTTTGTTCATGTGATAACCCGGGATCACCGACGGGAAAATATCACGCAGTGCTTGGGCTTCATCTGGATCGCATTTCAGATTTAGCCACCATACAAGGTTTCCCTCATCGTCTGTTTGGCCTTCTTTGCCCTCGGCAAGGGTAGCAAACATTTTATGATTCACCTTGTAAACGTCGACATCTTGGCCAAATGGTTGGGTGATCATCACCAATGGCTTTTTCATTAAATACTCGTGTACTGTGTGTTGATTCATGATCCAATCCTTGAAGTCATTTTTCGTAGTTATAAACATAGCAGCTTTTTCGTAGTTTGGAGACAACTATCGTTATAATTTGCTGAAAAATAATATAAATAAAGGCTCTGAGATTAAACTGTAAATTTTTTTTGAACAAAAGCTATTACGTGGTAAATTTCTGTCATCAAAAAACGATAGGAATACACCCATGCCTAAGGCAAGTGAAGTTAAAAAAGGCGCCGCTATCGAGCATAACGGCCGTGTTTTAGTAGTTAAAGATATTCAACGTTCTGTACCACAAGGTCGTGCTGGTGGCAGTTTATACCGCATGCGTTTATACGATGTGGTAACAGGCGGTAAAGTTGATGAAACATTTAAAGACAGCGACATGTTAAAGCTTGCTGATCTCATTCGTCGCGAAGCAATGTTCTCTTACATTGATGGTGAAGAGTATGTTTTCATGGATAATGAAGACTACACGCCATATAACCTTAATAAAGAAGCGATCAGCGAAGAGATTTTATTCGTTAATGAAGAAACTCAAGGCCTTCACGTGATTGTGATTGATGGCTCACCAGTTGGCTTAGATTTACCATCAAGTGTTGAGCTTGTTGTTGAAGAAACAGACCCTTCAATCAAAGGCGCTTCAGCAAGTGCACGTTCAAAGCCAGCACGTTTAACAACGGGTTTAACGATTCAAGTTCCTGAGCATATTTCAACAGGTGACCGTATTCGTATCAACACCGTTGAACAAAAATTTATGGGACGCGCAGAAAAATAACTCTGTGGTCCATTAGAGAACCGGCTTTTTGCCGGTTTTTTGCTTTATTAGTAACTCGCTCATTACAAAATTCATTGAAAAAGGAACGAAAAACGCGCATTATTATAGGCTTACGAAAACAATAATAATTATCAGTAGTAGATTAATGTTGAACCACGGATTGGAAAACAGAGAATACATCAAACTCCCCGAAGGCGTTGATATCGCCATTACTCCCGTTGGCGTTGTTGCCAGAAGCTATGCCTACATTATCGATTTTATTATCCGTAGTTTGGTTCTACTTGCTGTTGGTACTGTATTGGCCTTCTTTGGTGATGCAGGGCAGGGGCTTATCTTAATTGCTTACTTTTTAATTTCATGGGGATATAACATCCTGTTTGAAATGGAAAATGGCCAAACGCCGGGTAAAAAACGCCTTAAAATCCGTGTTGTGCAAGACAATGGCTTACCAGCGAGCTTTTCGCAAATTGTAGTGCGTAACTTACTACGCCCAGCCGATATGCTACCTATAGGCTATTTCTTAGGCCTTGTGGTTATGTTGTTTAACAACCGTTTTAAACGCATTGGTGATTGGGCTGCAGGCACTATGGTTATTTACGACGATGAGTTAGCTATGCGCCCAGAATTATCACAAGGAGAAGTGCATATTCCTACCATTAGCTTAACCACCGAAGAGCAATTAGCGGTGCTTGCTTTTGCAGAGCGTCATGATGAATTATCGGATGCAAGGCGTCGTGAGTTGGCAGCTATTTTAGCTACTCCTTTTTCTGCTGCAGAGCATGAGATTGAGGCGCAGCTTGTTAGTTACGCACGCCACTTTGCAGGTCAAGTTCAACACGATAACGATTACCCGCAGCAGGAGGGTAAGCAATGAAGCAAACTCAATTTGTAAAATCAAATAGTGTCAGTTGGGATGAGTTTGAAGCGCTTTGCGAGCAAAAGAGTGCAAAGTCTTTACCTGTTAATTTCCCTAACTTGTATCGCAAAGTCTGTAATGATTTAGCCATTGCGCAAAGTCGTCAATACAGCCCAGTGTTGATTGAGCAAATAAACAGGCTGGTGCAATTAGGACAAAAGCGCCTTTATTTATCTCGAAGCAATCAATTTTCTGAAATATGGCATGTGGCCCGCACGGCATTTCCACGTGCACTGTATGAAAATCGTTTAATGCTTGGCATTAACTTATTGGCATTTTGGGGATTGGCCTTAGTTGCTTTTATTTGGGTGACAATTGACCCTGATGCCGCTTATACATTTTTAGGGCAAGGTACAGTGCTTAATATCGAACAAATGTATAACCCAAGTGGTAGCGTTCAATCGGTAGAGCGCGGCGCATCACAAGATCTGATGATGTTCGGGGTCTATATCTACAATAATATTGGCATTGCATTTCAGATGTTTGCAGGTGGTGTTCTGTTCTGTGTTGGTGCTGCTTTTTTCTTGTTGTTCAATAGTTTTTATTTTGGTGCCGTTGCGGCTCACATTGTCAATGTTGGATTTGAAGGGCCGTTTTTTTCGTTTGTAATAACCCATGGCTCGTTTGAGTTAACCGCTATCATCATTGCCTCAGCGGCCGGGTGTCAAATAGGTTACGGCTTGTTAAATCCAGGGCAGTATACCCGTGCATACGCGATGAAACAGGCTGCACAAAAAGCACTTCCACTGATTGTTGGCGCATTTTTGATGTTAGTCATTGCCGCTTTTATCGAAGCATTTTGGTCACCCCGTGATATTGCTAACGAAGTTAAATATTTAGTTGGCAGCGGTTGTTGGGCTTATGTCATTTTTCGCTTGTACAGGGGAATGCGCTATGGAGCTTAATCGTCTTAGCTTCAATCCTCGCAAGCGCAGTGCTTACGAAACCTTTGATTTAACAGTGTTGCTAGTTAAGCAGCATGCTGTCGCATTGGTCTCTTTGTATTTGATGATGGCCGTGCCCGTATTTTTAATTGTTGGCTTTCTAGTAAACTGGGGCATAGGCGGCTTTGTTGTTTGGTGGCTTAAACCTGTATTTGAGCGACCATTACTTGATTACATGTCAAAAGCGGTTTTCAATCAGCCAGTCAGCATAATGAGTAGCTTAAAGTTACTCAAGCAGTTAAAAATGACTGATATG
Source organism: Pseudoalteromonas sp. PA2MD11 (assembly GCF_017808125.1). NCBI lineage: Bacteria > Pseudomonadati > Pseudomonadota > Gammaproteobacteria > Alteromonadales > Pseudoalteromonadaceae > Pseudoalteromonas > Pseudoalteromonas sp. PA2MD11. The sequence goes on from NZ_JADKNF010000003.1 coordinate 114,863, forward strand.
CTTGCGCATTTAACCGTTTTTAGGCTCAGCCCTAATAGAGCATTTCTAGCCCCCGTAGAGCAACTTGAACGACTATCAGGTGAACGCAAAACCAAACGTAAGCAGGTTTTGTTTGCTTCAACTAAGCCCAAACAAACATTGTGGATGCTGTTTTGTGTACATTTTGAGTTTATCTTATTGATGGGAATATCGGCACTGACAATTGCACTTGTGCCCCATTCATTCTCTGCACAAGAAGCCATGTACCAAATTTTTGAAGCGCCAATCTGGGTTGAGATAGCGTTTAACTTTATTTATATCTTCAGTATTTCATTAGTGGCGCCGCTTTTTGTTACTGGCGGTTTCCTTGCTTATTTACACCGCCGAGTTGAACTAGAGGGCTGGGATATCGAGCTGGCATTTAAAAATATTCGCACCCGTCTTGCAGGCGTAGTCAGTGCTGTAGCACTTCTTCTGCTGACAACATTTACGCTGCAACCATCAACAAGCTATGCAGAGCAAATCGATAAGCAAGCTGTGAAAGAGCAAGTTACTGCTCTTTATAATGAGCCTAATGTCATTGAAACTGAGACTACGTGGGTGCCAAATATCGAAGCCAAAGCGAGTTCATCAGATAGTGACTGGTCTTGGTTTATCGATGTATTTACTGCCATTGGTGAAGTGTTTGGCTTGTTAGTTTGGGTATTGGTCGGCTTATTAGTTATTTGGCTAGTTTATTACCTGATGCAAAAACGCGGTTTTTTTGCCAACTTAAGCTTGCCTGAGCGCAGTAAAGTAAATGAAGAGCCAGTGATCCCAACCTTATTTGCAGAAATTAAAAGTAAGGATTTACCTACTGATTTAATTGCCGCAGCAAAGCAGTGTTTTGAGCAAGGGCAGCACCGCTTGGCGCTGGCGTATTTGCTTCATCATGCGCTGAGTTGGGCGCAGCAACAACATGAAGTGCGCTTACACCGCTCTATGACTGAGCGCGAATGTAAACTTGCAATTGATGCTAGGGTGCCAAATCAAGGGCAAGCAATTTTTGCTCGCTTATTTTCTGCGTGGGTCACGGTCGCTTGGGGCCATAAAACCCCTGATATCGACTTTATCGAGCTGATTGAGCAAATTACAGCTATGACAGCAGAGACTAAGGAGCAAGCCCATGAAGCTTAAAGTTGTGTTTATTGCGGCGCTCGTATTGTTTAGCCTATTTGCTATTGCGGGTATTGCCTCTTTAGATTGGCAGAAAAAAGAAATAGAGATCGGCTTTCATAGTGATGTCGCAAAAGATAATTTCACGATGGCTAAGCGGCTACTTAAAGCCAATGGTATCGATTGGAATAAAAACAAGCGCTTGGCAGAGCAAGCTCAAAGTGATGAGTTAAACATAGACCCACAAAGTATCTTAATTTTAGATGAGGCAGTGCTTGCTGACTCCTACCAGTTAGATGTACAGCTGGCTGATTGGGTCGCTGAAGGCGGACGCTTGATTTATGTATTAAACAGGCAACGTGATGAGCTGGCAATTGATAGCACCGTATTTTTTAGTCAGCTTGGTATTAATGTAGAAAGCCAAGAAGATGTCTTTGAATATGATTTTGCAATGCTCAAAGAGGGGCATAAAAATAGTACGCTCTCAATTGATGAAAACACTGAGCTTGATCTTGAGCTAAGCCGTGCCTTTTTTATTGAAAACTGCCCCGGTGTGAGTACCAATAATGATAACGGTAACACCCTAATGTGTGACTTTGCGTTTGGTCAAGGTCGAGTCATTGTGATGCCATCGCTGTTACCTTTTACCAATTACCGACTTCGCCACCTTGATCATGGCAGTTTATTACTTTGGTTAAGTAAAGGGGCTGAAAAAGTAACCTATGTACCTTACCTAACTTACCCAAATTGGTTTGCCAAATTATGGCACTGGAGCTGGCAATGTGTGGTGACGTTGTTGTTATTAATTGTGCTTGCAGTATGGCATATCAGTAGTCGCATCGGCCGCTCTTATGCTCCTGACTTCGATGTAAAAACCAGCTTTAATCAGCATATTCGAGCAGTAGCAAACTTTTATTCTGAGCATGGTCACGAAGCCGTGTTATTTACTGCTCTAGAAAAAGATTTTTACGCCAGAGTAGAGTCGCGAGTGCCTAACTTTAAGATGCTCAGTGCTGAAAAACAGGCGCAGATCATCGCTAATTTAACTCATTTTGAAAAACAACAGGTGGCAGAGTTGCTTGCTAGCAAGTTGCCTGAGTCAAAAGAACAACGAACAGAATTTATAAAACGATTTAAACAATTAAGGAATGCCTTATGAGCACGGAATTAGACACTAATCGCATGAGCTTAGTTGAGGCAGCTGATGCAGTAAAACAAGTAAAGCATAACATTTCGCGTGTGTTAGTCGGTCAAGATGCCATTGTTGAAGATGTGCTTACGGTACTCTTTGCGGGCGGTCATGTGTTACTTGAAGGGGTTCCAGGGCTTGGTAAAACGCTACTGGTTAGAGCCTTAGCAAAAAGCTTAAATGTAGACTTTTCGCGAGTGCAGTTTACACCGGATTTAATGCCTTCAGATGTTGTTGGTCATAGTTTGTATGATATGAAATCAGGTGAATTTAATATCAAAAAAGGCCCAGCATTTACTAATATTTTACTGGCTGATGAAATCAACCGTGCACCAGCAAAAACGCAATCAGCCCTTCTTGAGGTGATGCAAGAGCAACAAATCACCATTGATGGGGAGTCATTATCTATTGATTCACCGTTTATGGTATTAGCGACTCAAAACCCATTAGATCAAGAGGGGACGTATCCACTGCCAGAGGCTGAATTAGACCGCTTTATGATGAAAGTTGAGCTTGGTTTTCCTTCTCATGAATCGGAAGTTGAGCTTTTAAAACTGAATACACAAATTGTGTCTAATGAAACCAAAGTAGAGCAGCTGCCAGCAGTATTAGATGCTAAGCGTATTGCGGAAATTAAACAGCTTTGTGCTGATATCTTAGTCGACGAACAAATACTTAATTATGCCGTTGATATCGTGCGTAGTTCACGAACTTGGCAGGGCGTGTTGCACGGTGCAGGGTTACGTGCCTCAATTAATATTATTAAAGCCGCAAAAGTAATGGCATTAATGAATGGTCGTGACTTTGTAACCCCAGATGACGTGAAGTCAGTGTCAGTGAATATTTTAAGGCACCGATTAATTTTATCGGCTGATCTGGAGCTGGAAGGGGTGTCATTTGATGAAGTGATCAATGCCATTTTAGCCAGTGTTGAAGCGCCGCGCTCATGAATCGCATCAAGCATAGACCTGCAAAACGCTTAGTACAATTAACAGCTTTGTTGCTGTTATTGTTGTTTGTCTGTGCCATTGCATCGGTTGACAGCTTAGTGTTAACGGCCTTGCTCCTAGTGCCTTTATTGGTCGCATTTTTCGATTATATGGCGGCAAAGTCAGAGCCTTTACTTGAAGTAAGCGCACAAACGAATCTCAACATGGCTTTGTATCGACGCCAACCCTTGCAGATAGTGATTAAAAACAAAGCGAAGCATGCGACCATGCTAGATGTCAGTGTTCATTTGAGCAATGCAATTGAGCTGCAAAAGCCGCAGCAAACGGTGTTTATTGATGCAATGCAACAAGCAAAGCAGAGCTTTACATTACGCGCTCACAAGCGAGGCGATGCGCAGATCAGTGCCATTGAACTTAGGGTTGGGTCGCCATTTGGCCTTTGGCAAACAAACTGGCTAGCTGCGCAAGCGATTCAACTAAAAGTGTATCCCGATTTTAGCCGTGTGACTTCAAAGCAGCATTTAAATGGCGTAGTGAATAAGCCTATTTCAGGGTTAAAACTCACTAAAAAGCGCGGTGATGGTATTGAGTTTCAGCAGTTACGCGAATATCGCCAAGGTGATAGTGTTAGACAAATAGACTGGCAGGCGACTAGTAAGCGTCGAAAACTCATTTCTCGAGAGTATCAAGAAGAGCAAAACCAACATGTTATAGTGATGCTCGATGCCTCTAAAAAAATGGCCATCGAAGCCAATGAAGGTAGCCACTTTGATCATGCTTTAAATGCATTGTTACTGCTGTCGCATACAGTTTTAAAGCAAGGTGACTGGTTTAGCATGCAAAGCTTTAACCAAAACCTGCGCTGGTTACCCGATGTTAAAGGCGTACAGAATGTATCACGGGTAATGAATCACTTTTATGATCTATACCCAGATAAGAGCAGCAGTGACTATTTAGTGGCTGTGAACCAATTAATTGCTAAACGCAGTAAACGTTCTTTAGTGTTATTAGTTACCACCCTTGATGAGCAAAGCATTGATGAGTTAATGCCTGCAATTAAGCTATTACAAAAACACCACTTAGTGGCACTTATTAATATTAATAACCGTGCTGTAAATGAAGTGCTCGATGAGCCTATTGAAAAGTACGAAGATGCAACCAGTTACTGTGCAGCATTAGCACTACTAAATTCACATAAAGCCAATATGGCGAAGCTAAAAAAGCAAGGTGTAATAGCCATAGACTGTAACCCTGAGCAGCTACTACCGCATGTGCTTAACACTTATTTAAATGTGAAGCACTCCGGGGCATTGTAAAACCCTAATAGCAACTGGCAATAAAAAAGGCATTGAATTCAATGCCTTTTTTATTAAATAACGAAACGATTATTTTTGATTATCAATAGCTTCGTTAATTTTGTATTGGAAATAAATAACGTTAAAGAAAAACGTTAAAATACCACCTAAATGAACTGGTTCATTGCTACCTTCATTAATTAACTCTTTAATCGATGTACGAAGAGAGAAAATTAATACAATTGCAACAACAAACGAAATCAGTGACACAATACCACCAATTTCAGGAGAAACTCCTGCAAAAGACAACACAATATTCACAATGTACAAAGCAACATAGCCATAAACTAAGCCTTGGCTTATCTGGTTTTCTGCTAATGCATTGGCTTTATTAGTTCGGCTCACTAACCAATAAACACTATAGATACCAAATGTGAAAAGGCATAAAAAGAACACGCCCCAAGCAGAGAAGCGGTCAAAGTTTAAAATAGGTTTATTACCACCGTTGTTTTGCTGAGTAAGCTCAGCTTCTGGTGCTTCATAGATGTTAGCTGATTCTTCAGACATAACGATTCCTCATAATTATTTTTTATATTCCTTTGTGCTGATAGCACGCATCGATAATAGCAGTGAGGTTGCTTTTTGTACATCATTTCAACAGCCTAGAAAGTAAAGCTTTGTAACATAAAGGCCAGTATAAATTAGCCTTATAGAGGTTATAGCATGAGTGAAGTTTTAAAGCTTGCTGAAATTATGTACACTGCCGCTGATTTTTATGAGGTGCTGTGTGTTATTTATCTTTTTGAGTTGTGTATTTATTTTGGTGATGTATTTAGAGTCTCTGTCTAAAGGAATGCCGGTAAAGCGCTGGGTGCTGTTAGGCGGTGTGCTTGGGCCTGTTGCTTGGTGTTTATTTAACATGCACTACCGCCGCGCATTTGTGCGTCACGTTGGCCATCAATCGTGTGGCTGGCGACCTTAAGCTTTTGCTGTTTTTAGTAGGCTCGGCGCAGATTTATCGAGTTGCTTTTGTAAGAAGGCGGTAAATTCTGGCTGTGATAGTGGCTTTGAGTAATAGTAACCTTGTACCGTCTGACATTTTAACTGCTCTAACATCATGACTTGTTCGGCTTGTTCAACGCCTTCTGCAACCACATGTAAATCAAGGTTATGAGCAATGGTTACAATCGAGTCGACCATATTCCGGCCACGTTCTGTTTGCATGTCGTCAATAAAGGCTTTATCAACTTTCAAAGTATTAAGCGGGAACTGTTTTAGATAAGCTAACGATGAGTAGCCTGTACCAAAGTCATCCATTGCAAGGTGAATACCTCGGGCACTGAGTGAGCGCATGACAGAAATAGCTTCGTTTGGGTCGTCCATAACCGTACCTTCGGTGATCTCAAGTTCAAGGAAGTAAGAGGGCAGTTCATTCTTTTGCAAAATCACATCAATACGGGTGGTTAAATCGGGCAAGCTGAACTGTTTAGCGGATAAGTTCACTGCAACACGACCGTTGAATAACCCTTGGTCAATCCACGCCTTTACATCGCGGCATGCTTTGTTTAAAACAACTTCACCAATTTCGATAATTTGCCCAGTTTCTTCAGCAATAGGAATAAACACACCTGGACTAATTACACCTTTTTTCGGGGTAATGAAGCGTACCAAGGCTTCCATACCATCTAGTTTACCTGTACGAATATTCATTTTTGGCTGGTAGTACACTTCAAAGTGGTCTTCTTTAAGACCGTAACGCATTAAATTTTCGATTTGTAAGCGTTTAACCGCTTCACGGTTCATTGTGTCGTTGAAAAACAGATAGCTATTACCTTTTTTCTTAGCGTGATACATGGCTGTATCCGCATTTTTAAGTAATAACTCGGGGGTATTACCATCTTCAGGAAACAGCACAATACCGACACTTGAGGTGATCACCAGTTCATGGCCTGCCATATTAAAAGGTGTAGCAATTGCGGCTAAAAAGAGTTTAGCCATGCGAGTGATAGTATGAATATCGTTGGTGCCCGACATTACGAGCGCAAACTCATCCCCGCCAAGACGATAAAACACATCTTTTTCGCGGGTTAACTTATTCAAGCGCATCGCAAGCTTAGACAATAAGCTATCACCAAGTTGGTGACCCAGAGAGTCGTTAATCTTCTTAAAGTTATCTAGGTCAAACACTAACAAAGCGTGATGATTATCTTGCTTAGCGAGCTTTTTCAGATTGGTGAAAAACAAGTTTCGGTTAGGTAAGCCCGTTGTACGGTCACGGTTTGATAAGTTATGTAATTGTGATTCCGCTTTTTTACGCTCAGTTTCATCTGAAAAAACAACTACGTAGTTACATATTTGGTTGTGCTCATTTTTGATTTCATCAATTGAAATTTCAATTGGTAACAGCTGTCTTTTCGCATTGCGAAGTTTTACCTCTTGCTGCCAGTGTTCTGTCGCTTTTACAGTGGCTTTAATTTCATCTACATAGCTTTGGTCATAGCCATTTAAGGTAAAATCTTTCTTTAAGTATTGCTCTCGTGTACCACCAAATAGTGTTAAAAAACTTGGGTTTAAGTCAACCAATTTGAAGTTTTTATCGTAAATAGCGATGGCGTCAGTTAGCGACTCAACGCATTTAGCGAATAGGTTTAAACGCGCTTCTGTTGATTTCAGCTGAGAAATATTTCTTACAGTGCCAGTCATACGCAAAGGGTTGAGGTTTGCGTCTTTTTCGATGATCTTGCCGCGATCTAGTACCCAGTGCCAACGACCAAAGCTGTCTTTAATGCGGTAACTCGCTTCAAAAAAAGCGGTATGCTCGGCGAAGTGTTTTTTAAGGGCTGTTTCGACGTGTTGTAAGTCGTGTGGGTGAATTAATTCGCGATTAGGGGGAAAGCCGCTGCTACTATTTGTATCTGAAGTGTATTTATCATTAATTCGTAGCACCTCGCCGGTTTTAATATTCCAGTCCCAGAGGGTGTCACCACTACCTTCTACGGTACTTTTTAAACGATGTTCTGAGATACGAAGTTGCTGTCGAGAGCGTTTTAGTTTAAAAATTATGAACAATAAGTATGGCAATAACAGCATCATGATAGCACTTGGAATAAGCAACAATGTGCTCTGTTCAAGCTCTATGGGGCTGGCGGATGCAGAAAAAATCCCAGCCATACTTATTGTTAAAAAAGCAGAAATCATTTTTATTATTTTTGTCATTAATGCATTACTTTAATTCGCAACAATTAATCTAATCTAAGCTCGCGTTCGAGTCAAAGAGAATGCGAAGAAAGGGTTGTTTTTGGCTGTTTTTTGGCCTTTGGCTCACTTAAAAGTTCTATTCTTGGCCTGTTTTCACTAAAGGTTTCGGTAATATACTGCTGCATTTGAGCAAGGCTTAACTTATCAAGTGCCTCTAAAAGCTGCCGTTGCATATTAAATTCAGTATCGCGATTACCGATTGCCAACCATAAACGTTGCGAGCGTAAGCGTAAATTTTTATCTTTTTCAGCAATATGTGTGACAAGACCCGCTTTGGTATCTAACCATTGCTGTTCAGAAATGCTGTTTACTTGTGATACATAATTATTAATAAATTGCTGGTGACGCTGAAGTATCTCATCAGCACTGTGCTTAGGTGACTGCACATAAAATGCGATACCCGCCCGGGTATTAAACGGAGCATAGCCTGCACCAACTAAATAGCCGAGTTGTTGCTTTGTTCTTAGCTCATTAAAGTAATCTTGATTTATTAAATGGTTAAGTACCATCATTTGCACTTTTTCGCTGGTGTCATCCGTTTGTGCTTGATAGTACAGTACCATTGCATGATCGCTGCAATTTAACATGAAGCGCTGTTGATCTACTTCGGTTATATCGTTTAGTGGTCGCGTTAAATCAATAATTGTGGTGCTGCCAGCTAAGTGTTCAGTCACTTGTTTTTGGAACTTAAGCGCATCAGAGCGTTGCCAGTTACCATGTAAAAAAGACTCAACGTGCAAGGCTTTAAAAAACTCATTTCTAAAGCAATTAAACTGATGGAAGCTCGTATCTTTTAAAGCTTGTGCTAAGGCATTCGGCTCTGGGTTCCATGGCATAATTTGCGCACCCAAAATACTAAATAGCTCGCTAACAGGTTTGTTTTGATTGCTGTTTCGCCAATGTCTAACGAGCTGCTTTTTGTACTCAGCAAAGCGTTTTGCGCAGATCTCAACATTAAAGAGTGCTTCAAGTAACTCATTAACTAGCTCCAACTGACTCGATGAAAGACCGGCAGTGTGTAGAGTTAACCCGCCTTGGTGAGAGGTTAAGTGATAACTAAGGCCAGCAAGCTCAGCCGGATAAAACTGCTCAGCTACACTGTCCATAAACAAGTCTGCAAATAAGCGGGTAAGGGCCATGTGCTTAACATCTTTAATCGCAAAGGTTGAGTCCATTGCTAAGTAAAAATGCCCTTTTGCCACTCTGAAAGTCGCATCTTGTTTAAACCAAAAATCAAAGCCCTCTCTTTTGACTAAAAGCTCTGGTGATTTAGTTGGCTTTTCTAAAGGCAATAACTCAACCTCTTTGGTGAGGTATGGGTTAGCACTTGGTAAGCACATCTGTGGTAATGGCGTGTTTATTTCGCTTAGCGCTTCTAACCAACTTGTTGAAATGTCCTCTACTTTATAAGGGGTGTTGTACCAAGCTGTAGTGTGCTCAGGCTCAACACCTGGATGAATGAGTACCAAGCGCATGTTATCAGGTGTTAGCCATTGCATGGCAATTTCATGAGCGCAGCGGTTAAAGCCTTCCATTAAATAATCGCCTTGCACATAATTGGCTTCATCGTAATGCTGCATATTAATGCTTAAGTTACTCACCCAATCAATTAAACGTGCTTTTTCTTGGTTATCAAAGGCAATTTGCAAGAGGTTCTTTTTGTCTTGATAAAGACGCGGCAATTTATCGCAGTTTTGGTTAATTAAGCAGATATACTCAAACACCATTTCGACGATATCTTCATAGTATTCAATACCTTCATCAGTCAACGCCATACTGATATTAAAATCTTTGAAGTTACTGCCATTAATGCCACCACCTGCTGAGAGGGCATTGATCCAGCCTTGCTCTTTTAGAATAGAGTACAGCGATCCTTTGCCTTCGTAGCCAAGTAAATGAGCGATAAAACTAACGGTTTTGTGACGATAAAAGTCATCTATATTTGGCATTGCAAAGCTAATAATGAGCTTTTGCATATGTTTATGTGGCTCAATGTGTAACACCTTACCTAAGTCTTGTTTACGGTAAAGTGGCTGCTCTATAATCTCTTTACTTTTTGGCTGACCTTTTATTTCGCTAAATAACTGTTTTACCCAAGTGGTCATGGTCGCAATATCTTCATTGCTGCAGACCACCAGTGTCATCCACTGAGCCTGATAATGACTATCGAAGAAAGCACGTAGCTCATCACTGATGCAGCCCTCACGATCCGCGAGGGTTTGCTGGTTACCAACCGAAAACTTTGCAAAAGGGTGTGCTGGGTTCACCGTTTCTTTGTGAGCCTGATAAATTCGTCGGCCATCATCTTTTATTTTTAGTTTGAATTCTGCGTCTATGGCATTGCGTTCTTTTGTTGTCTCTTTAGGATTTAGTAGTGGTGCGATAAAAAAACGACTGAACTGTGCTAGTGCTTCAGCAAACTGCTGGCTGTTTATATCAAAGAAGTAGCAAGTGTGCTCAGTGCCAGTCCAGGCGTTGGTGTTGCCACCAGATTGTGATACAAAATTAGAAAAACCGCCCGATTCTGGGTACAAATCAGTGCCTAAAAAAAGCATGTGCTCTAAAAAGTGCGCTAGGCCTTGTCTGTCAAGAGGATCGTCGAAATGGCCTGCGTTAATCGCCATAGAAGCCGCTGATTTTGTTGACTCTAAGTCTTGCACTAAAAGTACTTTTAGACCATTGTCCAGTGTTAGGGGGTGATATGTTCTGTTATCATTGCGGCTGATATTCAAAAGATGCTCCTGAAAGAGTGCGTTAATGTCCTAACAACAGATGATATTTTCAGGAAAGCTAAAAAGACAGAGCTACGAAAATCTACCTGAATATCATAAACGGATGTTTAATGTATCTAGTGATGATATTCTAATATAGCGAACAATCAAGCAAACTGGCTACTGTTTTATATTCTTTAATCGGTTGATTTTTTATGAAAACAATCTTAATCATGCGCCATGGCGAAGCTACGCCAATGCAAGCAGATGATGCAGCAAGACAACTGACCGAGACCGGTCACCAAGAAGCTAGTCGAATGGGGCAATGGTTAGCAACACATCATAAACCGGATGCTCTGTTGGTAAGTCCTTACATTCGTGCTCAACAAACAGCTGCCGATGCTACGCAACATATTTCGTTACAATTTAATGAAACCTGTAACGACATTACCCCTGATGGTGTGCCGCAAGTTGCCGCTGATTACCTCGAAACCTTGATTGCTATGCATCCAGACTGCAATACTTGGTTGGTCGTTGCTCATATGCCTATTGTTAGCTATTTAGTTGATCAGTTAAGTCCAGGTCATATGCCTATTTTCAATACCGGGGCGATTGCTGTTATCGAATATGATGAACACAAACAGCGCAGTCACTACCTAAGTATTCACTCGCCAAATAACGTCGAAATCTAACAGTGGATTTGCTAAATTAGCGCCACTGTTAATTTTTTAAGTTCTTACTATGACAATCGAACGTTTACAAACCGGTGCCCGAATGAGCCGCATCGTTAAGCATAACGGCACAGTTTACTTATGCGGCCAAGTTTGTGCCGATGCCGAAAAAGATATCACCGAACAAACTCAAACCATGCTGGATAAGGTCGAAGCGCTACTTGTTGAAGCAGGTAGTAGCAAAGAGCACATGCTAAGCGCCACAATCTACTTGAAAAGCATGGAATACTTTGCACAGATGAATGCAGTTTGGGATGCTTGGGTACCACAAGGTCATGCGCCTGCTCGCGCTTGTGTTGAGGCAAAAATGGCGCGTGACGCACTACTTGTAGAGATTTCTGTCGTTGCAGCTGTTAAGTAACGAGCAGCGTATCGCGCAGTTGATTGCTCGCTTTAATGAGCAATCAGGCCGCGCAGTGACTGAACTACCAAGTTGGCATTTTTGTGACAATGAGCAAGATGCTAATGAATGCGCATTACTGGTTTTAAATGGCGTAAAACAAGCCACAACCCCTTCACTTTATTGGTTTAAAGCCAATAATGAAACCCTTCCTGAAGTTGGTGATTTAGCTATTTTTACCAATTGGCAGGGACAGCCCCTCGGCATTATTGAAACCGTCTCTGTAACTATTACCCCATATAATCAAATAAGCGCCGATTACGCCGCATTAGAAGGCGAGGGCGACAAAAGCCTTGAGTACTGGCAGCGTGTGCATTGGGATTATTATCAACGAGAGCTCGCAGGTACAGGCTATCAATGTCACCCTGAGATGCCGTTGGTGTGTGAGCAATTTAGGTTAGTTTTCAGGGAGTCAGAATGAATACGAATCCAGTAGTTCTTATTACCGGAGGCGGCCGCGGTATAGGGGCTGCGACAGCAAAACTGTTTACGAGACATGGCTATGATGTGTGTATTAACTATAAGTCAGATCACGCAAGTGCAGAGCAGGTCGCTGATGAGAAAAAGCGCTTGGCGTGAATGCGTATTTGTATTTATACCGATATGCAACGCGATGGCGGTGAAGCAAACCGAGTTGATAGGTTAAAATCTAAGTTGCCGCTAGGGCGCGGTGGTGAAGCAGAAGAGGTCGCCTCAGCGATTTACTTTTTGGCAAGTGAGCAAGCCTCATTCACAACAGGCAGTTTTATCGATGTATCGGGTGGGCTTTAAGTTAAAAAGCTTTACGCACACGATTGCGGCCTTGCTGCTTTGCTTCATACAACGCTCTATCAGCATCAGCTACAATGCTCTCAAGTTTTTCAGCTCTTTGTGCTTGAGTAACTCCGAAACTTGCCGTCACCTTTAATGATTGACTATTTACGGTAAATAAATTTAACTCAATGTCTTTTCTAATTTTTTCAGCTAACTGGCTCGCAATCGATAGACTTGTGTTAGGCATAAAAATAATAAATTCTTCACCTCCCCAACGGCTAGCAACATCTTGCTCTCCTAAGTTGCTTCTGAGTATTTTTGCTACCTCTTTAATAACCTTATCTCCGGTATTATGGCCATACAGATCATTAATGTTCTTAAAATGATCAATATCAACCATGATTAAAGCGAGGCTATTCTCTTTTTCGGTATGTTCTTCAAACCAGTGGTTTATTTTGTCTCTATTCGCTAGTTTTGTGAGTGGATCTATGTTTATTCTTGCCTCAATACTTTTACGCTGATAAGCAAATGCAGCATAAATAAACAATAATAAGAAAAACAAAATTGCAGCCAATTGAGCGCTGTGACTGAAAAATGCATAGTTAATTTCTGCTTGTCTTTTAGCCATAGGCGATATTAAAAAAACTCGCCAATCTAGTTGGGGCAAGTTGAATTGCGTAACAACATGATCATCCTGCTCTATTTGGATAATGATACTGCTCAAATTCTCCATGTTGGCCAGCTCTTGTGCCGCATTTTTGAACCAACTAAGTTCATTTAAGTTAACAATATCAGTAAACTGTGCTTGAAAGTCTCGATGAGATGAAAGCACCACCTCGTCAACGTTATTGACAAAAAGTAAGTCGTAGCCATGTGTAGCTTTATATTGTTGAAAAGCTTCCCAAAATGACTGAAGACTTTTACCTACACCTATAAAGCCTAAAAAGTCGCCTTGCTCAGAATAAACTTTGATATCTACGTATAAATGTACGTTCTCGCGGTTTCCTAAGATAGCAACGGTATCGCCTTGCATTGCTTTTACTTTTGGATACCACTCGATATTCTCTTTTAGTAAATCAATCGTTGTGCCATCAGAATTAAATTGCATTTGTTGTTGCTCACTTGCTACAAAAACGAGCATATTTAAATTTTCCTGAAGCTGTTCTAAGTGGTTTAGAATGGCGGCTTGGTCTAGTTCACTATCAGTAAGTAAGTTACTTAAACTTCCAGTGCTCGCTAAGGCTTGAGCAGTATGAACAGGCTTGTAGAGTTCTTCGACAACCAATGAAAAAACAGGGGCAATAGACTGTTGTTGTAAGCGACTTTGTTCAGCCACTATATTACTTATAGTGAGATAAGATGCGTAACCAATGACGAAAATGATGCAAATTAAAATGCTATATAAGTTTCGTTGATGCCGTAAAATCGTTTTCACTGAAAGCCTTTCTAAAGTGGTGCTTATAAATTTGTGATTAGTTAAAAGACGATGTTGTGCAATTATAAGTCAAGTTCATTATAGCGAATATATTAAATACTGCTTTTTCAATATTTTTAGTAATGACTTCTAGCTAGAGTAACACGTTTAACCAAGCACTAAAGCTCACTACACTCAATACTGTTGAAAGCACGACGCTACTTGCCAGTGTCGCTTGGTGTTGCTTAATTTGATTGGCGATTAGATAAGCGTTGACCCCTAAAGGAGAGGCGCTTAAAAGTACTAACACGTTCAGTAATGATTGCTCTAGGTTGAATACGCTGCCTGCAAAAAAGTAGACCCCGCACGGTAACACTAAAAGCTTGATGATGGTTGCAATGAGTGATGCTTGTAAGTTGTCGGCCACTTTATAAAATGCAAGGTTTGCCCCTAATACAAATAACGCACAGGCAATGGCAGGTTTCGCAAGTAGACTCAGGGCATTTGCAAAATCATCAAAAAGTGTAAAGCCAAGTAGGTTAACAGCCAAGCCGCTACTGATGCTTAACACGACTGGATTGAGCAGCATGTTTTTAGCAAATGCTCGCCAAGAGAATGTTTGCTGCGATTTAGCGCTGAGCAAAAAGGTGAGGGTAAACAAAAGTGCGCTATGAAAAGTGATGATCATAAATACAATACCGACCATCTGTTGCCCAAGTGCTGCAATAATAATAGGCAAACCTACCAGTACCGTATTTGAGTAACTACTGCCAAGGGCAAATACAGCATGACGTGACGACGCAGATTGCTTGCTAATGAGGTAGCGGTCAATAACATAGCCGAGGGCGTAAATGGCCAATACCGGGATGTAAAAACTCAAAAAGCCTGCAATAGATACACTATTTTGTAAATCGGCTTGGGCCATATTTAAAAATAGAAAAGCAGGCACACTGATATAAAAAGTAAACTTACTTAACCCTGCTATATGCTCTTTCGATAAAAACGTGCTTCGCGAGCTAATGTAACCACTTAACACTATAAAAATCAGTGGAAAGATAATCGAAAAAATATGCACTTTAGACCTTATGATAAAAAGACGTTAGCGTCTGAACTCATCACTTTGTGGAAGATTAATTAAAATAAGTACTGCACCTTTACCACCAAATTCAAGAGGCGCTTGGTGCATAGCAATCACATCAGGATGTTGCACTAAATATTGCGGTACCTTGTGTTTAAGTATGCGCTCACCAATGCCATGCACAACACAAGCGCAATAGTAATGCTGTTTTTTACACTCATGAATTAAACCCGCCAACTCATCTTTGGCTAATTCTTTATTTAAGCCATGTAAATCAAGGGTTAAATCAGGTGGGTAATCTCCACGGCGAAGCTGTTTTGCTAAAAAGCTATCGTGACCTGGTTTGACATAACTTACGGTGCCATGAGTGTCGATGTCTGGTACATATTCATCAGAAAAGAAAAATTCTGCCTGATGTTGCTTTTTTTGCTGGGAAAATTGCTTCGCTTGTGACACTTTAGGCTTATTGGTGAATCGGATAGTGTCTTGTTTAAATGCTTTGGCACCACTGATACTCTGACGAAATAAGTCAATATCGTCAGTGCTAATGTGGTTGTTGGCGTGGGGATCTTTTTTCATGGCGGCAGTCTAAACAAAAAAACGCTAAAAATCGAGTAAAAACCAACTGAAAAGACGGTACAATACGCGTCAGAACAGACTTTGAAAGTTAAGGAACATACATGAACCATTTCCAGATAGAAGACGCAATTTTAGACGAGGCAATTGCAGAACTTTCAACGTTGCATGATTGGTTACGTTGGACAACCAGTCAATTTGCCAGCAGTGGTATTTTCTTTGGGCACGGCACAGATAATGCGTGGGATGAAGCAGTTAGCTTACTATTACCAGCATTAAGCTTGCCAATCGATGCGCCAAAAGAGCTTATGCATGCGCGTTTAACCAGCACCGAGAAAAACCGCTTAGCTGAACTTATTGCAGAACGTATTAATGATTGTACGCCAGTACCGTACCTGACCAACACCGCGTGGTTTGCAGGTATGCCGTTTTATGTTGATGAGCGCGTGTTAATTCCACGTTCGCCATTTGCAGAGTTAATTAATAATCGCTTTGCACCTTGGTTAGAAGAGCCAAGCTCAGTAATGCGCATACTTGATTTATGTACCGGCTCTGCATGTATCGCTATTGCACTTGCACAAGCATTTGAAGATGCGCAGGTCGATGCGGTTGATATTTCATATGAAGCGCTCGAAGTTGCTGATATTAATATTAGCGATTACATGCTGAATGATCGTGTACTGCCAATTCAGTCAGACGTGTTTAGTGGTGTCCCGGGTCAAAAATATGACCTGATCGTAGCTAACCCACCGTATGTTGATGCTGAAGATATGGCTGATTTACCACGTGAATTCCATCACGAGCCAGAGCTTGGTTTAGCATCGGGTCATGATGGTCTTGATGTTACTCGCACCATCCTAGCTGAAGCTGCTGAGCATCTAACTGATAACGGTTTGTTATTTGTCGAAGTTGGTAACTCTATGGTACATATGGAAGAGCTGTACCCTGGCGCACCATTTGAGTGGGTTGAATTTGAACAAGGTGGCCTTGGCGTGTTTGTGATCAGCAAACAGCAACTTGTTAACTATTTCGCAGATTAACAGCAGGTTTTAAAAGCCGAGCCTGAGGGCTCGGTCTCAGTAGTCATTAGGAATGAGGAAAATTAATGGCAGGTAATAGCATCGGGCAACTATTTAAAGTGTCTACCTTTGGTGAGAGCCACGGCGTTGCATTAGGCGGCGTTGTTGATGGCACACCAGCAGGTCTTGAAATTAGCGAGGCCGATTTACAAATTGATTTAGACCGTCGTAAGCCGGGGCAAAGTCGTTATACAACACAGCGCCGCGAAAGTGACGAAGTAAAAATTCTTTCAGGTGTATTCGAAGGTAAAACCACAGGTACTAGCATTGGTTTACTGATTGAAAACACCGATCAACGTTCAAAAGATTACGGCAAAATTGCCGATGTATTTCGCCCAGGTCATGGTGATTATACCTACTGGCATAAGTACGGTATTCGTGATTACCGAGGTGGTGGTCGCTCTTCTGCCCGTGAAACGGCGATTCGTGTAGCGGCGGGTGCAATTGCAAAAAAATACCTAAAACAATTTCATGGTATTGAAGTGCGTGCTTGTTTGAGCCAACTTGGGCCAATTAAAGCAGAAGACTACAACTGGGATGAAGTAGAAAATAATGCATTTTTCTTCCCGGATCCGAGTAAATTAGATGCGCTTGATGAATATATGCGCGACCTAAAAAAACAAGGTGACTCGGTAGGCGCTAAAGTTAAAGTGGTTGCTAAAAATGTGCCTGTTGGTCTCGGTGAGCCAGTATTTGATCGCCTAGATGCAGAGCTTGCACACTCATTAATGAGTATTAATGCGGTAAAAGGCGTTGAGATTGGTGATGGCTTTGATGTGGTTGAGCAAAAAGGCTCTGAGCACCGTGATGAGTTAACTCCAGACGGGTTTACATCAAATCACGCGGGCGGTGTACTTGCAGGTATCTCGACAGGGCAAGATATCATTGCCTCTATCGCACTTAAACCAACCTCAAGCATTACCATACCGGGTAACAGCATTAATACCAGCAACGAAGCGGTAGAGATGATCACCAAAGGACGTCATGACCCATGTGTGGGCATTCGTGCAATTCCTATTGCTGAGGCGATGATGGCGATTACCTTAATGGATCACTTATTGCGCCAACGTGGTCAAAACCCACATGTAAGCCACGAACATGGACCAATCAAAGGTTCGATTGATTAACTTGATTTAGCAAAGAACTATAAACTTAAAACGCGGCTCTAATATTGCCGCGTTTTTGATTGCAGAAGGTCAATAGAAGCTTAAATACGATCAATTGCCTGTTTTGCTACCATGTATAGCTTTTTGATCATTAAACCTAATACCCAACGAATAAATTGAGCGGTAAGCTCTTTGACTTCATACGATGCTTTACCAACAAACGCGAGCATGTGGCCAATTAACCCTTTTAACTCTTCTGTAAGCTCGACAAATTTAACCACTGATTCATATAGGCAGCGGGCTAAAATATCATAAAAAGTTAACCCGACAGTTAAACCTGCCTGTGCAGAGATGAAGGCGTATTGTCCTGTTTTCTTTAAAAAAGTAATTAAGCCATTGGTAATTACTCGCTGCCAGTTTAGCGAGAATCTAACATTAAAGCGCTGATCATACTTTAATACAGTATGGTTGTAGTGAAGGGGCTTAATTGAGCTTTCCATGCTTGCGTAGTCTTTAAATACATCAACAGATTTGATATACCCTGGAGAACTTCCTTCCATGGAATGAGCCGCAATGTTAAAAGATGCTCCTTCATTCATTGCCGTTTGATATTCGCTAGATGTATGGCTAAACGGCCAAGCAGGCACGCATGGGACGGGGTCTGCGCCATGTGTAACGCGATACTGGCCAATATTATGCGCGGCAGAATGTACGGAGTGGTTCAAAACAACCCGAGGCGCACCAAAGGTATATAAATTTACAGGAATGCCTTTTTCACTTGCCCAAATTGCCGTAAGTTGTGCGATGGCACCACCAAGGCTATGCCCAACAAGGTGCAAGCACTTAGGTTTATGACTTTTTAAATAAGCCTCAAACATGGGCTTCATACTGGTAAATGCTTTTTCGAAACCAGAGTGCACCTCTAAGTTTTTAGGTCCATGAGTAATGGCTACATTTAAATTGGTTAGCCAATCAGAACAGGAGGTAAAAACAGTTCCGCGGATACCTATAATATGATGACCTTTAAATTGTGGGGATATTCCTTGTGCTGTTAATGCAAATCCTGTTGTTCGGTTAAGAAGCTGATTAATTAAGCCACCACTAACGCCTTTGATTTGGTTCGAGGTGATTTCGAAATTCGCTAAAAAATCTTCGTGGAATATATTACTGAATTTGTTTGATTTTCTAATATCATATACACGAGCCGCAACACTGGCTGCTGTGCTTGGTGAAATACTATGGCTCATTTGGGATTTCCTTTCCTGTAAATCTATCCGTTAATTTATTGAAGTCACCTTCATGAATACGGTACTTCGGCTCATTATTCTCAATAATCCAAGTGGGTACATAGTCATCTTCCCATCTACAAATGCTTGAAGCTAAGTAATTGTAGTTAGAACTGCTTTTATCTGGGAACTTAAATTGCACCCATCGATTTGATAATTCACAATTCAAGAATGACAGCTTCTTACTGTACTCTGGAATTTCATTAATCCCAGACTGAGTTGCAACCCATAAAGGAGTTAGCTCATCACCTTTCTCAATAAAAATTTCTTGAGAAACACGATGCTCAGCAATCAATTTATTAGGTATTGAAGATAAAATTGTTTTCTTAGGAAAGTGAAAGCACCCGTTTTCATCGGTTATTGCAGTGTCGCGATGAACTTTTTCATCTATGTAGATTAATGAGCGAATTATCTCTACGTTAGCAACAGGTTGACCATTTTCAGTCACAATACCATTGACTTCTGGGCTTAAAAATACTTCTTTTTTCTTTCTGAACCAGCTAAACATATCGTCTCCTTGACCTATAGCTGTGGAAATAATTACACACGCAGAGAAGGCTAAAATGATGTGGGTAATTTTATTTGTAATTGATTTTTTCATAAGCAATCCATGCATATTTAGGGAACACTAATAGATTGAAAAACAGATGTAAAGTTGATTGTTTCTTTTTTATGCCTGTTAGAATTTTAATAAGGGGAGTAGGCTGTGTTTGCTATCAGTCCCACAATCTGTTTTAACTGCTCATGGCTGAGAGGGTTGTGGCCGTGATTACCGTATAGCAGGACGATATCAATGACAGGTAGTGTCGGTAGGGAGTTGTCGCTCACCTCTTCCACACCCGATTGCATGCTTATTCGCGCCATACTGCCGATTGCTAGTCCCTGTTCAATCAAGCCATGTAACGCTCCCGCTGAGCCACAACAGGCAATAATATTAAAACGACGCTCGGTTTTTAATAGACCCTCAATACTGGCTAGGTGAAACTTACAGTCTCGTTGAAACAAGGCGATTGGAAGTGGGGTTGAATCGTTAATCTCAAAAGCAGGGCTTTTCACCCACACGCCTTGGCTTGATTGTAATAAGTAGCCTTCTTCGCTGTCTGGCGAGCGAGTGGCAATCACCAAATCGAGCATACCTTGGTCTAGTTTGGCTCTAAGCTCAGTGCTTGGGGCGCAGCTTATTTGTAAATCCAGTGCATTAAACTGTTGGTGTAAGGCATCAACAAGCTCTGGTAGTAAAGAATGAGCATAGTCGTCAGGACAACCAATGCGCACACGTAAATTGCCAGTGCCTGCTTTTAATTGCTTAAAGGCTTCATCATGAAGCGCTATCAATTGCTTTGCATAGCTTGCTAGCTGGTGGCCTTGATGGGTTAGCACCAGTTGACGACCTTGCTTTTCAAATAGCGGACTTGCGAGGTCTTGTTCCAGCTTTTTCATTTGCATACTTACTGCAGATTGGGTTCTGCAAATTTGTGCTGCAGCGCGGGTGAAACTGCCTGTATCAACAAAGGCACAAAAAGTCCTGAGGGCATCAATATCCATAATGTATCAGCATCTCTTATAGTTAACATAAAAACAATTGGCGAGTAATTGCCCAATTGCTGTTTTATAGTGAGCCCAATCTAAACGTTAAAGGAAGTACAATGCAATTATTTATTGGCAATAAAAACTACTCAACTTGGTCATTGCGAGCGTGGTATTTACTGAGTAAATTCAATATCTCTTTTACAGAACAACAATTAGTTCTAGATACGCCTGAATTTTATGAAGCATTAAAAAGTACGTTTCCCGTGCAAAAAGTGCCGGCACTTATTGATGCTGAGTTAACTGTGTGGGACTCACTCGCTATTTGTGAATACATCAATGATGCTTATCTAAGTGGTGCCGCTTGGCCTGATGAAATAGCCCAAAGAGCAAAAGCGCGAAGTCTAGCTGCCGAGATGCACTCTGGTTTTGCTGCACTTCGTAATGAAATGCCAATGAATATCCGCGCTAAAAGGCATGTTGAATTATCAGAACAAGCTAAAAAAGATATTGCCCGTATCGATGAGATATTTTCGGCTCAACAGCAAAGGTATCCTAATGCGTGGTTATTTGGCGAATTCTCTATTGTTGATGCAATGTTTGCACCTGTGGTACTGCGCTTTAAAACGTATCAGGTTACGCTTTCGCGTGCTGCACAAGCTTATTGTCAGCATGTATTTGCGTGTCCAGTCATGCAAACATGGATTCGAGAAGCGTTAAAAGAAACCGATATAGTCAAGTCTGATGAGGCCGGCGAGAATGCTTGGTAAAAAAATAAAGAGTATTTTATTAATGCTTTGTAACTAATCCCTGCTTTTTAATGGCTAATTTGAGGTATTTTTATACAAAATGACTAGTTTAATTAATGAACTATCATTCTATAATAGGGGAATAGCTCTTTATTTGAACATTCCTCTGTTACTCATTTCATTAGGCACGTATTTATGGGCGCATTTGCTGCAAAGTTATTAAACAAAGATCTGACAATAAAGCGCTTTGCTTGCCAGTTTAATTCATTGCAGGTCGAGCAAATATTTTTGCAAAGCAAATTTAAACAGGATAGAAGGGTCGCGCAGTTTTTATGTTTTACAGTTGCATTGGTCACAACATTAGTTACGTTCTTTGATGAATTGATTATTCAAGCTGAATTTTGGCCTAACATTGCTTTGATAGGTCGCACCGTTATTGTTTCTATTTGTATTATCGGTGGAATAGGGCTTAGTTTTGTAAAGAGCTTAAAACAATTTAAGTACATCACAGTTTTGTTTATGGCTTTTTTATCTCTAAGTATGCAATCAATGGCGTATACCTATGAGCGTACTTACATACTGCATCTTTTTTTCGATGTAATAATTTTGATTACTTTCTATTTTTCAACTTTGGTATCATTTAGGTTGTCAGCTTTTCTTGGCCTTTCATATAGTGTAGTTGCCTTGTTAGTGATTTTTTTTACCAAGGATATTAATAGCCATACTTCATATATGGTCATATTAGCGCATGTAGCTGTAAATTTAACTGGTATGATCATGTCAGCCCATCAGCACCTAATGCGCCGCGAACTTTTTGTTCGAAATACGCAACTAGGTCAATTAGCGCAAGAAATGCAGAGCCAAGCATTTAAAGATGCACTGACTCAATTACCGAATAGAAGAGCCTTTGATAATAGTTATGAAGACTATCAACGGATAACTAAGCAACAGCAGCAAAAAATGAAGCAAGTGTGCGTTATTTTGGCTGATATAGATTATTTTAAACAGGTCAATGATAACCATGGCCATGAAGTTGGTGATGGTATACTTGAGCTTTTCTCTACTTTCTTAACTCAGTCATTACGCACTTCCGATGATGTTTATCGTTTTGGTGGTGAAGAGTTTGTTATTGTTTTACCGCTTTGTTCGGTGTCCGATGCTGAAAAAATAATCGAAAATATGATCTCCAAGCTGAATACTGAACCATTTGAAGTTGGAGAGCTTTCATTATTAATTAGAGCTAGCTTTGGTTTAACAGTAATGCGAGAGGAGCAGCAAAAATCAGTGATAGCTAGAGCTGATGCTGCACTCTACGAAGCAAAAGGTAGTGGTCGAAATCAGTTAGTAGTAAAAATTTAACGAGTCTAGATTATTTGGTTTATGTGTAAGTTTAGCAAAATGTATTAGATTTATTTATATCTGGATAATTATTTAGAGCTAGCAGGGAGTCGCACATTGTTTTCACAGAATGAAAGAAGATTTAAAATTTCAATACGCGTAAGTGTGTTATTAATATTTGCACTAGCGAGCTTGCTAACTGGAATCGTGGCGATCAGTCTGCACTATTATTTCAGTGAAAAATTAGTCCTTCAAACCAAAACCGAACAATTCAAATCAACCAGCCAACAAATAGCTGACCACATCACTCGAATTAATCAGCGGGTAGATAATACATTAAGTGTTATGATCCACGATAACAGACTGTTTTCAGGGAACTTTGATGAAAATAATTCTTTGCGAAATATTCTAATAGAAGTATTAAACAAACACCCAGACTTTCATTCATTGTTGTTAGGGTATGCTAATGGTGACTTCATTGAAGTTGTGAATTTACGTGGTCATGCTCAATTACCAAAACCTAACGATCTTAGAGCTGAAGATAGATGGCTTATTTTTAAGGTGTTAGGACAGGGTGAGTCTCGTCATCAAACTACATATTATTTAGATGAAAACCTATCATTAAATAGGAAATACAAACAAACTCCAGATTACGACCCTCGAAAGCGGTTATGGTTTAACGATGCAAAAGTTGGCACAGTTACCAAAACTCAACAGTATATTTTTAATCTACTAAAGATACCTGGTTATACGTACACAATAAAATCTGAACAAACGGGAGGAGTGCTTGCTATTGATGTTGCAAGTTCTAGCTTGAGTGCATTTTTAATTAAACAACAGCAAAAAATGCAGTTTCTAGTTTCTTCCGAAATGTACGTTTATCGTGGAGATGGTGAAATAATCGCTAAAAGTAAAACACAAGGTCATCATCACTCGTTTGATGACTTATCCAAGATAATCAAAACAAATGAGCAAACCATAGGACTCGCTAATGGACAACATCAATTTGGCAAAATGCTAAGTGTGAATGAGGATGGTGTTGAGAAATATATGTTTGTATTGCAACTGCCACTCAGTAGTGAAATGCAATCTGATGAAATTGATTATTTTGCGGTTCTTGTGGCTAAAAACGATGTACTAGCAATTATTAAAGAAAAGATTCAGATCTCAATATTAGTTACAGGGTTATGTTTGCTTTTGCTGCTGCCTGTCTCTTGGTTTTTTGCCTCTTCAATCGTTAACCCAATACTTAAATTAGTGGGTGAGAATAAAAAAATTCAACAGCGTGACTACAATGAGGTTTCAACGCTTTCGAGCCATATTCTAGAAATTCATTATTTAGCTAGTTCGATGGTTGATATGAGTCGCTCGATTGAGCAACATGAAAACTCACAAAAAGCGTTGATGGAGTCGTTTGTAGAGCTTATAGCGCAAGCCATTGATGATAAATCGCCATATACGGCAGGGCATTGTGAGCGGGTGCCTGAGTTGGGTATTTGGCTTGCTGATGCAGCATCAGGTTCAACAGATGAGGCGTTTTCTGAGTTCAGTTTTAAAACCCCGGATGAGCGACGAGAATTCCGCTTAGCAGCGTGGCTACATGACTGCGGTAAAATCACTACACCAGAGCATATTGTTGATAAAGGCACTAAGCTCGAAACCATTTATAACCGTATTCATGAGGTACGCACCCGATTTGAAGTGCTACTACGTGATGCAAAAATTACCTACTATGAGCAACTATTAGCGCATCCAGAGCAGCAATCTGTGCTTAAACAAAAGCTTGAGCAACAAACAGAGAAGTTACACGCAGACTTTAGCTTCATTGCCGCTTGTAATGTTGGTGGTGAGTTTATGGATGAAGCGCAGTTGTCTCGTTTACATGAGGTTGCTAGCATCAAGTGGCAGCGTCATTTTGACGCAAGTTTAGGTTTATCGCCCCTTGAAGAAATGCGTATGGCTGATTTGAAAAATCAGCATTTACCTGTTGAAGAGTCACTCCTGAGCGATAAGCCAAGTGATTTAATTCCACACGAAAAAGCCGTTGAGTACCCAGAAAGTTTAGGCATTAACATGGCAATTCCTGAGTATAAATATAACCTTGGTGAAGTGTATAACTTATCTGTGGCACGAGGCACGTTAACAGCGGAAGACCGATTTAAGATCAATGAGCATGTGATCAGCACAATTCGTATGCTAGGTAGTGTGCCATTCCCGAAAGAATTAGCGAAAGTTCCGCGCTATGCTTCTACTCATCACGAAACTTTAAAAGGGACAGGCTATCCGCGAAAATTAACCGCTGAGCAGTTATCAATACCCGAACGTGTGTTAGTACTTGCTGATATCTTCGAAGCAATAACCGCGGCCGATAGGCCTTATAAAAAAGCCAAGCCACTCAGTGTTGCCATTGATATTTTAGCCAAGATGGTAGCCGATCAGCATGTTGATGAAGATGTATTCAAATTATTCTTAACATCAGGTATTTACCTAAAGTATGCAAAACGCTATTTAAACCCAGAGCAAATCGATGATGTTGATATCGCAAAATACCTGTAACTGAGGGCGGTTGCTTTTACTTTGGAGTGAAAAGTCCGTACAATTCGCCTCGTTTTTAGTGACGCTTTTAACGAGATGAATTCAAGCCGTATGCATCAGATTGCTGACTTAATCGCTATTTTTGAAAACACCTTTTATCAAAGCCATAACACGCGTTTGATAAAGGGTGATGATGAACCTATTTACCTGCCTGCTGATGAGCAAACGCCTTATCACCAAATTGTGTTTGCCCACGGCTTTTATGCCAGCGCCTTACACGAAATTGCCCATTGGCTGGTGGCTGGTGAGGCACGTCGGTTAAAAGAAGATTATGGCTATTGGTATTGCCCAGATGGTCGTGATAAGCACCAGCAAGCTGAATTTGAAGCAGTTGAAGTAAAGCCCCAAGCTATTGAATGGGCGCTCAGTACTGCAGCAGGTTTCGATTTTAATGTATCGGTTGATAATTTAAATGGCGAGCAAACCTGCCGATTCGATTTTCAAGCGCGCGTTCACCAGCAAGTGTTGAGCTTTTTAGCATCTGGTTTTAACCAGCGCACGACAGCACTGCTTAAAGCATTGAGTGATTTCTATAAAACCCCATGGCCACTAACGGCTGCACAGTTTACGTGGCAGCGCGATTTTCATGGCAACCCAGGAGCTTTATCTGATGCAGTTTAAATTAGGCTTGATTGTAAATCCGGTTGCCGGCTTAGGTGGCAGTGTCGCACTAAAGGGCAGTGATGGCGCAGATACCGCCGCAAAAGCAATGCAACTTGGTGCTGAGCCAAAAGCAAACTTACGTACCCGAGCGGCACTTGAAGTGCTGCTTGCCCATCAAGATGATTTAACCATTTACACTGTAAACGGTGAAATGGGCGAGCAAACGGCAAAGCAGTTAGGCTTTCAAAGCCACGTTATTTACCAAACAAACGATATCACCACCCCAGATGACACAGAGCAGGCTGCCAAGCTATTAGTTGAGCAAGGTGTCGACCTAATTTTATTTGCAGGTGGCGATGGTACTGCCCGCAATATTTGTCATGCGGTTGGCGATAGCACTCCTGTATTAGGTATTCCTGCAGGCTGTAAAATCCATTCTGGGGTTTATGCTATTACCCCAAAAGCAGCTGGGCGTGTTGTTGAGATGCTGGTTAAAGGTGAACTTGTAAGCCTTGGTGATGCAGATGTAATGGATATCGACGAAGAGGCATTTCGCGAGGGCACGGTAAAAGCTAAGCGCTATGGTGAAATGCAAGTGCCGAGTGAAGTACGTTATGTTCAGGCAGTTAAAAATGGTGGTAAAGAAACCGATGAATTAGTGCTTGCCGATATAGCTGCCTATGTTGTTAGTGAAATGGATGAAGACTGCTTGTATGTGATGGGCAGTGGTTCTACAGTCGCGGCAATAATGGATGAAATGGGTCTTGAAAATACCTTGCTAGGTGTAGACTTAGTGGCAGACCAAGAGCTTATCGCGCAGGATTTAACTGCTCAGCAATTACTTGAGCTCACAAAAGGTAAAGAAACCAAATTGGTGATTACTTTAATTGGTGGCCAAGGCCATATCTTTGGCCGAGGTAATCAGCAATTAAGCCCTGCACTTATTCGTGCTATTGGCCGCGACAACATTATTGTGGTGGCTACTAAAACTAAATTACAGGCCTTGAATGGCCGACCACTGATTGCCGATACGGGTGACAGTGAGTTAGACGATGAATTAAGTGGTTATATTCGCGTAACCACAGGTTTCAATGACCATATTATGTATGCAGTGGGTCATCAAGATGGGCTGCACCCAGAGGAGAAGTAACAATGAGTTTAGTAAGTTATATTGATGCAGCGCAGCAATATTTTGATGATTTAGTTGATAAAGCAACAGACGACGAGCTATTTGCTGGTGGCTATTTACGTGGTCACTTTGACTTAGCTGTAGGCTATGCACAAGTAGAAGAATTAAACTTATCGATTGATGAGTTAAATAATCAAGTTGAATCTAGCCTCGTTAAAGCTTATCGCAACGGTGAGTTAAACGAAGAAGATAAAGAGCTTGTTGTGCGCCTATGGGATGAAGTGAAAGCACTTGCAGCCTAATCTAATTAAATAAAATTCTGTAAAGCGACCTGTGTCGCTTTTTTTACATAATCACTTTACCTTTATCAGGTAATTACATTAACTTAAAATTTACCTTATTAGTTAGATACGTTAAGGTTAACGAGATATTTTTCCAGGGAATTTGAAAATGAATAACAATAATGATGTGCAGGCACCAAGTGGTGCAATTGCACGTTTTCTAAATACCATTGAGAGGGTGGGTAACAAGCTACCTGATCCAGCGATTATCTTTTTAGTCGCAATGCTACTTATTTGGTTTTTATCTTGGCTTTTCTCGGGCACTACATTTGATGCAATCGATCCGCGCACTGGCGAAGCCATCGTTGTAAATAACCTATTAGCAGGGGATTCCCTTGCCACCTTCTTATCTTCGATGGTGAAAACCTTCACTGGCTTTGCGCCGCTTGGTGTAGTGCTGGTTGCTATGTTAGGTGTTGGTGTTGCTGAGCATTCTGGCTTTATCAATACCGGCCTTAAATTAATGTTAAAAGTAACGCCTAAGCAGCTTTTAACACCGTCTATTATTTTAGTGGCGATTGTCAGCCATACCGCAACTGATGCCGGTTACGTACTAGTAATCCCTCTTGCTGGGGTTATTTTCTATGCGATGGGGCGTCATCCGCTTGCAGGTATTGCAGCTGCGTTTGCTGGGGTAAGTGGAGGCTTTAGCGCAAACTTTATTCCATCAGGGATTGATCCGTTACTGCAAAGCTTTACCCAAAGTGCCGCGCAAATTATTAACCCAGATATGGCGATTAACCCGCTCAACAACTGGTTTTTCACCTCAGCTTCGAGCCTGTTTATTATCTTATTAGGCTGGTATATCACAGATAAAATCATCGAGCCACGTTTACAAAATACGCCACTTGATGGAGATACTGAAGACTTACCTGCCTTTGATGAAGCACGCAGTGATGAAAAACGTGCGTTCTATATTGCAAGCACAGTGATGATTGCAGGCCTTGCTCTACTTTGGTTTGTCTCAGCGCCAGCCGACTCTGCAATGCGAAGCAGTGATGGCTCATTAACTAATTTCCGTTCACCGTTAATGCAATCAATTGTGCCACTTATCTTCTTACTGTTTTGGATCCCTGGTGCCGTCTACGGTTTTGCCGTGGGTACCTTCAAAAGCTCTAAAGATATGATCGATGCAATGAGCAAAGCGATGAGCGGCATGGCTTACTATATTGTTATGGCGTTCTTCTGTGCGTTATTTATTGCTGCATTTAGTAAATCAAACCTAGGTGCATTACTTGCAATTGAAGGCGCACAACTATTAAAAGCAATGGCTCTGCCAAGCTCAGTCACGGTAGTAGGCATTATCTTCTTAACGGCGTTCGTGAATCTATTTGTTGGCTCAAGCTCGGCAAAATGGGCGCTATTAGGGCCAATCTTTGTACCCATGCTGATGCAACTGGGTATTTCACCTGATTTAACGCAAGCTGCGTACCGTGTAGGTGACTCAAGCTCGAATATCATCACGCCACTAATGCCATACTTCCCACTGGTTGTTGTGTACTGCCAAAAGTATGTTAAAGGCACCGGTATCGGCACCTTAATTGCGATGATGTTACCGTATTCAATCGCCTTCTTAATCGGTTGGAGTATCTTCTTACTCGCGTACTGGGGCTTAGGTATTCCACTAGGTCTTCAATCAAGCTACGCATACCCAGCCATCGGCTCATAAGGACAAAGCCTCAGCAATCCAGCGTGAGGCTTTAAAAACTGAAGGCTAATAGCTGACAGCTTTACTACAGACACAAAAAAACCTTGTCACTCGCATGACAAGGTTTTTTTATTGCTTAAAGCTTAAGCTTCAATTAGTTCGCAGTGAAGCTCACAGGACGACGCTCTTTACGAGGGCCACCACGTTTTTCGCCACGGTCTTTGAAGTTACGCTTCTTATCACCACGATCACCACTTGGGCGCTCAGAGCGAGGAGCCGCAGGACCTTGGTCTTGCGTTAGCGTCATGTTCATCGGACGTTTACAGATAAATACCTTTTGGAAGTGATCAAGCACATCTTTTGGCATGTTCTGTGGTAACTGTACCGTACTGTGATTGTCATGTAAGCGAATATCACCAATGAACTTGCTTGAGATATCAGCTTCGTTAGCAATCGCACCAACGATATTTTTAACCTGTACACCGTGCTCACGACCTACTTCGATACGGTAAGTATCCATAGGACCCATGTTACGGCTGTTGCGCTCACGCGGCTCACGAGGTTTACGCTCGCGTCCTTGGCGGTCGCCACGATCACCACGTTCATTGCGACGACGCTCATTGCGTTCGCCACGTGGTTGAACTTTAACTTCTTCAACCTTGATTGGTGATTGTTGCTGCGCTAAACAAAGTAATGCACCTGCTAAGTCTTCAGCACTTAATTCAAGTTTTTCTGCCATATCAGCAGCAACTTGATTAAAGAAAGTGATGTCTTTGTTTTCAAGCGCAATTGTAAGCTTGTCTTGAAGCGCTTTAATGCGCTTTTCTTCAACAACTTTAGCTGTTGGTAAATCAACTTGTGCGATATCAGATTTCGTATGACGAATGATATTTTTAAGTAAATAACGCTCGTTATGTTTTACGAAAAGAATCGCTTTACCTTGACGACCCGCACGACCAGTACGGCCAATACGGTGAACGTAGGCTTCTGAATCTTGTGGAATATCGTAGTTAATTACTAAGCTTAAACGGTCTACATCAAGACCACGTGCAGCAACGTCTGTTGCAATAACGATATCAACTAGGCCGTTTTTCAAACGATCTACTGTACGTTCACGTGCTTGTTGGTTCATGTCACCATTAAGTGGTGCCGCAGAGAAACCTTCGCGCTCAAGTAATTCAGCTAACTGTACCGTGTCGTTACGTGTACGTACGAAAACAATTGCACCATCGTATTGTTCTGCTTCTAAGAAGCGAACGATAGCTTTGTTTTTGTGTACGTGTGCATTCCAAAATACTTGCTCAACCGTTGATACAGTTGAGTTACGCGCAGAGATATGAACTTGCTCAGGCTCATTCATGTACTTGCTGCTGATATTTTGAATTTGCTTAGGCATGGTCGCAGAGAAAAGACATGTTTGCTTTTCACGTGGCGTTTTCTCCATGATGCTTTCTACATCATCAATGAAGCCCATGCGTAACATTTCGTCTGCTTCATCAAGAACAAGGGCTTGTAAGCTCTCAAACTTGATTGTGCCACGGTTAATGTGGTCAATTAAGCGACCTGGCGTTGCAACAATGATTTGCGCGCCACGACGAAGTGCACTTAGTTGGATGCTATAGCTTTGGCCACCATAAAGGGCTAAAACTTCAACACCACGAGTATGCTTAGCATATTGTTCGAATGCCTCAGCTACTTGGATCGCAAGTTCACGCGTAGGCGTTAAAACAAGGATCTGTGGCTGCTTCACAGACGGGTCAATATTATTTAGTAACGGCAGTGCAAATGCTGCTGTTTTACCTGTACCCGTTTGCGCTAGTCCCAGTACGTCCTTTCTTTCTAGCAATAACGGTATACATTGAGCTTGGATTTCAGATGGAGTCTTGTAACCCAACTCTTCAACTGCTTTAAGGATTGCAGGAGAAAGATTTAGAGATTCAAACGTGACTGGTTCTGACATTAATACGCCTCAACGAATTTAAAGAGGCGCGCATTGTATAGGAAATACAAGGCAATTGCTTGTATAAATTACAACTAATTTGTATGTGGTTGATGTTGGTCATAATTTAATCAGTTTAAATTTACCAAAATCAACCACGTTTACAATTTATTGATATAACCCTAAATTTTCTTTAGCGTACGCTTCGAATTCAGTAAAGCCACCAATGTGGGCTTGGTCAATAAAAATCTGTGGTACGGTTGGGCAAGGTTTGCCTGCAGACTGTTCTAAATCTGCTTTGCTGATGCCTTCTTTAATGATGTCGATATAACGGTATTTAAAATCGTCACGCTCATTTGCTAGTTTTTCAGCAACGTCTTTTGCACGAACACAGTATGGGCAGCCTTCACGGCCAAAAATTACAGTTAACATATCGCTCTCCTCGATGGTTTATCTGATTATCATCTTAACGGATTAAATGAATAAAAACAGCGCATAAAATCGATTGCACTATTCTGTTTTTTCTCATTATTAGCGATTGAGCTAATCTAGAGTTCGCATTCTAAGGCCTAGTTCTGTTGAGTAACCCATAGAATGCGCAGTAATGGCCAACTGTTCATCAATAACATAATAAGTTGGGTAGGCACTGATTTTATAATCTTGACCTGTACTTTTACTGCCAAGTAGCACCGGCATTGTTAATTCGAGTGAATTAGTAAACTGTTTTACTTCAGTAATGTTTTGGTAATCAAGGGCAATTGCTATGGCATTTAACTTACCTTGCTGATGAGCCTTTTCTAAATTTGGCATACTGTAACGACAAATTGAGCACCAAGGCGCAAAGAAATACACCACTGTTTGCTTGCCTTGTAATTGTGCAATGGTCATCCGCTCTGTCGGGTTTTTTAGCGTGGCTAAATTAAAATAGGGGGCAGGGGTTTTATCAGTTGAGAGTAAATTACGTTGCTGAAATGCGGTCACGGCATACACAACGACTGCCATTAAAACGACATTTTTTAGCACACTGATAAATTTTTTTAAAAAAGTTGGATTTTTTTTCATTGTTATTTTGTACGTTGTTAGCCCTTTAAAATCAACTTATTCAGACCAGTTTGAGAGCACTTAACTTTCATTTAATTTAAAAAAATTACAATTTTTTTTGCTAAAAATCTTGAAAAGATTTTACCCGCCCATAAATAGTTTAGTGAGGACGCCTGATGGGTCCCAAACAAACTAAAGTAATTGAAATATATAGTATTAATTTAACTTTGTTAGCACTGGTTCAATAGAAGAGTACTAACAAAATATCGCTTAAATATGAGGATATAATTATGCGTACAGTAGACTTATCACCACTTTATCGTTCATTCATCGGTTTCGATCATTTAGCATCATTAATGGATGCGGCAGCTCGCACAGACAAGCAGCCAAGTTTTCCTCCGTACAACATCGAGGCACTCGATAAAGACAAATATCGTATCACTATGGCTGTAGCAGGTTTTAGTGACAGTGAATTGACCATTGAGTCAGAAAACAACACATTGAAAGTCAGCGGTACTAAAGCTGATAAACAAGATAATGCTGAGCGTAAGTTTATCCATCAAGGCATTGCAGAGCGTAACTTTGAACGTAAGTTCCAATTAGGTGACCACGTTAAAGTACTTGGTGCAGACCTTGAAAACGGCTTACTAAGTATCGATTTAGAGCGTGAAATTCCAGAAGCTTTAAAACCACGTAAAATTGAAATCGGTAATGGTAAATTACTCGAAAACAAGTAATTACCAACAGCATTGTTTCCCCTAGTTAGTTTTGCCGCCTCATTTGAGGCGGCTTTTTTCGTTATGTTTAGCAACTAATTCCGCTTGCATCGTCTTTAAAGCCGCAATTTTATCTTCGGCTTCATTAAGCTTATCTTCTGACAATCCCGCTTGCTTACCACGTTCTAAAAGAGATTCGAGAGTAGCAATTTTACTTTCTGCGGCATCAATAAAGCGAAGTTCTAATTCAGTTTGTTGTGTTTGATGGTATGCCTGATACGCTTTATGGTCATTAAGATCACCTGTAAACCGCTTCGTCTGCTGGGGCTGCTTTGCAATGGGTGGAAAGTAATCGGGGGTTGTGATTGCCGCATTTGTATCGGCCTCATCGATTGTTTCACTTGCAATTAAAGTTGGCTTTACGTGCATACTGGTCATTGCTTGTTGATTACGAACATCTTTTTTCTCAACCTCAACGGGCAGCAGTGCTTTTTCAGCAGGCACTAAAGCAATATGTTTTGATTGCACATGCATAATAACCGCAGCACTAAAAAGCACACAAAGTGCTAAAGCTAGCCATTTCATAACTTAATCCCATGCGCTTTTTGCCACGCCAACCAACTCTGTTGGTAGTTAATTATGGCTTTTTCAATTGCGATGGCCTTTTTAGCTTGATAGCGTACCGTTTCGTCATTTGCGCTAAAGTAGCCAAACGCATGATCATAGCTCATTACTACCACCCATAAACCATTCGGTGAGCGTATTACCTCACTTAACTGTTGAGGCTTTTGTGTGAATGCTAATTGTACTGCCCAATTTCGTTTATGCTCTCGGGTTAAGTAGTTATTATATTGAGCGTAAATATTGAGCTGATTTAATTGCTTTAGTGCGTGTTGTATTGAGCTTGTTTCAGCTTGCTTTTTAAATGCTAAAGCCGCTTCTCTATCGGTAAATTCGCCGCCATGGGCCTTAACCGATTTTAGATAATGAAATCTTTCTTTGTGTTGTTGGTAATATTGCTGGATTTCAGCGTCAGTAACCTTGTTCTCTAAGCGAGTTAACATAGGGCTCTCTACATGCATAATACCTTTTACCCCTAACCAGCTTTGAATCGAAGGCCTTAGGATATCGCCCTTGGCTATAGAATAAAGATGGGGTAGCGAAAGTTGCTGTGTTTGTATGACCGCATCAGCTTGCTTTAAATGCAAAAGAAATTGTCGATGTTTTAAAACTTCGGTTTTGAACAGTTCGCTATCTCCTTGATGCAAACGAAAGCGAGTCTGCATAGAAAGAGGTGCAATAAATTCGTACAGCGTCATTGAGTTTTCAAACAAATCGAGTTTAATAGCATTGAACTGTTTGATTTGGGCATCACTGTACTGACCATCCAGAGGATATAGCCCTAAGTTGGTTTTCAGCCAGTGTTTATCAAATGGTTCAAGCCCAGTTGTAGCTGGTTTACCGGTGAGATTTAACTGATGAATAAACAGATTATCTAAGTAGCGCATTACATGGTAATGAGTTGAAAAGCCAACACTCGCTTGGCGCTCTACAAGCTCAGGCATGTTTTTCTGTGCGTACTTAAGTAAAAATTGATTTTCGTAAAGGCGTTCACGTGTTTGCTGTTTGCTAATATCAGGGCTTTGTTCTTTGTAGACCTGCCACATGAGATCAATTTCAGATTCTGTGTATTGATTAAACGCAGCAACTGCTAGGTTGCTAAAAAGCAAACCTAGCAGTGCTGTCAAAATGTAAAGCCCACGCATTATCGAGCAACCATGGCATGATTAAGTAGGTGAACCACCATCGCAATCGCATGAGGAACCACTTGTTTTGCAGTATCGAGACGGTCGTAATGATCTTTTGAATTTAACACGATCCCACCTTGTGCATACGAAAATGCACCGCCTTGGGTTAACAAAGGGCGTACATCAGTTGATTGTGTATCTAATGCAGCAAAGGTCGCCATGGCTTGTGAGACGAGTGCTGGATCATTGAGATTTTCTTGGTCGTAATAATCATTCACCCAACTTTCCCAGCTTGAGTGATTTAGATCGGAGGTTGTCCAAGTATGATGAGGTTGGAGTAAATCGGTAGTGTGAAATACAAAACCTAAAATCTGTGGATTACCGCTTTGTAAGTAACTTTGATACCAGTATTGCCCTAAGTTATCGATAGGTTGGAATGGCATTTCCTCAAAGTCATCATACATGCTGTAACTTGATTGGCTATCTATACGGTAATGGGCTTCAGTAACGCCATAGCTATTATATTTTGAAGAGTCAGCATTGAACCAGCCTGTTTCACCACCTTTACCATCATCAAGGTAATCACCTTTGAGCCACGTTGCGGCAAGATTATCAACTGCTCCCCATACTGTTAGTTTTTGATAGTTGTAGCCGCCAAAGTCGTTGCCATGTTGATCAGCACCTTGGGTGTGATTTTGAAAGTGCCAATAACTGGTGTATTTCACAATACTTTCTGCAGCACCCCAAACTGGTGCTTGTACGCAAGAACCTGTAATAGCACCACAAAAAAACGTGTCCTCAAAATCATCGACGTCATAGGCTGCTTGCCCAAGTAGCTCGCCAAGCTGAGCGACAGTCATATTATTTTGCTGAGCATAGCTGACTAACGCAGCGTATTGTGTTGTGCTTGGGTGTTGTTGCATGTAGTTAACGGCATCAATCACGATACGTTTGTGGGTTTCTTGACTAAACGCATGTACGTTACTGCTGCATGCAACTAAAAACGCTGCACTAATAAGTGTTTTTTTCATTGTGTCCTCAAAGTGTTATTTAATATGCAGCGCTATTAAAAAAGAGCGTGATTACACTAGAGTGACAAAATAATTAAACATTTAATTAACAAGTTTACCCAATATGGTACTTTGTCATTACAGTTTTTCTAAATTATCCAAGCACCAATTAGCACGTTTAAGAGTGGCTTGCTGAACAGATTCATCTTGCTTATACCAGTTGTTATAAATCATACCGATACGAGGATTTTGTGATAGCTGCTGTTCATGTTCTAACATAAAATGCCAATATAGGCTGTTGAATGGGCAAGCATCCTCAGTGGTTTTTTCTTTAATGTTGTAGCTACAGCGTTTGCAATAATCACTCATTTTGTTGATGTAATTTCCACTGGCAGCATAAGGTTTAGTGGCAATTAATCCCCCGTCAGCAAATTGGCTCATTCCCCGAGTGTTGGGCATTTCTACCCATTCTATGGCATCGATATAAATACCTAGATACCATTCATCTACTTCACTAGGCTCAATAGCGGTTAATAAGCAAAAGTTACCCGTGATCATCAAACGTTGTATGTGGTGTGCATAAGCCGTTTGCAGGCTTTGTGTAATGGCATGGTGCATACAATTCATGTTTGTTTTGCCGTGCCAAAAATAGTCGGGTAGGGCACGCTTTGCATTTAAGGCATTTTTGCTGGCGTAATCAGGCATATTTTGCCAATAAATACCACGTACATACTCGCGCCAACCGAGAATTTGCCGAATAAAACCTTCAACTTGAGCAATATCAATAGGTTGCTTATCAAAGCTAGTTAACACTTGTTCGATGACCTGCATCGGGTGCAGCATTTTCGTATTAAGAGCAAACGATAAACGGCTGTGATACAAAGACCATTGGTACTGGGACTGGCATGTCATGGCATCTTGAAACTGACCAAAATGTACCAGTAAATGGTCGCAAAAAAAATCAAGTAACTGCTTTGCTTCAGCGCGCGTGGTTGGCCAAATTAAGGTATCGCTGCACTCACCAAAAGTATTTATTTTGTGCTTTTCTATCCGTTTAAGGATGTGGCTAACATCGTGACCGAAGCACAAAGGTTCGGGAATTTCTTTAAGATCGCTTGGTTTTAACTTGTTTCTATTTTGCTGATCAAAATTCCATTTGCCTCCACGAGGTTGGTTATCATCGTCCATTAAAATATTAAAACGTTTGCGCATAGCACGATAAAAAAACTCCATTTTCACCGGTTTATTTGGCTTAAAGTGCTGGTCAATGTCATTAAAAGGTAGTAGAAAGTGTTCCGAATCAACCGCATTGACATTAAATTCGCTCTGCTTTGCAAAATCAGCGAGTTGTTGTTTAAGGCGGTATTCGTCTGGATATTGATACTCAATATTTTGGCATTGATACTGCTTCGCTAAGCGGGTGAGCAATTCAGGTAGCGTGGCATCATCTTCTGTATTATCAAGTGTTAAATGCAGGCAGTTCAAGTTGGCATTTTTGAGTGCTATAGCAAAGTTTTCCATTGCAGCAAAAAAAGCGGTCACTTTTTGCAAATGATGCTTTACATAGTCTGTTTCTTGTTTCAATTCGGCAATCACGTACAGCGTGTCTGGTTGTGATTTATTTTTAAACCAGCTATGACTTGCATTGAGTTGATCGCCAAAGATAAATCTCAGGGTGGCATATTGCACTTCTAAAAACCTTAGTGGATCATAATTGAATTAACTACGAAACAAACTAGGAGATAGATCGATAAAGTTAGTGTATAAATAAGGTATAACTATGGAAGGCAAAAAATGAAATCTAACACTATTAATACTCATATTATTTGGGCTACATGTTTATTTATAAGCACTGCGGCGAGTGCATCAGTGTATCAGTGCGAAAAAAATGGTGTGGTTGAGTTTAGTCAGTTGCCATGTGGGGAAGATGCTAAATTAATAACAATAAAAGAGCAAAACCCTTTCCTATCCAATGCTGTACAAGGAAAAAGTACTGAGTCAGTATATTCTCAAACGACTGGTCAAGTTGATAGCTATATCAGGACTAAACAAATAGCAGCAGAAATAGCTGAGCATAATAATAAAATAGATACCTTTAAGCTTCGTATGAATAATGAAATTGCAGCATTAAATAATCAGTCCGATGCGCAGTTACAAAACTTAGTTGGTGCAAAAAAACAAGCCGCTATTGCAAAGCAAATGAGTGCTGTATCTGAGCGTTATGCTGTTCTTATTGACAATGAACAGCGTAGTATTGACAGACTAATCGCCGAAAATAACAGAATAAACAATAGTTTCAATGAACTATCAAATAACGATGAGGTTGATAGCTTTATTCGCAGCAAACAAATCATGCTACAAATCTCTGAGCATGAAAATAAGATCGATACTTATAACGAACAACTAAACCAACAGATTAGCTTACTAGAAAAGCAAGTTAGTCATAGACCAAATAACTTAGCTGACGCAAATAGTGATCAAGCTTTAGTTGATAAAATGAGTGCGTTGACAAGCCGCTTCAATACACTTATCTCTGTTGAGCAAAGGCAAATTGATAGACTTCGAAGTGAACTGAGTCAATTGTGAGCTTTATAAACGAAGCGTCTTGTTTTAATAGAAACCACGGTAGAGTGTGAAAATAAGTAACTTTTCACAATATTAGAAAAAATACGAATAGCCAGCTCCCAAGCTTGTTGCTGATGGCTATTGTAGGTCTTGATAAAGAGTAGACGAGTCTCAATAAAAGCCTCACAAAGAATATCAATATCTTTTGACGCTACGTTTAAAAAGCTCAGGTTATTCGCTAAATAATGAATAAACGGCGTGACTTGCTGTAAGTCATCAAGGTGACTTACTACTTTTTTGAGCGCACAGTAAAGAATATAGCTACGCTTAGTTATGCTGTCTTGCTCAGGAACTGTCATGGTTAACTGACGAGCATTAAGACTGCGATGATATGCGCTTGTAAACTGATGGAAATCTGGTTTTAGCAATTCAATATCTTGTAGTAACAGTCTTTTTTGAAATGAAGATAGACTCATAGTAAATCGCTTAATAGCCAAGGCTATAGGTTATTCTTATTATATGACTAAATATAGACGAGAATTTTCAGTTATGGGAAATTTTATGACAAGGTTGTCATAAAATTTTTAGGCAAAAAATAGTCTAACTAATTCATGTAGGAAGGTTGCTAATTGAGCGCTACATGCTTATAATAGCCGCCATTGAATTGAGGTGTTTAGCACTCGATTAAACGATATTAAGTTACTTTTAATATCTATTGGCGCGGGATGGAGCAGCCTGGTAGCTCGTCGGGCTCATAACCCGAAGGTCGTCGGTTCAAATCCGGCTCCCGCAACCAAATACATGCTAAGGCATTGTAAGTGTACTTAGTATGCACAGTAATTTTTACTGTATGAAGTCGCGCATTCTGGTAATGCGCGTTTTGCGTTTAGGCTATCTAGTTTAATTTAGTCAGGTGACTGACTCGCAACCAAGCTTGGCCCTAGGCCACACAGTTTTATGCTTTAGGTGTGACGCCCCGCTTGGTTCGGGGCGTTGTTGTATCTGCTTGGCGGTGATTTTAAATCATTATTAAACTCAGTATTTCAGGGCTATATGCCCTTTTTTTGTTTGTATGGAGGATTTTCGTGACAAAACTTGAGCAAGATTTAGTAGCCATGCTCTCACCGGCCGTTGAAATGTTAGGCTTTGAGTTACATGGTCTTGAGTTTGTGCAAGCTGGTCGCCACTCTACATTACGTGTTTATATCGATCACGATGCAGGGATTACGGTTGACAATTGTGCCGACGTTAGTCGTCAAGTTAGCGCAATTTTAGACGTCGAAGACCCAATTACAAATGAATATGATTTGGAAGTTTCGTCTCCTGGTGTTGATCGTCCATTATTCAAACAAGATCACTACGAGAAGGCGCAAGGAGAAGAAGTACGCGTGCGTACTAAGCTTCCGCAAGATGGTCGTCGTAACTTTAAAGGCGATTTAGTATCAGTTAGCAGTGATATGATCACACTTTCAGCAGATGGCGCTGAGCATATGATTATGCTTAGTAACATTGAACGTGCGAACATCATCGCAAAGTTTTAATTCGAGTGCGAAGGAATAGGGCAAGCGAGGCATAACCCATGGCAAAAGAAATATTATTGGTTGCTGAAGCCGTCTCCAATGAGAAAGCGGTTCCAAAAGAAAAGATTTTTGAAGCGTTAGAGTTCGCATTAGCGACTGCGACAAAGAAAAAACACGATGGCGAAATTGAAGTTCGCGTATCAATCGATCGTAAAACAGGTGATTACGACACATTCCGTCGTTGGAAGATTGCTGAAGTTCTTGAAGATGGTTCTTTAGAAAACCCTTACAGCGAAATCACACTTGAAGCGGCACAGGTTGAAGATGAAAGCCTACAATTAGGTGATTACGTTGAAGAACAAATTGAGTCAATCAAGTTTGACCGTATTACAACACAAATGGCTAAGCAAGTTATCGTACAAAAAGTACGTGAAGCTGAGCGTGCATTAGTTGTTGAGGAATACAAAGATCAACAAGGCGAATTAGTAACAGGTGTTGTTAAAAAAGCAACCCGTGATGCTATCGTACTTGACCTTGGTAACAATGCTGAAGCGGTCATCTACCGTGATGATATGTTACCGCGTGAAAACTTCCGCCCGGGTGACCGTATCCGTGGTCTTCTTTATGAAGTTAAGCCAGAAGCACGTGGCGCGCAGTTATTTGTAACGCGTTCCAAGCCAGAAATGCTAATGGAACTTTTCCGCATTGAGGTGCCAGAGATTGGCGAAGAGATGATTGAACTACGTGCAGCTGCACGTGATCCAGGTTCTCGTGCAAAAATCGCGGTAAAATCTAACGACAAACGTATCGACCCAGTAGGTGCGTGTGTTGGTATGCGTGGTGCACGAGTACAAGCAGTTTCAACTGAGCTTGGTGGTGAGCGTGTTGATATCGTTCTTTACGATGACAACCCAGCGCAATTCGTTATCAATGCAATGGCGCCAGCAGAAGTTGCGTCAATCGTAATGGACGAAGATACACATTCAATGGATATCGCTGTTGAAGCCGATAACCTAGCACAAGCAATCGGTCGTAATGGTCAAAACGTTCGTCTTGCTAGCCAGTTAACTGGTTGGGAATTAAACGTAATGACCGTTGATGACATGCGTGCGAAGAACGAAGCTGAATCAGATAAGCTAATCAACTTATTCACTGAGTACCTAGATATTGATGATGAGTTTGCAACATTACTTATCAACGAAGGTTTCTCAACACTTGAAGAAGTGGCTTACGTACCGGCATCAGAATTCTTAGAAATTGACGGTTTAGATGAAGAAACAGTTGATATCTTACGTTCACGTGCAAAAGACGCATTAACAACGAAAGCGCTTAAAACTGAAGAAAGCCTAGAAGGTGCAGAACCTGCAGAAGACCTACTAGCGCTTGAAGGCTTAGAGCGTCACCTTGCATTTGTTATGGCAAGTAAAGGTGTAGTAACACTTGAAGACTTAGCTGAGCAAGGCATTGATGAGTTAGTAGACATCACTGAACTTTCAGAAGAAGAAGCTGGCAAGCTAATTATGGCTGCGCGTAACATTTGTTGGTTCGCAGACGAGTAATTTATTAACGGAGGTATTACACACTATGGCAGAAGTAAATGTTGAAAAACTAGCCGGAGATATTGGTACAACTGTTGATAAATTACTACAGCAGCTAGAACAAGCCGGTATTTCTAAAAAAGCAGGTGATATGGTAACTGAGTCTGAAAAGTCGACGTTATTAGATCACTTGAGCAAGCAGCACGGCGGCACGGGCTCAGAAGGCCCAGCTCGCATGACTTTGCAACGTAAAAGCAAAAGTACGCTAAGCGTAACTGGCTCTACAGGTAAAGCGAAGTCTGTGCAAGTTGAAGTACGTAAAACACGTACTTACGTTAAGAAAAGCGCCATTGAGCAACAGCAAGAAGAAGAGCGTTTAGCTGCAGAAGAAGCTGCACGTAAAGCAGCAGAGCTTAAAGCCCAGCAAGAAGCTGAGGAGCTTAAAGCGAAACAAGAGGCAGAGCGCAAAGCGAAAGAAGAAGCTGAGCGTAAAGCCAAAGAAGAGGCTAAACGTAAAGCTGAAGCTGAGCGTAAAGCGAAACAGAAGCAGATGACCCCAGAGCAAAGTGCTAAGTCTGAACAAGATCGCATTGAGGCTGAGCGTCTGCAAAAAGAAGCAGAAGAGGCCGCATTGAGAAAAGCTGAAGAAGAAGCGAAACGTCAAGCAGAAGAGGCAAGAAAGCTAGCTGAAGAAAATGAAGCTCGCTGGAAAAAGGAAGAAGAAGAGCGTAAGCAGCGTGAAGAAAACGCTGACCACCACCTTACGACTTCTACTTACGCACGTGAAGCAGAAGATGAATCTGATGCACGTGAAGAGCAAAGCGCTCGTCGTAAGAAAAAGAAAAAAGGACCTCAAAAAGAGAAACAG
Organism: Pseudoalteromonas sp. PA2MD11; assembly: GCF_017808125.1. Taxonomy (NCBI): domain Bacteria; kingdom Pseudomonadati; phylum Pseudomonadota; class Gammaproteobacteria; order Alteromonadales; family Pseudoalteromonadaceae; genus Pseudoalteromonas; species Pseudoalteromonas sp. PA2MD11. The sequence goes on from NZ_JADKNF010000003.1 coordinate 156,698, forward strand.
CCTACTGGTCCTAAAGGCAAGAAAGGTAAGCTGAAAGCACCAACGTCTTTACAACATGGTTTCCAAAAACCAACAGCAGACGTGAAAAACGAAGTTCGTATCAGTGAAACAATCACTGTTGCTGAGCTTGCATCACGTATGGCTGTTAAAGGTGCTGAAGTTGTTAAAACGATGATGAAGATGGGTGACATGGTTACCATCAACCAAGTGATCGACCAAGAAACAGCACAACTTGTAGCTGAAGAAATGGGTCACAAGGTTATCATCGTTAAAGAAAACGAATTAGAAGAGAAAGTACTAAGCGATCGTAGCGAAGAAGGTAAAGCAATTCCTCGTGCGCCGGTTGTAACGGTAATGGGTCACGTTGACCACGGTAAAACGTCAACACTTGACTACATTCGTTCAGCAAAAGTTGCTTCAGGTGAGGCAGGTGGTATTACACAGCACATTGGTGCATACCACGTTGAAACAAATGGTCACATGATCACGTTCTTAGATACTCCGGGCCACGCCGCGTTTACATCAATGCGTGCTCGTGGTGCTAAAGCAACGGATATCGTAATCCTAGTCGTTGCTGCGGATGATGGTGTAATGCCACAAACTAAAGAAGCGGTTCAGCACGCTCGTGCTGCAGGCGTTCCTTTAATCATCGCAGTAAACAAGATGGATAAAGAAGGCATCGACCCAGATCGCGTTAAGAACGAACTAGCACAATTAGATGTTATCCCAGAAGAGTGGGGTGGTGACACGCAATTCGTTCATATCTCAGCAAAAACAGGTTTAGGTATTGATGACCTACTTGAAGCAGTACTAATGCAAGCTGAAATCCTAGAGCTAACTGCACCAGCTGAAGGTATGGCTGCAGGTGTTGTCATTGAATCACGTCTTGATAAAGGCCGTGGTCCAGTTGCGTCAATCCTAGTTCAGTCTGGTACGCTTAACCAAGGTGATATCGTACTATGTGGTCTTGAATATGGCCGTGTACGTGCGATGAAAGATGAGAACGGTAAAGACATCAAGTCTGCGGGTCCATCTATCCCAGTTGAGATTTTAGGTCTATCTGGTATCCCAGCTGCTGGTGATGAAGCAACAGTAGTTAAAGATGAGCGTAAAGCGCGTGAAGTTGCACTTTACCGTCAAGGTAAGTTCCGTGAAGTGAAACTTGCTCGTCAACAAAAAGCGAAGCTTGAAAACATGTTTACGAACATGGCTGAAGGCGATGTATCAGAAGTTAACATCGTTCTTAAAGCTGACGTACAAGGTTCAATTGAAGCAATCGCTGATTCATTAACTAAGCTTTCTACTGATGAAGTTAAAGTGAAGATTGTTGGTTCAGGTGTAGGTGGTATCACTGAAACTGATGCAACGCTTGCAGCGGCGTCAAACGCAATCGTTGTTGGCTTTAACGTACGTGCTGATGCATCAGCTCGTAAAGTAATTGAGTCAGAAAACCTAGACTTACGTTACTACAGCGTAATCTACAGCCTGATTGAAGAAGTTAAACAAGCGATGTCAGGTATGCTTGCACCAGAGTTCAAGCAAGAGATCATTGGTCTTGCTGAAGTTCGTGACGTGTTCAAGTCACCTAAGATTGGTGCAATCGCAGGCTGTATGGTTACTGAAGGTATCGTTAAGCGTAGCGCGCCTATCCGTGTACTTCGTGATAACGTGGTTATCTATGAAGGTGAACTTGAGTCACTACGTCGCTTTAAAGATGACGTTCAAGAAGTACGTAACGGTATGGAGTGTGGTATCGGCGTTAAGAACTACAACGATGTTAAAGTTGGCGACCAAATCGAGGTATTCGAGACGGTTGAAGTACAACGTTCACTTTAATTTCGTTTAAGTCACTATTTTAAATGGGGGCCTAGCCCCCATTTGTGTATTCGTAATTAAATTAACTTATTCTTTAACATCAATAAGTTATTATTTTAGAGTGAAATGAAATGAGAGAATTTTCTCGCACTGATCGTGTTGCACAGCAAATTCAAAAAGAGATTGCTGTTATTCTTCAACGCGAAATCAAAGATCCACGCTTAGGCATGGTGACAGTGTCTGCGGTTGAGGTATCTCGCGACTTATCTTACGCAAAAGTATTTATCACAGTGTTTAATACTGACGATGAAGATAAAGCCAAGCAAAGCGCTAAAATCCTAAATGAAGCAACGGGTTATATTCGTTCTTTATTAGGTAAACGCATTCGTGCGCGCATCATGCCTGAGTTACGTTTTGTTATTGATAACTCGCTTATGGAAGGTATGCGTATTTCAAACTTGGTTGATTCAGTTATTCGTGAAGACAATGCCAAGCATGTAGACGAAGATGACAGCGAAGAAGGCACTAAAGACTAATGGCTAGACGCAGTAAAGGTCGTGCTATTGACGGCATCTTATTACTTAATAAGCCGCAAGGTATTTCATCAAACAAAGCATTGCAGCAAGCAAAGGGAATTTACTTTGCACAAAAAGCAGGCCACACCGGTGCGCTTGATCCGCTCGCGACGGGTATGCTGCCTATTTGTTTTGGTGAAGCGACTAAGTTTACCCAGTTTTTGCTTGATACTGACAAAACCTATGTTGTACGCGCCAAACTTGGTGAGCGAACCACGACCTCTGATTCAGATGGTGAAGTGGTTGAAACGCGTGACGTATCGGTCACCCGTGAACAATTAGCTGAGCAAATTGCCAGTTTCTTAGGTGAGTCGGATCAATACCCTTCGATGTACTCTGCGCTTAAATACCAAGGTCAGCCTTTGTATAAATATGCCCGCGAAGGTATTGAAGTGCCGCGTAAGTGTCGAAAAATTAATGTATTTAGTTTAACGCTTGATGAGTTTGATGAAGCTAATAACGAAGTACAAATGACGGCACACGTCTCTAAAGGCACTTATATTCGTACTATTGTTGACGACTTAGGTGAAAAACTTGGCTGTGGTGCGCATGTCATCATGTTACATCGCAGTGCTGTTGGCCACTATCCAAGTGAAAAAATGGTTACTCTTGAGCAACTTGAAGAAAAGCTACAGCAGGCAAAAGCAGACGATGTTGCGCCTTCAAGCTACCTCGATGAGCTACTACTGCCAATGGATACTGCTTTGGTTGATTTACCTGTGATTGAGATTACTCAAGAGCAGGGCGTGGCATTTAGTCATGGTCAAACAGTCGTGATTGGTAAGCCTGTACCAGATGGTGTGGTAAAGGTAATGGCTGATGGGGTGTTCATTGGTACTGGTGAGCGTCATAAAGACGGTCACTTAAAATCAAAGCGTGGCTTATCAAATCAACTGCCTGAGTAAAGATTACCTTGTAGTTATTAGCAAAGCTGGGTAGAATACGCCCCGCTCAATCGTTTTGGCTGAATTAGTGATCGGCTAAAACACAATTTAAATTAATTTTTGGAGTTACTATGTCACTAAGCAATCAAGAAAAAGTTGAAATCATCGCTAAATTTGCACGCGCTGAAGGCGACACTGGTTCACCTGAAGTACAAGTTGCACTTCTAACTTTCGATATCAACAAGCTTCAAGGTCACTTTGCTAGCCACAAGCACGACTTCCACTCACGTCGTGGTCTTCTTCGCAAAGTAAGCCAACGCCGTAAACTGCTTGACTACCTTAAAGGTAAAGACATTGCACGTTACACTGCGTTAATCCAAGAGCTTGGCCTACGTCGCTAAGAACTAGATTACGAGAAAAGGGGCTATTTAGCCCCTTTTTTTGTGCGCGCATGAAAGGTATACTAGCGCACACCTAGGTAGTGGATACTGCTTAGATATCAAAAAACATCATTGCCAATTGTAGTACTTAATCGTGTTTTAATAAGCACAATTAAGTACTGTAATTGGTACTTTGATGGACTGTTTTTTACCAATTCGGAGCATAGCTCTGAGTTGCTTTTACATTTAAAGGACATTTTTAAGTGCAAGCAATTATTAAAGAATTTCAACTAGGTCAACACACTGTGACCCTAGAAACAGGTGCTATCGCTCGTCAAGCTGACGGCGCAGTACTAGCAAGCATTGGCGACACTTCAGTATTAGTTACTGTTGTTGGTAAGCGTGATGCACAACCAGGTCAAGACTTCTTCCCACTAACAGTTAACTACCAAGAGCGTATGTACGCTGCGGGTCGTATCCCTGGTGGTTTCCTTAAGCGTGAAGGTCGTCCTAACGATGGCGAAACACTTATCGCTCGTCTAATCGACCGTCCAATCCGTCCACTTTTCCCAGACGGCTTCGTAAACGAAGTACAAGTAATCGCGACAGTTGTTTCTGTTAACCCAGAAATCCAACCTGACATGGTTGCTATGATCGGTACTTCAGCAGCACTTGCTATCTCTGGTATCCCATTCAATGGTCCTATCGGTGCATCACGTGTTGGTTTCATCAATGGTGAATACGTACTTAACCCAACACTAGCTGAGCTTGAAGAAAGCCAATTAGACCTAGTAGTTGCTGGTACTGATAACGCAGTACTTATGGTTGAATCAGAAGCTGAAACACTATCTGAAGACGTAATGTTAGGTGCGGTTGTTTATGGTCATGAGCAATCTCAAGCTATCATCAACGCAATCAACGAGTTCAAAGCTGAAGCGGGTAAACCAGCTTGGGATTGGACTGCACCAGAGAAAAACGTAACACTTGCTGAGAAAATCTCTGCAATTGCTGCTGATAAAGTAGGTGAAGCATACCGCATCACTGACAAAGTAGCGCGTAAAGAAGCACTAGGTGCAGCGAAAGAAGAAGTGGTTGCTACATTAACTGCTGAACTTGCTGAAGGCGAAGAGCTAGATACGCAAGAAGTTGGTAAACTATTCGGTTCTTTAGAAAAAGAAATCGTTCGTGGCCGTATCATCGCTGGTGAAAAACGTATCGATGGTCGTGAACCAGATATGGTTCGTGCACTAGACGTAATGACGGGTGTTTTACCACGTACTCACGGCTCTGCAATCTTCACGCGTGGTGAGACGCAAGCACTTGTAACTGCAACGCTTGGTACTGAGCGTGATTCACAGTTAATCGACGACTTAACAGGTACTAACAAGCATCACTTCATGCTTCACTACAACTTCCCTCCGTTCTGCGTAGGTGAAACAGGTTTTGTAGGCTCTCCTAAGCGTCGTGAAATTGGTCACGGTAACCTAGCTAAGCGTGGTATCGCTGCGGTACTACCTACACTTACTGACTTCCCATACTCAATCCGTGTTGTTTCAGAAATCACTGAATCAAACGGTTCATCGTCTATGGCATCAGTATGTGGTACATCACTAGCACTTATGAATGCAGGTGTACCAATCAAAGCATCTGTTGCTGGTATCGCGATGGGTCTAGTTAAAGAAGGCGACGATTTCGTTGTTCTTTCAGATATCTTAGGTGATGAAGATCACTTAGGTGACATGGACTTTAAAGTAGCAGGTACTTCAAACGGTATCACTGCACTACAAATGGATATCAAGATCGAAGGTATCACTAAAGAAATCATGCAAATCGCGCTTAAACAAGCGAAAGCAGCACGTCTACACATCTTAGGTGTTATGGACGAAGCGATTGCAGCACCTTCTGAAGAGTTATCTCAATTCGCACCACGCATCTACACTATGCAAATCCCTGCGAAGAAAATTGCTGAAGTTATCGGTAAAGGTGGCGCAACTATCCGTCAACTTACTGAAGAAACTGGCACAACGATTGAAATCGAAGATGACGGTACAATCAAGATCGCTGCAACTGACGGCATCAGCGCAAACGATGCAATCAAGCGTATCGAGCAATTAACTGCTGAACTAGAAGTAGGTACTATCTACACTGGTAAAGTTGTACGTATCGTTGATTTTGGTGCGTTCGTTAATATCCTTCCGGGTAAAGACGGTCTAGTGCACATTTCACAAATCAGCACAGAGCGTGTTAACAACGTAACTGACCACCTAAGCGAAGGCCAAGAAGTTAAAGTTAAAGTTCTTGAAGTAGATCGCCAAGGTCGTGTACGTCTAAGCATCAAAGAAGCTATGGAACCAGCTGCTGAAGAAAAAGCAGAAGAGTCTAAAGACGCTTAATGATGATTGAATAACCAGTTATTTGCTGGATATAAGAAAAAGGGGCTGTTTAGCCCCTTTTTTTATGCTTTAATGAAACCTATCCGCTTCGCCTTTGTCTACAGAGAATTCAGGTATTAAGGAATTTAATGATTTTTAAACACTTAGCATTGACCGCTGTGGCTATTTTTTCTTTAAGTGCATGTCAAACAACTTCACAACCTGAGTCAGTCCCTATTGTTAATGTGCCTTTTACTGCACCATTAGCACCTGATTTTCGTAACGAAATTACGATTGCTCGCTATTCTGAACTACTAAATCGTGCTGATTTAAGTGCAGAGCAACAAGCCAAACTTTATTATGATCGCGGTGTATTATTTGACAGCTTAGGTATGTCGACCTTGGCGCGTATTGACTTTAACCGTGCGATTAAGCTCAAACCAGACCTAGCAGAAGTGTATAACTTCTTAGGTATACACCACACACTAATGCAGCAGTATGAACAAGCTTATGAGTTTTTTGATTCGGCACTTGAGCTTAACGAGCAGCATGAGTATGCCTATTTAAATCGTGGTATTGCCCTTTACTATGGTGACCGTCCATCACTTGCACAAGATGATTTACAGCAGTTTTTAAATCGTTCACCAAGCGATCCTTATCGTGTGCTATGGCTTTATTTAGCTCAATCAGAAGCTGATAAAGCGCAGGCCTTAGTTGATTTAAAAGCTAACTCGCAGGGTGTTGATGAGTCGCAGTGGGGTTACCAACTATTAGCACTTTATTTAGGTGACATTAGTGAGTTTGAGTTTTTATCTGGCATTATTGAAGGTGTAACTTCAGAGCAAGAGTATGCGCACCGCTTATGCGAAGCTTATTTCTACCTAGCTAAGATGCATCAAGCGGCGGGTGATAACTATCTTGCTGCCGATTACTTTAGACTTGCCCTTGCCACCAATGTGCATGAGTTTGTTGAATACAAATATGCCCGCTTAGAGCTTGAGTTAATGGCTGGTGAAAACGCAAGCTAAGGTTTCTTTTACTGCTATTCTATTACTGAGCTTGGGTTTCGTACCAAGCTCAGTGTCTCGTTTTATTCCCGCTTACGCTTATTACGCAAATACTACTCCTGCACAAGCAACGGCTATCTATAATTTGGCACCCAGTGCCATTAATTTGCAGCATTTAGTGCTGAGTAACTCACAGCTTCGTCAGTTAGCAACGCTTAATGATAGTAATGCTGCGTATCAGCTTGCGCTCAGATTTTTGATGCAACAAGATTACACTGCAGCAAAATTATGGTGGCAGCCTTACTTTGCTACATTCAATTCAGCTCAGCAACAAACCTTAGCGGAGCAGCTAGTCAGAGCAAACCAGTGGCTCGATATAAGAAGCCTAGGTAAAGCTGGCAAGTTACCTGACGGAGATGCCAAGCAAGCGTGGCTGTTGCAACAACAATTGCCGCCAGCTCAAATTTCCCCAGCTTATGCGCAGCAACAGCAATTTGCCTTATCAACATCAAGTATACAAGCAAGCAGTCAGTGCCAATTTAATGTTTTAATGCTGACAGATCATTACAAGGGCATTGATACTTTAAAGCAGTATAAGCAGCAATATAGTAAAGCGCCTGAGCCTGCAAAAGGCAGCTTTTGTTTTACTGAGGTTGTTTATGTTGCCGATAAGTTTAGCTGTGATGGCAACGATGGGGCGCTTGAATGTAACTGGCAAAATGCGGCTGAGTATTCATGGCCTGAAGGTTTTGACTTTATTGTGATGATGTCAAAACAAGGGGCAGCTAATGTTCGCGGTGGCATTATGCATATAAACTCATCACAATCTTACGCGGTGTTTCTACATGAGCTAATGCATTTTAATGGCTTTGAAGATGAATATGTTTTAGCAGAGCAAAAACAACAGTGGCTTTGTAAGCAACAGGGGCTAGTTGCGCCAAATCTATTTATTGCCAATGAGGTTTCTCCGCCAAAAGGGTGGCAAAAAAGTATCGCTTGTGGCAACAAAAAAGCCTATAAACCAAGCTCTAACTGGTCGATTATGCAGTACCAAACTATGAGCCTGTCTGAGCAATACCGAGAACTTTGGCAAAAACAAATTAACCAGCCCTTAACAAAGCCGATTCGGTTTTCTGAATATTTTGCCTTTTTAGGCTTAAAGCCAGTGTTTACAACAGCTTCCAAAGAGCATAAATTTTCTGACTAATCGTCTATTTATTGCTATTTTAGTATGCAAAGTGGTTAAATGTTGTGCGAATAGGTGTGTCTCCTATAGACAAAATAGCACCTGATCAGTATAACTATACGCATTGTAAGCTTTTTTTAAGCCAACTTTTAACCATCCAAATGAACAGTACGCAACTAATTAAAACTAGAGCGGTATTGATATTCTTATGACACTAAAAGGCTCCTAATTATGACTTTGCTCTGGATACCCCTGTTATCCTTAATCGGCAGTGTTATTTCATCCTGCACTTCAAAACTAACACGTAACCAAAGCACTGCTTTGACCATGTTAGCGCCTTTGATTGCCCTTGGAATTGTATTTTCGTATACCCCTGCAGTCTTTTCTGGCGAAACAATTCGCTACACTGCTGAGTGGATCCCTCTTTTAAACATGCAAGTCTCGTTTCGACTTGATGGTTTAACGTTACTCTTTCTATATATGATCTTGGGGATCGGTACCCTGGTGATTTTTTATGCGCGTTATTACTTAAGTAGTAGCGACTCAATGCCAAAGCTATACTGCTATTTAATGCTATTTATGACCGCAATGGTCGGCATCGTGATGTCGAATAATGTGATCCAGCTGTGGTTTTTCTGGGAGCTCACAAGTATTAGCTCGTTCTTATTGATTAGCTATTGGTGGCATAAGTCAGAAGCTCGCAAAGGCGCGCGTATGGCACTTGCTATTACAGGTGCCGGTGGTCTTGCGTTACTAGCAGGTTTATTACTAATTGGTGATATTGTTGGTAGCTATAATCTTGATGTAATTTTAGCAAGCAAAGCGCTTATTCAATCTCATGCACTTTATGAAGCTGCGCTGGTATTAGTGCTTTTAGGTGCATTTACCAAATCTGCACAATTTCCATTTCATTTTTGGTTACCACATGCCATGGCAGCACCGACACCAGTCAGTGCCTACTTGCACTCCGCAACCATGGTTAAAGCAGGTATCTTTTTATTAGCGCGTTTTTATCCTGCGCTTTCAGGCACAGATACTTGGTTTATCTTAGTGGCAATGACGGGTCTGGCGACTTTATTGGTTGGCGCTTATATCGCGTTATTTAAGCATGATTTAAAAGGCTTGCTGGCTTATTCAACAATCAGCCATTTAGGTTTAATTACCTTACTGCTTGGTTTAGACACTGAGCTTGCTACAGTGGCTGCTATCTTCCACATCATTAACCACGCAACCTTTAAAGCGTCGTTATTTATGGCAACGGGTATCATTGACCATGAAACTGGCACCCGTGATATGCGTAAACTTAATGGTATGTGGCGATTTATGCCGTATACCGCCACACTTGCTATGGTGGCAGCGGCAGCCATGGCGGGCGTGCCACTGTTAAATGGTTTCTTATCGAAAGAGATGTTCTTTGCCGAAACACTACATCAGCAAGTGCTTGGCTCCATGTCGTGGTTAATACCAGTATTAGCGACGATTGCTGGTGCACTCTCTGTTGCGTATTCAGCACGCTTTATTCACGACGTGTTTTTCAATGGCGACCCAATCGATTTGCCAAAACAGCCTCATGAGCCACCGCGTTATATGCGTGTACCAATCGAAATTTTGGTTGTGCTATGTTTACTCGTTGGTATGTTCCCGCACTTTGCAGTAAGCGATATTTTAGCTGCGGCGTCTTATGCTGTGCTTGGTGATGCAGCCCCTGATTATAAGCTATCAGTATGGCATGGCTTTAACTTACCACTGTTGATGAGCTTTATTGCAACAAGCGTGGGTGTGATGATTTATGTGCAGCGTAAGCATCTGTTCCATTTCCAAGCTTCATTGCCAACTTTGAATGCTAAGAAAGGCTTTGAGCGTGGCTTATATAGCTTAATTAAGTGGTCACAAGAAAAGATTAAACGAATCGAAAATGGCTCGTTACAGCGCTATGCCTTTGTAATGATTGCGGTGGTGCTTATGTGTGCGGGCTGGCCTTTATTTGAAATGCGCCAGTTAGCAGGAGCAAGCGAGTTAACGCCAATCGATTTCCATAATGCTATTGGTGCTGGCTTACTAATAATTGGTGCGCTGGCAACGGTTATTTGGCACCGCTCACGAATGATATCTTTGATTATGATTTCAATCGTAGGCCTGATGGTGTCTGTTGCATTTACTCGATTCTCTGCGCCAGATTTAGCGCTAACCCAGTTAACGGTTGAAGTTGTCACCGTAATGCTACTGATGCTTGCACTGTTCTTTTTACCGCAGCGTACTCCGAAAGAATCAAGCTCACTGCGTATTCTGCGTGATTTAGGTATTTCATCGGCAATTGGTGTGGTCGTGGCGAGTATTTGTTATGCACTGCTGACAAGACCACTTGAGTCAATTTCTGACTTCTTTGTTGCTAATGCAAAAACTGGCGGTGGTGGTACTAACGTTGTAAACGTTATCCTCGTTGACTTCAGGGGTTTTGATACCCTAGGTGAGATTACCGTATTGGGTATTGCTGCGTTAGGTATTTATAAGCTTCTTATTAACTTGCCGCTGTTTATGCCAGCAAGTGATAGTGAAGGGCGCCCATGGGCAAGAGAGCGTTATCCAATTCTACTGTCGAGCATTTCACAAAGCTTGTTACCACTAGCATTACTTGTGTCTGCGTATATTTTCTTACGTGGTCATAACTTACCAGGTGGTGGCTTTATTGCAGGACTGGTTACCGCGATTGCATTTATTTTGCAATATATGGCTAATGGTTCGCATTGGATTGCAGACAGATTTGACGTAAATTATCGTAAGATTATTGCGTCAGGTATTGCTATTGCATTATTTACCGGTATTGGAAGTTGGTTCTTTGAACGTCCATTCCTAACAACCTGGTTTGATTATTTTGATATTCCGCTAGTCGGCAAGACAGAACTTGCTAGTGCTATCGTATTTGATTTAGGTGTGTATTTAACTGTTGTAGGTGCAACGCTGATGATTTTAGCAAGTTTAGGTAAATTAACTGCTGATACACCCAAGCAAGAGGTAAATATTTAATGGAAGTATTGTACGCATCATGCGTCGGCGTGCTGGTTGCATGCGGAATTTACTTAATATTGCGGGCTCGTACCTTCCCGGTGGTACTCGGCCTTACTATGTTGTCGTATGCAGTTAACCTGTTTTTATTCTCTTCAGGTCGCTTAACTATTAACAAAGCCGCTGTACTTGGTACAGGTAGTGAGTATGCCGATCCACTCCCTCAAGCACTGGTTTTAACCGCCATTGTAATTGGCTTTGCGATGACCGCTTTTGTGGTTATTTTAGCGATTCGTGGCCGTGCTGACTTGGGTAATGACCATGTTGATGGCCATCTTGTTAAATCATCGAAGGAGCAAAAATGATTCAGCATTTAGCTTCTTTACCGATTTTAATTCCGATGTTGGCAGGCGTTATTTTACTCATGCCGCCATGTGGAAAAAACTTACATATCCGCCGTGTTTCGTCGGTTATTTTGTCGATTGTCACACTCTTGGTAAGTGCTTATTTATTATTCCACGTTAATAATACCGCACCGCTTGTTTACGCAATCGGTGATTGGTCTGCACCATTTGGTATCGTGCTGGTTGCCGATAGACTAGCAACGCTATTGGTGCTACTTACCAGTTTCCTTGGTGCGGTCGTAGTGCTTTACAGCTGTGCTGGCGATGATAAAAAAGGGAGCTTTTTCCATCCGTTAGTGCACTTTTTAGTGTTAGGTGTAAATGGCGCCTTTTTAACGGGCGATGTATTTAACCTGTTCGTATTTTTTGAAGTGCTGTTGATTGCTTCGTATTCATTATTGATGCATGCCGGCAATAAACATAGTACCCGAGCTGCACTGCAGTACGTCATTTTAAACCTGATTGGTTCAAGCGTATTCTTAATTGCGCTGGGTGTACTTTATGGTGTGCTAGGCACATTGAACATTGCTGATTTAGCGCAAAAAGTACCACAGCTGACGGGTGATGATGTTTACCTTGCTAAAATTGGTGGCTTGCTGTTAATCGTGGTATTTGCGTTAAAAGGCGCGTTATTACCGTTACATTTATGGCTACCGAATACCTACGCCAGTGCAATGCCATTAGTTGCTGCATTATTCGCGATTATGACCAAGGTCGGTGTGTATGCCATGTTGCGCGTGTATACCGTAATATTTGGTGATAATGCTGGTGAGCTTGCTCATATGGCACAGCCTTGGTTATGGGGCTTAGCACTAGCGACCATCGTAATGGGTGGTATTGGTGTATTAGCGAGTCAAGATTTTAGAAAGCTTATTGCGAATCTGGTGGTTGTATCTGTCGGTACTTTAGTGGCATTGGTTGCGATTCAAAATGTTGCTGCAACCGCGGCATTACTTTACTACTTAGTGCATTCAACCATTATTTGCGCTGCACTATTCTTAATTGCGGATTTAATTGCTCAGCAACGTGGTAAAGTTGCCGACCGGTTAGTCGCAGGGCGCGCCGTTGCACAGCCATATTTACTTGGTACTTGTTTTGTAGTGGCTGCGCTTGCTGTTGTTGGTATGCCACCGTTATCTGGCTTTGTCGGCAAGGTATGGATTTTAAAGAGCACGCTAGATAGCGAAAAAGCCATGTTGTTTTGGCCAATATATCTAGTGTCTAGTTTAGCGTTATTAGTGGCGGTTTCACGAGCCGGTACCAGCTTATTTTGGGATCACACCCATAAAGACAGTGAAGCAATTGAAGGCACTAAAGCACACCCTGTTAAAGTGATAGCTGTAGTTGCATTACTTGCGTGTTCACCTTTAATGGTTGTGTTTGCAGGACCGATTTCAGACTATATGTTAGCAACATCAGAGCAGTTGTTTGATATCAACACTAGCATCAACGCTGTATTACAAGGAGGCCAATAATGCGTTTAGAAGCTCGCTTTCGTTGGTTGCCAACACCATTTCGCAGTGTTTTATTATTCATTGTATGGCTGTTGTTAAATAACAGTGTGTCGCCAGGACACCTGTTTTTAGCTGCATTTTTTGCCATTACTATTCCGTGGGTCACATTCCCATTTCGTGATCCACAGCCGCTTATTGTAAGGCCAGGTCTTGCGTTTAGGCACCTATTGTTAGTGCTGTACGATATTGTCACTGCTAACTTACAAGTTGCTCTGTTGATCCTTGGGCCAACGAAAAAGTTACGCCCAGGTTTTATCAAAGTACCGTTGGATTTAAGCCATGAAATGCCAATCACTATTTTGGCCAGCACAGTATCTTTAACACCAGGTACAGTGAGCGCAGAGGTTTATCCTATTCCTGAGTCACTCGAAGAGGGCGAAGAAATTCAGCAGCGCTACTTATTGATTCATGTACTCGATTTAGCTGATGAACAAGCGTTAATTAATACTATTAAGCAGCGCTACGAAGCACCGCTTAAGGAGATTTTTCGATGCTAGATACCGTTTTTCTAATTGTTTTTGCAATGATAGCCATATCTTTATTGTTAAACCTATGGCGCTTAATTGTTGGGCCGTCAGTACCTGATCGTATATTGGCTTTAGATACTATGTTCATAAATACCATTGCTTTAATTATTCTGTATGGCATGAGCATGGGCACCGATTTATATTTTGAAGCCGCATTATTAATCGCCATGCTTGGCTTTGTGAGCACTGTAGCTGTATGTAAATACCTGCTGCGTGGCGATATTATTGAATAAGGTAGCAAATGATGAGTGAATGGATTGTATCAATCTTATTATTAATTGGTGGTTGCTTTATTCTTATAGGTTCAATCGGACTTGTGAAAATGCCTGACTTTTTTATGCGTTTGCACGGTCCAACTAAAGCAACAACGCTTGGCATGGCATCACTGCTAATTGCTGCCATGGTGTATTTTAGCTACACCCACGATGGCATCAGTGTGAAAGAAATTTTGATTTCAATTTTCTTACTGATCACCGCACCTATTAGCGGCTATATGCTGATCAAATCAGCCATCCACCACAAGCTTCGTGCTAAAGATGGCACCAAGGGCCTCGATAACATCGAAGAAGATTAATACTAGCTCGCAACAATAGTTAAGCGAGTTGGTGTGATATCTGAGTAACCAGAACAATGTGATCTACGACAGTGGCTTTTATTGCGCTCGTAGATCGCATAAAATGCCCCGTCATTTAGTACAGTAGGTAAATAGAGCATTATGCGAGTAGCACTTGGAGTAGAGTACAACGGCGCGCGTTACAGTGGTTGGCAACGTCAATCACACGTCAATAGCGTACAACAAGAAGTAGAAACGGCGTTGTCGCGTATTTGTAATCATCCAGTCGAAATTGTTTGTGCAGGCCGCACCGATGCGGGTGTACATGGCACTGGGCAGGTGATCCATTTTGATACTCACGCTGAGCGTGAAATGGTCGCGTTTACGATGGGTATGAATACCTTACTGCCAAAAGATATTGCTATTCGCTTTGCCAAGCCTGTAAGCGAAGACTTTCACGCTCGTTTTAGTGCCACAGCACGTCGCTATCGTTATGTGATTTATAATTACACCTATCGCGGCGCTATCATGAGTGAAGGGGTGACCCATTTTCATCACCCATTAGACGAAACTAAAATGCAAGAAGCCTGTCAGTATTTAATAGGTGAGCATGACTTTACTTCGTTTAGAGCACTACACTGCCAAGCAAATACAGCAAATCGTACTATTCACCATTTATCGGTAAAACGCCAAGGTGATTATGTGATCATTGATATCAAAGCCAATGCGTTTTTACATCACATGGTACGAAACATTACCGGGTGTTTGATGGACATAGGTCTTCATAAGCATGAACCTGTGTGGTTAAAAGAATTACTTGATTTAAAAGAGCGCGCTAAGGCAAGTGCAACAGCAAAAGCCGCTGGCCTTTACTTAGTTGACGTGGATTACCCAGAACATTTTGGCATTCCTAAAACACCATTAGGGCCTTTGTTTTTACCTGATTCAGACAGTTAGACTTTAGTAGACTACTACTAAGACCAGTTTTTTATATCGTCTGCGGGTAATTCATGTTTTAATTGAAAAAATCTGTCTGTTTATTTGTTATCAGAAACACAAGCGAGTGTTTCCAATTAAACAGACTGCGACACAGAACAGCATTAAGAGAGTTGCAAATGAGTTGGTTAGAAAAAATCTTACCTAAAACGACTAAATCATCAGGTCGTAAAGAAATCCCAGAAGGGGTTTGGGCTAAGTGTACAGACTGTGATTCAATTTTATATAAAGCAGAATTAGAAAAAGCACTCAACGTGTGTCCTAAGTGTGATCACCACATGCGTTTAAGTGGCCGTAAACGTCTTGAAAACTTTTTAGATGATGCTGATCGCCAAGAAATTGGTGCAGAGCACGAACCAAAAGACGTATTAAAGTTTAAAGATTCTAAAAAATATTCTGACCGTATTACCCAAGCACAAAAAGCAAGCGGCGAAAAAGACGCACTTGTAGCAATGAAAGGCCGCCTAAAAGGTATTCCTGTTGCTGCTGTTGCTTTTGAGTTCTCGTTTATGGGTGGTTCAATGGCGTCAGTAGTAGGTGCTCGTTTTGTTGAAGCTGTAGATCAATGCTTAGAGCACAACATGCCACTTATTTGTTTCTCTGCATCAGGCGGCGCACGTATGCAAGAAGCACTTATGTCGTTAATGCAAATGGCTAAAACAAGTGCTGCACTTGCAAAAATGAGCGAAAAAGGCTTACCGTTTATTTCAGTATTAACTGATCCAACAATGGGTGGTGTATCTGCATCACTGGCAATGCTTGGTGATGTAAACGTTGCTGAACCTAAAGCGCTAATCGGTTTTGCGGGTCCTCGTGTAATCGAGCAAACAGTTCGTGAAACGCTTCCTGAAGGTTTCCAACGCAGTGAATTCTTGCTAGAGCATGGTGCAATCGACATGATTGTTGACCGCCGTGAAATGCGTGACACCCTTGCACGTATCTTAGCGAAATTTATGAACTTGCCTTCTACTGAACAAGAGCATAGAGTAGCGTAAATTTCAGCTTAACTGATTAAACGCTATGACAGAAATCCTTCCTAGCCAATCATCAAGCCTTGATGATTGGCTTTGTTATTTAGAAAGTGTCCATCCTGCTAATATCGAAATGGGTTTAGAACGCGTAGAACGCGTGGCAAACCAAGTCGGCTTACTCGATACATCAAGCAAAATAATCCTCATTGCAGGTACCAACGGTAAAGGGACCACAGCCCGTTGCCTAGAAAGCTTATTACTTGCACAGGGCTACAGTGTGGGTACTTATGCTTCGCCGCATCTTATTCGTTACAACGAGCGCGTACGTATTAACAGCCATGAGCTTGACGATCAATTCCATGTTGATGCTTTCGATATGCTTGAAAAAGGCCGTGGTGACACGCAGCTTACTTATTTTGAGTACGGTACTTTAGGCGCACTGGCTATTTTTAAACGTCACGCCGTTGATTATGTGCTGCTAGAAGTGGGGCTGGGTGGACGTTTTGATGCGACTAATATCGTGAACCCACATGCTTGTGTGATCACCACCATAGATTTAGACCATAAAGAATACCTAGGTGATACTCGTGAACTTGTTGGGTATGATAAAGCCGGTATTTTCCGTACTAATACCCCCGCTATTGTTGGCGATTTAGCGATTCCGCATACAGTGACTGATTATGGTAATGAAATTAACGCTGATATGGTGTTATCAGGCCGTGACTTCATATTCACAGAAGACAGTGAAGGCTTTAACTGGCAGTACCAAGGTAACGATTGGCGCTTAGCTAAGCCTGCTATCCCTTGTCAAAATGCAGCAACCGCGTTGACCTTACTTGCAAAGCTTGAGCTACTACCAAGCGAGCAACAAGTGCGTGATTGCTTAGCGAATCTGACTGTAGAAGGGCGCTTTCAGCAGTTAAGTGAGCAGCCGCTTATTTTTACCGATGTTGCGCATAACCCTGAGTCAGCTCGATATTTGGCACGCAAATTAAGCGTGTATAAAGATCAAGGGTTTAAAATTCATGCATTAGTCGCTATGCTTGCAGATAAAGATAAGGTGGCTGCTATGTCAGCCGTGGCAAATGTTGTTGACCAGTGGTCGTTAGCAAGTTTAGATTGTTTTCGCGGCGATAAAGTTGAGAATCTTGCTAAAGCACTAGCCGAAACCACATCAACAGCGCCTAGTACGCACTATGAGAGTGTTGAAACTGCGCTAGATACGTTATTACCAAATGTTGATGAAAACACGTTAGTGATTGTGTTCGGTTCGTTTATAACTGTGGCTGCAGCCATCAATTACTTTAAAAAATAGAGAGGAAATCGGTGAACGCAGGGTTTATTAATCGCTTAGTAGGCACCACGATTGTGGTTGTGGCGGCTATTGTCTTCATTCCAAACATTTTGGATGGTGAGAAGGTTCATTATAAAGAAGGCTTTAAAGCTATTCCTGAACGCCCTGAGTTCACTACGATAGACTTGCAAGAGGTGATTGATAATAAAGTCGCCTCTGCTGAGCAACCTTCGCAAATTCCGGTTGAAGATACGCAAGCAAACGACGCTGATCTTGTCGCAAATGAAACCCAGCAAATTGATACTGCGCCGCAAATGGTTGAAGCTTCTATCGATGAGCCGGTAATTAACAAAGCTGAGCCAAAAGTTGCAGTGCAAGAGCCTGCCAAGCCAGTCGCTAAAGCCCTTGAGCCAACCCGTAAGCCAGAAGAAAACCTCACACAAATGGCTTATGTTATTCAACTGGGTAGTTTTTCTCACGCACCTAATGTGAAATCACTGCAAGAAAAATTAAAAGCGAATGGTTTCAAAACCTTTACGCGTCCAATCAAAACCCCGAACGGCACACTGACAAAAGTCTTTGTAGGACCTTCACTTAACAAGAAAGAGTTAGAAAGTAAGCTTACTGAGTTAAAGCAGTTAACCAAGTTAAACGGCAAAGTTACTCAGTTTGAAATTACAAAATGATCTGGCATTTTGAGTATACCTCTTATAGAATGCGCCCCAAATTAACGACTAGTTGGTTCTTATGATCTGGGTTGATTACGCCATACTTGGCATTATTGCACTATCCACTATCATCGGCTTAATACGTGGCTTTGTAAAAGAAGCAATGTCATTAGCTGTATGGGCTGGCGCATTTATCATCTCTAGTTTGTTTTACCAATATTTAGCATCCTTCCTAACAAGTATTTCAGAACCCCTTTTAAGAAATGCAGCCGCAATAGCCATATTATTCTTTGCGACACTCCTGTTGGGTGGGTTACTAAACTATATTTTAGGTGAACTTGTACAACGTACTGGTTTATCTGGCACAGACCGTGTTTTCGGCATAGTGTTTGGTGCTCTTCGTGGCGTGTTGGTCGTAAGCGCGTTACTCTTCTTTCTTGATGCTTTTACCGGTGCACCTAATACGCATTGGTGGGGCAACTCTATTTTGATTCCAGAATTTGGCTTTGTTGTTGAGTGGTTCTTCTCGTACCTCGAAAACAACTCGAGCTTTTTAAATTCTGTAAACCGTTAATCGGCGAGGATAAATTTAATGTGTGGTATCGTTGGCATAGTCGGAACTTCTCCTGTTAATCAGGCGTTATATGACGGCTTAACTGTTTTGCAACACCGCGGTCAAGATGCAGCTGGCATCATTACCATTGAAAACAACACGTTTAGCTTACGTAAAGCCAATGGCCTTGTAAAAGATGTATTTCATACCCGTCATATGAAACGTCTGCAAGGTACAATTGGTATTGGCCATGTTCGCTACCCGACAGCTGGTTCTTCTAGCTCGTCTGAAGCGCAACCTTTCTATGTTAACTCGCCATTTGGTATCGCACTTGCGCACAATGGTAACTTAACAAACGCAGAAGCATTAAAGCAGCAATTATTTTCAGAAGCTCGCCGTCATGTTAATACAACATCTGACTCTGAAATTTTACTTAACATCGTGGCACATGAGTTAAGCAAATCAAATAAGCTAAAACTTGATGCTGAAGATATCTTCACTGCGATTACTGAAGTGAATAATAAAGTAACCGGTGGTTACGCAACGATTGCAATGATCATTGGTCACGGTATTGTTGCGTTTCGTGATCCGAACGGTATTCGCCCATTAGTATTTGGTAAGCGTGAAACTGCAAATGGTACTGAGTACATGTTTGCATCAGAAAGCGTTGCTTTAAAAACAGATGGCTTTGAGTTTGTACGTGACGTTGCACCAGGTGAAGCAATTTACGTAACTGAAGATGGTCAACTTTTCTCACAAGCGTGTGCTGAAAAAGCAACTTACTCGCCGTGTATCTTTGAGTTTGTTTACTTTGCACGCCCAGATTCAACAATTGACCGTATGTCTGTTTATGCAACACGTGTAAACATGGGTACTAAGTTAGGTGAGAAAATCGCACGTGAATGGGCTGACAAAGACATCGACGTGGTTATTCCAATTCCAGAAACATCATGTGACGTAGCACTTGAGATTGCATCAGCCCTTAACCTGCCATACCGCCAAGGTTTTGTTAAAAACCGCTACATTGGCCGTACGTTTATCATGCCAGGCCAAGAAATGCGTAAGAAGTCAGTTCGTCAAAAACTGAATGCCATTGACCGTGAGTTCAAAGGTAAAAACGTATTACTTGTTGATGACTCAATTGTTCGTGGTACAACGTCAGCGCAAATCGTTGAAATGGCCCGAGAGTCAGGTGCGAAGAACGTTTACTTCGCATCAGCAGCGCCAGAGATTCGTTTCCCGAACGTTTACGGGATTGATATGCCATCGGCAGCTGAGCTAATTGCTCATGGCCGTGAAGTTGAAGATATCAACGCCAGCATTGGTGCAGATGGTCTTATCTATCAATCGCTAGATGATTTAATCTCAGCAGTAAGCCAAGAAAACCCAGAAATCACCCGTTTTGAAACATCAGTATTTGATGGTCAATACATCACAGGTGATATCGACCAAGATTACCTAAACCACATTGACCGTTTACGTAATGATTCAGCGAAATCAACTCGTGAAAATGCGATGTCAGCAAGTTTAGAGTTACATAACCAAGAAGAAAACAGTGCTGATTAATCAGCCTTGATTTGATTGGTATAAAAAAGGAGCTTCACAGCTCCTTTTTTGTTTATGGAAAGAAAGGAAAATAACAATGAACTCAAGTAAACATAGGGTGGACAATTCCGTTAGTCCATAAAATAGCTGTCGCAGCTAAAATAATTACCAGTAAAATCAGCCCACAAGTGACTACTGAACTGGCATAGATAAAACCTCGCTCTTCAGGAATGTGCATTAAAATTGGCACCCCTGTGTAGAGTAAGTAAACTGAGTAGGCTAGTGCTACAAGGCCTACGCACACCACAAACCATAGTTCAGGTAAGAATGCCGCAAATGAAGACATAAATACTGGTGTTGCTGTATAAGCTGCAAGTTCTAGGGTTTGTGTAAAGGTGGGTTTTGCACCAAAGGTCACTGCCATCCAATGAGCTAAGTATGCAAGTGCAAACACGCCCGCAATTAGTGCAAAGTACATCGCAACCGCGATAAGTAATGCACTATCATGGGTTAGATATACTGCTTCACCTGCGCCAATACTCCAGCCCAAATAGACTGATGAATAGTAGCCCATGAGTGAAGGGATACAAGCAATTAATAAAATGTGCGATAAGCTATAGCGCAAGCTTTCGTGACGGTTATCAATTGTCTGCCATTCTTCGAGTGGGTGAGCGTATAAGCCCCATAAGTGGTTTAGAATCATAATTATTGCCCCTGTAAAAAAGGAATATGAGCTGTTTTATTTTTGTACAGCTTTGATTAAGTTATGGTTCAGTAATTAAATCTTGTCAAGAAGCTGAAATAATCGATATAGCCGATTAAATGTAACTCTTTAGTGCATATAGAAAATTACTTTGCACTGATGTGGGTCATGGAATGCGGGCTAATTTATGTGATAAAATCGAATTAAGATTTTTGATGAGAAGTTATTCAGTGCCTTATTCTGATTTATTAGCGCCCATTCATTCTTTTTTAAAGTGCGAAACGCCTGATGAGTGGATTGCTGCGGCAACCAAAAAAGAAAACTTAGATGTGGTTTTAATTGATCACCTAATTTGTGAATTAAAAGCAGCTCAGTCTGCGATGTTTTTAATTCGTAAGTATGCAGTTGATAAAGAAAGTAGTGATGCGTTGCTTGAGTGGTTAAAACCCTTTGAAACGCTTGTTTATAAGCGTGAAGGTGATTGGCGAGAGCTTGCAGATAAAAACAAGCTGACTAAATCAATGATCCCAAAATCGAATTCACCTTACGGGCAAGACCTTATCGATAAAATGGTGATGCTTATAAAAGAAGAGCTCCATCACTTTTATCAAGTGCTTGAGATCATGGATGAATACGGCATTGAATATAAAAGCATTACCCCATGTCGTTATGCCAAAGGGATGCTGCGCCATGTAAAAACTTACGAGCCTGACGCTTTGGTTGATAAGTTAATTATCGGTGCTTACATCGAAGCCCGCTCATGCGAACGGTTTGCTAAATTAGCCCCGCATGTTGATAAGCGCTTAGGTGATTTTTATATTTCATTATTGCGCTCTGAAGCGCGTCATTACCAAGACTATTTAACTCTTGCACAAGAAATCAGTGAGTTTGATATTACTGAGCGCGTGGCATTTTTTGGTCAGCTTGAAGCTGAGCTTATATCAACTCCTGACGAAGACTTTAAATTTCATAGTGGTGTGCCAGCTTAGGTAAGCTTTTTTGAGTACCTATGTATTACAAGTAAGCTCAGTTCCTTAAAATTTGAATTCTTATTACCGCAACTAGCGCAGGTTTCTGCTTAATAATTGAGTTAATTGACGAGTCTGCTCGTCAGTAAACTCATAGCTTTGAAGAATTTCTTCTAGTTCACCTGAAGCAACAATCGCTTTTAGACCTAAATGTAAACTACGTTGAAATTGCTTTGCTTGGGGATGATTTTTGTCGCTGATCACGTGTAAATTTTGCGTAGCTAAAGTCGGGGTAATATATTCAACTTCTACTTGCTTTGCTTGTTGTAACCGCTCGCTGTTGCTGAGCCAATACAAAGCGACTTCTTTTGTGCCTGCAACTAAATCAACGCGGCCATGTTTTAGTAGTAATAAGCTATCAATTAAGCTGTCAGTGGTTGTTACAGTAAGCTCTGGGTGTTGTTCAAACTCTGGGCTAACTGCATAGTCTTCTCCTTTACTAATCGTATAGGGTTTTAGTGAATATAGTGAGCCAGTAAAAGTTATCTCGCTGCCTGCGCGTTTAAAAAGTACTGTGTGAGCTGTCGCAATAGGTTGTGAATAAATAAAGCTTCGCGTTCTTAACTCAGTATAATAAGCCCCGAGTACTGCCACACGTCTATGTCGTTTTGCCAGTTTTAATGCTCGAGCCCATTGAGTATATTCGATAGAGGCTTTTTGATTTTGTGTTTTCAGTGCTGCAATGATCACTTCATGAAGCCAGCCAGGCTTGTGTTGTTCACCAATAAAATAGGGTGGGAATGGTTCAGTGACCAATTGCCAAGTTTGGCAGTGGACTGAAAAGCTGAACAGTAAACAGCAACAGAAAAAGCTTAATCGGTTCATAAACAGAGAAGGTATTTAACATTACTGTTACAGCATAGTTAAAAATACGCTTATTTAAAGGGCGTATGGACTAGTTTTTGCTGCGCTTGAGTAGCTCTTAAGTATGAACCTTGTTCATACCAGTCACCCAGTACAGTGCGGGTTAGCGTTTTACCATTTATATTATAGTGATGCACATTGGGGCGGTGGGTATGACCGTGGATCATATTAGCAACCTGATGCTTTTCAAACATGGCTAGTACTGCATCTTCAGTTACATCTAGGATTTCTAACGCTTTGCCAGCTTGGCTTTGTTTTGATTTTTCACGGGCGTTGCGGGCAATCTTTTTGCGATACCAAAGCGGCATAGCAAGCATTAATTTTGGCCACCACCAACCACGGCTTTTTTTACGAAACTTTTGATACTCAATATCTTGAGTGCACATTTCATCACCGTGCAAGATAACTGTTGGGGTACCGTATAAATCAATAACAACTTGTTCTGGTAATAGAGTCATACTTGCGCTTTTTGCATAGCCTTCTCGCATAATAAAATCGCGATTGCCATGAATAAAAAACACCTCAGTACCACTTTCACTGACTTGGCTTAAACGTGCGGCAACACTCTTTGAAAGATCAGTTTGGTAATCATCACCGACCCATACTTCAAAAAAGTCACCCAAAATATACAGCGCATCAACGTCATCATTAATAATCTTGCTATCAAGAAAATCAAAAAATGCCGCAGTGATGTCGGGGCGGTTTTCTGTTAAATGGAGATCGGCAATAAAATAACTTTGATTCATGGTTACTCGCAAAAAAGCGGGCAACAGGCCCGCTTAAAAAGACTAAACGATTAAATTAGCTAACCGTTACTTTTTCGATGATGACATCTTCAAGAGGTACGTCTTGGTGGAAACCCGCGCTGCCAGTAGCAACACCTTTGATTTTGTTTACCACGTCCATACCTTCAACAACTTCTGCGAACACGCAGTAGCCCCAGCCTTGTGATGTTTCACTGCTGAAGTTTAAGAAGTCATTGTCGTTAACGTTAATAAAGAACTGCGCAGTTGCTGAGTGTGGATCCGGCGTACGTGCCATTGCTAATGTGCCTACTTTATTCGCAAGGCCATTGTTTGCTTCGTTTTCGATAGGGTTGTTTACTTCTTTTTGAACCATACCAGGCTCAAAACCACCGCCTTGTACCATAAAACCATCAATTACACGGTGAAAAATAGTGCCGTTGTAAAAGCCAGCGTTTGCATACTCTAAGAAGTTTTTAACAGTGTTTGGTGCATCGCTTTCGTGCATCTTGATAGTGATGTCACCAAAGTTTGTGTGTAGTACAACCATGAGGTTTCCTATATTCAGGTTTAATAATGGGGCTATTTTATAGTAGTTGCCTTGGATTAACAAAGAGCTTGTTTAAAACGGTTAACAAAGTGCTTATTCAATTGATAAAGCGCTAGAGCAGCGGCTTTGCAAGTGTTACCATAGAGAATCTCGAAACACCGTTAAGGACATTTTATAAATGGTACAAATTTACAACACACTTACGCGACAAAAAGAGCAGTTTAAACCCCTTGTTGATGGCAAAATCGACATGTACGTGTGTGGTATCACCATTTATGATTACTGTCACATTGGTCATGCGCGTACTTTCGTTGGTTTTGACGTGATTGTTCGTTACCTACGTCACATTGGTTACGATTTAAAATATGTTCGTAACATCACTGATGTTGACGACAAAATCATTAAGCGTGCAAACGAAAATGGTGAGTCAATTAATGATTTAACGACTCGTATGACCAAAGCAATGCATGAAGATTTCGACAGCTTAAATATGCTGCGTCCGGATGTTGAGCCTACAGTAACAAACCATATGGATGAAATCATCGCGATGGTTGAGCGTCTAATTGCCAAAGGCCATGCGTATGTTGCTGCAGATGGTGATGTATTGTTTGACGTATCAACCTTTGAGCAATATGGTGCTTTATCACAACAAGACCTAACCATGCTACAGGCTGGTTCACGTGTTGAAGTTGCACAAGATAAGCAAGATCCACTTGATTTCGTGCTTTGGAAAAAAGCCAAGCCAGAAGAGCCGTCATGGTCTTCACCATGGGGTGAGGGTCGTCCTGGTTGGCATATCGAATGTTCGGCAATGAGCTCTAAGCACTTAGGTGAACATTTTGATATTCATGGTGGCGGTTCAGATTTACAGTTCCCGCACCATGAAAACGAAATTGCTCAGTCATGCTGTGCAAATAACGGCAAATACGTAAATACGTGGATCCACACGGGTATGGTACAGGTCAATAAAGAGAAGATGTCTAAGTCATTAAACAACTTCTTTACCGTACGTGATGTGTTAAAAGAGTACGATGCTGAGTCAGTGCGTTACTTCTTAATTTCAGGTCATTACCGTAGCCAGCTTAACTATTCGCAAGAAAACCTTGAGCAAGCACGTTCGTCACTTGAACGTATTTACACTGCACTGCGCGGCGTAACACCAATCGAATGTGACTTAGCTAGCAATGAATATGTGGCTAAATTCAGAAAAGCGATGGATGATGACTTTAACACCCCTGAAGCACTACCCGTGTTATTTGAATTAGCAAAAGAGCTAAATCGTGTTAAAGACAGCGATGCAGAGCAAGCAGGTAAGCTCGCTTATGTACTACGCAGTGTTGCTGAGGTACTAGGTGTTGCACAACAAGACCCAGAGGCCTTTTTACAAGGTGGCCAAGCTGACGACGAAGTAGCACACATCGAAGCGTTAATAGCAAAACGTAATGAAGCCCGCGCAAACAAAGATTGGGCGGCAGCTGATGAAGCCCGCGATGCATTGAATGCACTTGGTGTGGTACTCGAGGATTCTGCTGGTAAAACAACATGGCGTAAAGCCTAAGTATCCATCGAAAGATAACTCATTAAAAAAGGTTGCCAACGAGGCAACCTTTTTTGTTTTTAATTAGATATAGCTATTGACCTCAACTTTACTTGAGGTTTTACCTTGCCATCTCTTCGTATTAACAAGGATAGACATTGAATATTTTACTTGCCATGATCCCCGCCTTTTTATGGGGCACCACCTATGCAGTGACCAAATATGCCACACCTGATTGGCCGCCACTTTTATTAGGCGCATTGCGTGCATTACCTGCAGGGTTATTACTTTTATTGCTTAAACCTAGTTTGCCAACCCGTTCGCAGTGGCCAAGTTTGTTAACGCTAGGTGCGGTGAATATCGCGTTGTTTTTTGCCTTTATTTTTATCATGGCAGTAAACCTTCCTGCAGCTATAGCTGGGGTAGGGATGGTGTCTGTGCCGGTTGTGGCTTTGATATATGCTTGGCTTACTAAAGGACAGCGCCCTGCAAAAATTCAAGCATTCTGTGCTATGGCGCTGGTGGTATTGGCATGGTTGTTGTTTGACCCAGCACACGTGTCATTAAATGTATTGGGAGTGGCCGCTTTATTTGGAGCCTTACTGACTATTGTGATTGGTAGCACCTTGGTACAGAGTTTGTCGGTGCATATTCATTGGTGGGTTGTGCTTACCTGGCAGTTAATCATTGGCGGCACTATTTTATTATTGGCTGCGTTTATTGATGGCAGTTTACTTCACCCAGAACAATACCAAGTGGTATTTGAGCCTATCTCAGCGCTGCAATATTCGGCATTATTTTGGTTAATCGTGCCCAATACTGCCATCGCTTATATTCTGTATGTTTGGTTATTAGGACGCATGACTGTAGCTGAGTTTTCATTCGGAACGATAGCTAACCCAATTGCGGGAATCGTATGCGCTGTTTTACTCATAAACGAACAATATCAAGACTGGCAATACCTATTGATGTTTATGATGATTGTGTTTTCAGTGCTCCCCCAGATGTTAAAGCTCAGACTGTTCAAACTACAAAAAACTTAAAATCAAAAAAGGCTGCCAATTGGCAGCCTTTTGGAATAATTTAGCTCTTCTTAGCTGTGGTACTTTTCACACGCTTCAAGGGTGTTTTCGATTAAGCTTGCCACAGTCATTGGACCAACACCACCTGGTACTGGTGTAATGAAATGTGCTTTTTGTTCAGCGATATCGTATTCAACATCACCAACAAGCTTGCCAGATTCAAGGCGGTTAATACCTACATCGATTACGATAGCACCTTCTTTAACCCAATCACCCGGAATAAACTCAGGTTTACCCACCGCTACAACTAATAAATCGGCGCGGCGAACATGCGTTTCTAAATCTTGAGTAAACTTATGACAAACCGTTGTTGTACAGCCTGCAAGTAAAAGCTCAAGTGACATAGGACGACCAACAATGTTTGATGCACCAACAACAACTGCGTGCATACCCTTGTAGCGAACACCGGTAGAGTCGAGTAGGGTGATAATCCCTTTTGGCGTACAAGGACGAAGTGCCGGCATACGCTGAGCTAAACGACCAATGTTATAAGGGTGGAAACCATCAACATCTTTATGTGGTGTGATGCGTTCAAGAATTTTTTCAGCATCAAGACCTTGTGGTAAAGGTAACTGTACTAGAATACCGTCTACTTCTTTGTCTTCGTTTAGTTGATCTATTAATGCAAGTAAATCTTGCTCAGTTGTGTCGCCAGGTAAATCGTAAGACTTAGATACAAAGCCGACTTCTTCACATGCTTTACGTTTAGAACCAACATACACTTGGCTAGCTGGATCTTGACCAACTAACACAACTGCTAGTCCTGGAGCGCGTAATCCATTCGCTACACGCTCTGCAACTCGCTCTGCTACATTGCTGCGTACTTGTTTAGCTATTGCCTTACCATCGATGATGTTTGCCGTCATGGGTGACCTTTAATTGGGGTTAGTTAACTTGATACTGATACATCTAAATATGATTATCCAATAAAGGGGGCGTGGATACACAAATCATGTTTGTTTGATCATATTTATTTATGTTGCGTATTTTCGCAGAAAAGCATCATAGCGCCAAGATGCAATCTTATATAAAGCGCTACTTTATAAAAAAGAGTTCAAATTTTAGCTTATATTTGCAATATTTAACCATTATGAACTAAAAGTGACCGATTGAATTATTTTCTTAAAAAAATGTTTGACCTGACTCGGTCAAATCACTATTATGCACCCCGTTGTTAACGAGGTCACTCGCAAACAACAGTAAGCATCGGCGATTAGCGCAGTTTGGTAGCGCACTTGGTTTGGGTCCAAGGGGTCGCAGGTTCAAATCCTGCATCGCCGACCA
>NZ_JADKNF010000003.1:184832-351932 GCF_017808125.1 Pseudoalteromonas sp. PA2MD11
GATTAGCGCAGTTTGGTAGCGCACTTGGTTTGGGTCCAAGGGGTCGCAGGTTCAAATCCTGCATCGCCGACCACTTTTAAGCTTTAATTCCTCATTCAAAGCTTCTTAAATTCAGAACACATTCTTTAAATCAGCTTAGTTGTCCTTTATTATTCCGTTGCGTTCGTTTTTTACGCACTTAAACGCTGATTGCTGCTATATAAGCCAAATAATTGCCCCCCAGACTCGACTATCATAAATATTAGGTTATAATGCCGCGTCTATTGTTTAACATAGTGCCCATAGGGGCAAAGCAGCAATGGTATCTCATGGTTACAATGCGCCGTTTTAAGTTGAAATATTCAGCGTTAAAACTTGCTATCACTCATGGAGATCACCTTGTTTGTAAGGAAGGCGAACAGTCGCCAAAATTGAAGATTGAGGTAAATCATGCAAGTTTCTGTTGAGACGACTCAAGGCCTTGAGCGCCGTCTGACCATCACCGTTCCTGCAGAGAACGTTGAGACTGAAGTAAAAAAACGCTTACAACAACTGTCTAAAACCCAGCGTATCGATGGTTTCCGTCCTGGTAAAGTACCAGCGTCTATCATCAACAAGCGTTACGGTGCTGCAGTACGTCAAGAAGTTGCTGGCGAATTAATGCAACGCAACTACATCGAAGCAATCGTTTCTGAAAAAATTAACCCAGCTGGTTCACCTACTTTCGCTCCTAAAGCGTTAGAAGCTGGTAAAGATTTAGAATTCGATGCAACTTTCGAAGTTTACCCAGAAGTTGAAATCCAAGGTTTAGATAAAATCGCTGTTGAAAAACCAGCTGTATCTGTAACTGACGAAGACCTAGCTAACATGCTAGAAACTTTACGTAAGCAACACGCTTCTTGGGCTGAAGTTGACGCAGCTGCTGGCGAGAACGACCGTGTAACTATCGACTTCGTTGGTTCTATCGAAGGCGAAGAGTTCGAAGGCGGTAAAGCTGAAGACTTCCCACTAGAACTTGGTCAAGGTCGTATGATCCCAGGTTTCGAAGACAACATCGTTGGCAAAAAAGCGGGCGAAGAAGTTGTTGCTGAAGTAACTTTCCCTGAAGAGTACCACGCTGAAAACCTTAAAGGTAAAGCAGCTACTTTCGCTATCACTGTTAAGAAAGTTGAAACTCAAGAGCTTCCTGAGCTTAACGACGAGTTCGCAACTAAATTCGGTGTAGCTGAAGGCGGTGTTGACGCTCTTAAAGAAGAAGTTAAAAAGAACATGACACGTGAGCTTGACCAAGCAGTTAAAGCTAACGTTAAAGATCAAGCTATCAAAGGTCTTTTAGCTAACAACGAAATCGAAGTGCCAAAAGCGCTAGTAGATCAAGAAATTGATGCACTACGTCAGCAAGCTGCACAACGTTTCGGTGGCGACGCTAAAAACATGCCTGAGCTTCCTGCTGAATTATTCCACGAGCAAGCTGTAACTCGCGTTAAGACTGGCCTATTACTAGGTGAAGTAATTAAAGCGAACGAGCTTAAAGTTGACGACGCTAAAGTTGAAGAGTTAATCGCAACTGTAGCTTCTGCATACGAAGATCCAACTGAAGTAGTAGAGTACTACAAAGCAAACGATCAGCTTATGCAGCAAATGCGCAACGTAGCGATGGAAGAGCAAGCAGTTGAAGCTATCCTAGCTAAAGCAAACGTGACTGACGTTGAAAAAGCATTCGACGATATCATGAATCCACAGCAAGGTGCTTAATAAGTCATTGACTTAAGCTCTCGCTAGCGATTAAATGGCTCGTGTTACCCTGTATTTATACAGCGTACTCGGGCCATTTTAGTTTGTGGTATCAGTTTCAAAAAAACCAACAATACTGATGTTATTTCAGAACTTTTTTCGACGAGGATTGAATTTGTTCTGATAAGTTCCTATATAGTTATAAAGATTGAATAGACAGCTTAATTTACATTAGTATAAATGTGCTTTCCTTATAGTAAGGATGAGTCGCAGCGGATAAGGAATTAAATAAGAATGAATAGCGGTATGATAGACCCTCTAAACGCACTAGTCCCTATGGTTGTTGAACAAACAGCTAAAGGTGAGCGCTCATATGATATTTACTCACGTCTTTTAAAAGAGCGCATTATTTTCTTAACTGGCCAAGTAGAAGATAACATGGCTAATTTGATTCTTGCGCAAATGCTGTTTTTAGAATCAGAAAACCCAGAAAAAGATATTTATCTTTATATCAATTCGCCAGGCGGTTCTGTGACTGCGGGTATGGCAATTTACGATACAATGAATTTTATCAAACCTGATGTAAGCACAATTTGTGTTGGCCAAGCGGCAAGCATGGGTGCATTTTTGCTATCAGGTGGTGCTAAAGGTAAGCGTTTTTGTTTACCTAACTCACGTGTAATGATCCACCAACCATTAGGTGGTTTCCAAGGTCAGGCATCTGACTTTGAAATTCATGCCCGTGAAATCTTATCAATTAAAGATAAGCTAAACCGTTTAATGGCTGAACATACTGGCCAGCCACTCGATGTGGTTTCTCGTGATACTGATCGCGACAACTTCATGAGCGCAAGCGAAGCGGTTGAATACGGCCTAGTTGATTCAGTATTTTCAAGCCGCGAATCGAAGTAATCTGAATAGCTAATAATAACGTATTGTTAGCTATCACCCTTTACTATGCGAAAACTAATATTCTTTGATATAGTTAAACATAGTGAATTAGCAGTGGCCTAGTGCTACTGCCAACGTAATAAATGAGGTAGCTGAATGTCTGACACTCCTACAGACGGCGACAAAAGTAATAAATTGTTATACTGCTCTTTCTGCGGCAAAAGCCAGCACGAAGTTCGCAAACTAATTGCTGGTCCTTCAGTATATATTTGCGATGAATGTGTTGAGCTGTGTAACGATATTATCAGGGAAGAAATCAAAGACATTGCGCCGAAGCATAATGCGTCTGATAAACTGCCTGTGCCGAAAGAAATTCGTAATCACTTAGATGATTACGTGATTGGCCAAGACCACGCGAAAAAAGTGCTGTCGGTTGCGGTATACAATCACTATAAACGTTTACGCAATCAAACAATCAATGCAGATATTGAGCTTGGTAAGAGTAATATTCTACTAATCGGTCCTACAGGTAGTGGTAAAACATTACTTGCTGAAACCATGGCTCGTTTACTTGATGTACCATTCACGATGGCGGATGCAACGACACTAACTGAAGCAGGTTATGTAGGTGAAGACGTTGAAAACATCATTCAAAAGCTACTGCAAAAATGTGATTACGACGTAGAAAAAGCACAACGTGGTATTGTTTACATCGATGAAATCGACAAGATTTCTCGTAAGTCTGACAATCCATCGATCACCCGTGACGTATCGGGCGAAGGTGTACAACAAGCCTTACTTAAGCTAATTGAAGGGACGGTTGCATCTGTGCCACCACAAGGCGGCCGTAAGCATCCTCAGCAAGAATTCTTGCAAGTTGATACATCTAAGATCCTATTTATCTGTGGCGGTGCGTTTGCAGGCCTAGATAAAGTGATTGAACAACGCAGCCATAAAAATACCGGTATTGGTTTTGGTGCTGAAGTTAAGCAATCATCAGGTAGCCGTAGCTTAAGTGAAACATTTAAAGATGTTGAACCAGAAGATTTAGTGAAATACGGTTTAATCCCTGAGTTCATTGGTCGTCTTCCAGTTGTTGCGACACTAACAGAACTAGATGAAGCAGCGCTTATTCAAATTCTTAGCGAACCAAAAAATGCATTAACTAAACAGTTCTCTGCATTGTTTGCGATGGAAGATGTTGAGCTTGAGTTCCGCGAAGATGCACTTAGCGCAATTGCTCATAAAGCAATGGAGCGTAAGACTGGTGCTCGTGGCTTACGTTCAATCGTTGAAGGCGTATTACTTGATACTATGTATGAATTACCTTCGATGGATGATGTTAGCAAAGTGGTTATTGATGAAACCGTTATTAAAGGTGAGTCAGACCCAATTTTGATTTACCAAAGCGGTAACCAAGACAAAGCTGCATCAGAATAAAGCTGTAATAGTTTAAAAGTTAAGCAGTTGAACACGAAAAAGGAGCCAAAGGCTCCTTTTTTTATAAATATGTTGAACTTTCCCTTACATATCCCCATATACTTGAGTAATCTTTAAAATAAATGAAGTGCGAAGAGAATATAATGACGCTTGAGAGAACAGATCGAGTCGAAATCCCCGTGTTGGCACTGCGCGATGTAGTGGTTTATCCACACATGGTGATCCCGCTATTTGTTGGTCGTGAAAAATCAATAAAATGCCTAGAAGCGGCGATGGACAAGGACAAACAAATTTTCCTAGTGGCGCAAAAAGACGCCTCTGTTGATGATCCGCAGCAAGATGATATCTACCGTGTTGGCACCATTGCCACAGTACTTCAGTTATTAAAGTTACCTGATGGCACCGTTAAAGTGCTTGTTGAAGGCACACAACGTGCAAGCGTTGAAACGTTTTTAGATAACGATGATTTCTTTGTGGCTGAAGCACAGTTCATCGAATCAAGTCATATCGACGAGCAAGAACAAGATATCTTTATTCGCAGCGCAATTAGCCAATTTGAAGGCTATGTAAAGCTTAATAAGAAGATCCCACCTGAAGTACTTACTTCTGTGTCTGGCATTGATGAAGCTGCGCGTCTTGCTGATACCATGGCAGCACACATGCCGCTTAAGGTACCTGAAAAGCAAAAAGTGCTTGAGATTGCCGATGTGACTGAGCGTCTTGAATACTTAATGGCGCTGATGGAAGGCGAGATTGACTTACTGCAAGTTGAGAAAAAAATCCGTACTCGCGTGAAAAAGCAGATGGAAAAGTCGCAGCGTGAGTATTACCTCAACGAGCAAATGAAAGCGATTCAAAAAGAGCTTGGCGAACTTGATGATGTACCCGATGAATTCGAAGCAATTAAAAAACGCATCGAAGAGTCTGGTATGCCTAAAGAAGCGCAAGAGAAAGCAAACGCTGAGTTATCTAAATTAAAAATGATGTCGCCGATGTCAGCGGAAGCAACCGTCGTGCGCTCGTATATTGATACGCTAATCAATGTACCTTGGAAAAAACGCTCTAAGGTGAAAAAAGACTTAGCTGGCGCACAAAAGATTTTAGATAGTGACCATTACGGCTTAGATAAAGTTAAAGAACGTATTATTGAGTATCTAGCGGTGCAACAGCGCACTAATAAGCTTAAAGGCCCAATTTTATGTTTAGTCGGTCCTCCTGGTGTAGGTAAAACTTCACTAGGTCAGTCAATCGCACGCTCTACTGGTCGTAAATATGTGCGTATGGCATTAGGTGGCGTTCGTGATGAAGCGGAAATCCGTGGTCACCGCCGTACTTACATTGGTTCTATGCCTGGTAAATTAATCCAGAACATGACTAAAGTTGGTGTAAAGAACCCGTTATTCTTATTAGATGAAATCGATAAGATGTCATCAGATATGCGTGGCGACCCTGCATCAGCATTACTTGAAGTACTTGATCCTGAGCAAAACAGCCATTTTGCCGATCACTACTTAGAAGTTGATTACGACTTATCTGACGTGATGTTTGTGGCAACATCAAATAGCTTTAATATCCCGGGTCCGTTATTAGACCGTATGGAAGTTATTCGCCTTTCGGGTTACACCGAAGACGAGAAGTTAAACATTGCTAAACAACACTTGATTCCAAAACAAGTTAAGCGCAATGGTTTAAAAGAGCATGAAGTTGAAATTGCTGATAGTGCAATCATTGGCATTATCCGCTACTACACACGTGAAGCGGGCGTTCGTAACTTAGAACGTGAAGTGTCAAAACTATGCCGTAAAGCAGTTAAAAACATCTTGCTTGATAAAGACACTAAAAAGGTCCTTATCGACGATAACAACCTTGAAGAGTTCCTAGGCGTACAACGCTTTGATTATGGTAAAGCAGAAGACGGTGACCGTATTGGCCAAGTAACGGGTCTTGCGTGGACTGAAGTAGGTGGTGATCTACTGACTATTGAATCTGCAGCTGTACCAGGTAAAGGCAAGCTAACCTTCACAGGTTCGCTTGGTGATGTAATGCAAGAGTCAATTCAGGCTGCGATGACAGTTGTTCGTAATCGTGCTGAAAAACTTCGTATTAATAGCGACTTCTATGAGAAACGTGACATTCATGTTCACGTGCCTGAAGGTGCAACACCAAAAGATGGCCCAAGTGCTGGTATTGCCATGGTAACTGGTTTGGTATCGAGCTTAACGGGTAATCCAGTGCGCTCAGATGTAGCAATGACAGGTGAAATCACATTACGTGGTGAAGTATTACCAATTGGTGGCTTAAAAGAAAAGCTACTGGCAGCGCATCGTGGTGGAATTAAAACCGTTATTATTCCAAAAATTAACGAACGTGACTTAAAAGAGATCCCAGACAACGTATTAGAGGGCCTTGAAATTCACCCAGTTACATGGATTGATGACGTTTTAAAACTGGCTTTGAAGCATCCTGTTGAGAGTTTTTCTGTCGAAACTGAAAAAAACCAGTAAAAAACCGCAAAAAAGTGCATTTAGGGGCTTTTCAAATACAAAGGGTATGATAAGTTAAGCACTAGTTTTCAAGCCTAGGCCTTATGTGGCCTAGGGTTGAGAAAAATATAATAAACTGAGCATAAACTTAATTTGCTCATAAATTTTCAAAACAGTGATGTTATTTTTTATAAAAACAATCGCTCTTGATAATAACAATGAAAGAGGATGATATTGTGAATAAATCTCAATTAATCGATCAAATCGCAGCTGACGCTGACATTTCTAAAGCGGCTGCAGGTCGTGCACTAGATTCATTCATCGAGGCTGTTTCAGGCGCTCTTAAAGATGGCGA
The DNA here is from genome assembly GCF_017808125.1 of Pseudoalteromonas sp. PA2MD11. Lineage (NCBI taxonomy): Bacteria > Pseudomonadati > Pseudomonadota > Gammaproteobacteria > Alteromonadales > Pseudoalteromonadaceae > Pseudoalteromonas > Pseudoalteromonas sp. PA2MD11. Next base: position 191,715 of record NZ_JADKNF010000003.1, read on the forward strand.
TTCAGTAGCGCTAGTTGGCTTTGGTACTTTCTCTGTACGTGAGCGTGCAGCGCGTTCAGGTCGTAACCCGCAAACTGGTGAGACTATCCAGATTGCTGCAGCAAACATTCCTTCTTTCAAAGCAGGTAAAGCGCTGAAAGACGCAGTAAACTAATCATTAAAGATTAGTTGGTGAGAGATACCTAATCACACTTAAATTGAATTTAGGTAACTTATCACCAGTTACTTCAAGTGAAAAAGCGTATCTGGTAAGATACGCTTTTTTTACATGAGCAGGGTTAATTTGTACCTGATCAGAATAGAGATAGATAAATGCTTGAGAAAATCAGAGAAGGTTCGCAGGGACCTGCAGCCAAAATTATTTTAGGCGCGGTGATTTTATCTTTTGCTTTAGCTGGGATCGGTGGTTATTTAGGACAAACCACAGAGCAACCCGTTGCAGAAGTAAATGGAGTTAAAATTAGCCAAACCGAATTCAGCCGTGCATACCAAAACGAACGTAACCGTTTAGAACAACAATTTGGTGAATACTTCGCACAAATCGCTGCTGATCCAAATTACATGGCACAAATTCGCCAAGGCGTAATCGACCGTTTAGTACAACAAGAATTGCAAACTCAACTAGCGGCAGAATTAGGTCTTCGTGTAAGCGACGAAAGTGTTCGTAAAGCAATTTTAGAAATGCCTTACTTCCAAGTAGGCGGCCAGTTTAGCAACGACCGCTACTTACAAGTTATTCGTCAAATGAATTTCCAACCAGATGCTTTCCGTGAATATTTACGTGAAGACATGACACGCAGCCAATTAGTAGGTGCTGTTGCTGGTACAGATTTCATCTTAGAAAATGAATTAAACAACAGCGTTGCTCTACAACAGCAAACGCGCAGTATTGATTACTTAGTTGTTGCTAAAGAATCATTACAAGCAGGTATCGAAGTAACAGAGCAAGAAATTGCTGATTACTATGAGTTGAATCAACCGCAATTCTTAGCACCAGAGCAAGTGTCTGTAAGCTACATTGACTTAAATGCAGCGAGCTTAACGCTTGATTCAAGTGTTTCAGAAGAAGATATCAAAGCTTACTATGATCAAAACAGTGCCCAATATGTTGAGCCTGAAAAACGTCGTGTATCGCACATCTTAATTGATAACAGCGAAGACGATGATGCAGCAAAAGCGAAAGCTGAAGAGCTACTAACGCAGTTACAAAACGGTGCTGATTTTGCTGAGCTAGCTGAGTCATCTTCTGATGACGTAGTGAGTGCAGAAATGGGCGGCGACCTAGACTGGATTGAGCGTGATATGATGGACCCTGCGTTTGAAGATGCAACGTATGCTCTTGAAAACAAAGGTGACATTTCTGACGTTGTAGAATCAGAGTTTGGTTATCACATCATCAAACTTACTGATATTCAAACACAGCAAGTTAAACCATATGCTGACGTAAAAGATGAGCTTCGCGCTGAACTTGAACGTACTAAGAAAATTAATGCGTTCTATGAAAAGCAAACTCAAATGGGTGAACTTGCGTTCGAAATTTCAGATACTTTAATTGATGCCGCAGAAGCAGCAGGCGTTGAAGTGCAGAAAACAGAACTTTTGACTCGCAATGCATTACCTGAGCCGCTAAACAACCCACAAGTTGTTACTGCTATTTTCTCACCTGAAGTGTTAGAAGATCGCATGAACTCAGAAGTAATTGAAGTAGGCGATGAACATGCTGTTGTTGTTCGTGTAAGCGATCACAAAGCTGCGACTACGAAAGCACTAGCAGATGTGTCTGAGCAAATTAAGGCGACGTTAGTTTCACAAAAAGCATCGGAGCTTGCTAAAGAAAAAGCACGCACTCTATACGCTGAGATCGAAGCTGGTAAGAGCCTAAACGAAGTTGCACAAGCTGAAGGCCTAACAGTACGCCAAGAAGCTGCACTTGCTCGTCAAGCTTACACAGTGTCACCAGCTATTGTTCAACAAGCTTTCAAAATGGCTCACCCACAAGGTGCACCAGAGGTTGAAGTTGTTGACCTAAACAATGGCGATGCGGCAATTGTTGCGCTAAAAGCAGTTAATCCAGCAGCTGATGTTGAGATTAATGAGCAACAAAAGCAAAACATCACGATGGCTCAAGTGAATAAAAACTACATGGTATTTATTGCAGCACTAAAAGCACAAGCTGAAGTGCAAGTACCAAAAGCGACTCAAGCTGCTGAATAATTAGCAAACTGAGTTAAATAAAAGGCGCCTACTGGCGCCTTTTTTGTTAACGTTAAAGGTAATGCAAGTTATAAGGAGCTTTTATGGAGTACAGTCTAATAGAGCAGCTACCAAGCGCAGAAGAATACTGTGATATGCGCCTTAAAGCTGGCTTATCAGCACGTTCATTAGCGGCTGCGAAGGCGGGGTTACCAAACTCTCTTTATGCTATTTGTATTCGTAAAAACGATGAGTTGATTGGCATGGGCCGCGTTATTGGTGATGGCGGTTGTAATTTTGAGGTAGTTGATATTGCCGTATCACCTGAATTTCAAGGTAAAGGTCTAGGGCGTGTCATTATGGAACATGTTGACCGCTACATTGAATCTGCCGCTTATGAAGGTAGTTATGTCACTATGGTCGCTGACAAACCTGGCTTTTACGAAAAGCTTGGCTACAAGTTTGTCGCACCACAAAGCCAAGGGATGTATAAAAAGTTTTGATATGAGTAAAGCTGCAAGGGGAGTGATCGAATCACTCAGTAGGAGGCGTTTTAACGCCGAATCAAACTGACAGCTTACGGCTGATAGCTGACAGCTCACTATCAACAGTTCAACAACTTCTGCGTCACCACCGATTGGGGATCTTGGAAAATCGCTTCGGTTTGGCCGTATTCAACAATCTCACCGTGATCAAGTACCACAAGTTGGTCGCTAATATGACGCACCAAACTTAGGTGATGCGTAATAAGTACATAGCTAAGGCCAGTGTCTTTTTGTAGACGTAGCAATAAGTTTACCGTTTGTGCGCGTACAGACGGGTCAAGGGACGATAACGCTTCATCGAGCACGACAACCTTAGGGTCTAAAATTAAAGCCCGTGCGAGCGCTATACGTTGTAATTGACCACTACTAAACATATGGGGGTAATAGTGTTGGTGGTCTAATAGCAAACCTACTTTTGCGAGAGTTTGCTTTATTTTATCTTCACGCTCTTCTTTGTTTAAATCAGTGTTGTACTGTAAACAGTCATTGAGCATATCGCCAATGGTTAAACCTGGATTCAAAGACGCTTCAGAGTCTTGGAAAATCAACCTAATATGGCGACAGTCGTTATCACGCAAGCCATCATTTTCGATGATATTGCCATCAAGTAAAATTTGCCCTTTATCTGCGTTATCAGCCCCTGCAAGCAATTTGGCGAGAGTACTTTTACCTGAGCCAGTTTCGCCAATAATGGCGATCGTCTCGCCTTGCCCTAAGCAAAACGAAATATCTTTTAATACAGTAAAGCTTCTACGTGAAAATAAACCGGCACGCAAATTAAAACTCTTTGATAATGCTTGAACTTTGAGTAGGGGCTGCATTATTTCATCGCCTTAATTAATGGGAAATGACAGGCGTAACTCTGGCTATGATGCTTGGTCAATTTCGGGGTAACGACACACTCTTTTTGTGCTTGTGGGCAACGTGGGCCTAAGCGGCAGCCAATAGGTAAATGTTGTAAAGTTGGAATGGTGCCTTTTAAAGCATAAAACGGCTCTTTGTGAGCAAGCCCTTGCTCATAATCAGGCAAACTTTTTAACAGTGCTTGGGTATAAGGATGTCGCGGCTGGCTAAAAATTTTGTTAGTCGGCCCAGCTTCAACCATCTGACCGCAGTATAAAACATGCATACCATGAGACCAATCTACAATTTCCTCAAGCTCGTGAGAAATCATCAAAATCGACATGTTCTTTAGCTGGTTCAAACTTTTTAACAGTCTAAATACTTGCGCACGCGTGGTGCTCTCAAGGGCGGTAGTTGGCTCATCGGCAATCAATAGTTTAGGGGTACGCGCAATGGCCATGGCAATCATCACTTTTTGACAAATACCTTCAGAGAGCTCATGAGGGTAGCTGTCGAGCACCTTCTTATGGTCTTTAATACCAACCTTGTGGATTAACGCTTTTACTCTGTCTTTTCGTTGTCTGTTTCGTTTTAAGAAAAAACCACTGGTTGCTTGTTCAGGTAAGGTCTCGGCAATTTGGTCGAATATCTTGGCAGTTGGATCTAGGCAGCGGCTTGGATCTTGGTAGATCATAGCAATGTCTTGACCTACGAGTTTACGGCGTTGCTCGTTAGATAAGCGCATTAAATCCACGCCACGCCAATGCATGCGGTCTGCAGTGATATGCCAACGTTTGTTTAAAACCCCAACAATGGCTTTTGCAATTAAGCTTTTACCTGAGCCAGACTCACCAACCAAAGCATGTACTTCGCCTTCTTTTAAGGTCATGCTGACTCTATCCACCGCACGAATCACGGTATCTGAAGTGCGTAACTCTATAGTGAGGTTACGAATATCGAGTAATTGCATAATTAGTCGGCCTTACGTTCTTTAAGCACTTGGCGTAAACCGTCACCTACTAAATTGGTAGACAGCACTGCTAAAAATAATAATACGCCTGGTAAGCCAACAGTCCAAGGGGCAAGGTAAATTAAACCTAGATTTTCAGCCAAAATAGCGCCCCATTCTGTGGTGGGGGGCTGGGCGCCCAATTTTAAAAAGCCAAGTGCCGAGATATCCAAAATCGCAGTAGAAAGCGCCATGGTAAAAATAACCACAATATGCTCGTAAATGTTCGGAAAAATACCACGAGCAAGAATATGCCAATTGGATGCGCCATCAAGCTTGAATGCTGTAATGTAATCTTTGTTCAGCTCTTCGACAATTAAGTTACGCACCGAGTGAATAAACTGAGGCAATAAAGCTAATATAATCGCCCAAACTGTATTCATTAAGCCAGGGCCAAGAATCGCAATAATAATTATGGCCAGTAATAATGATGGAATTGATAAGGTAATATCAAGCAAGTGATTTAAAAAGCTTGAGCGAATACCTTTGCTAATGCCTGCAAAGGTGCCCACTAACACACCTATCACTGTGGTGATCAAAGCTGCGACAACCGATAATCCAAAGGTGTAAGTTGCACCATTCATTAAACGTGACAATACATCTCGGCCTAAATCGTCGGTGCCTAATAAAAAGCGTACGTCACCTGCATCATGCCACGATGGCGGTAATAGCAGTGCATCGCTGTGTTGCTGGTTCACACCGTAAGGCGCCAGGAGTGGTGCAGACACTGCTAGTAATACTAAAGCAATAAACAACCATAAGCCCACAAGGGCAGGGTGATTGGTTTTAAATTTCTTCCAAAATCGCGCTAACGGCGATTTATTCGACTCTTCAGAGAATAAATTAAACTTTGCCATGAGCTTGGTTCCGCGATAATGGGTCGAATAAGGTATAAGTGAGCTCAGCAATAATGGTAGCTAAAATAACGAACATAGAAACAGCGAGTAAGCCACCTTGAATTGCAGGGTAGTCACGCTGATAAATACTATCGATAAGCCAACGACCAATGCCCGGCCATGAGAAAATAACCTCGGTGATCATCGCAAGGGTGATCAAGGTACTAAACTGTAGACCTATTTGTTTAATCACCGGTAGCAGCGCATTACGCAGAGCGTGGTGAATAATCAGCTGCCCACGGTTTAAGCCCTTTGCGCGCGCTGTTTTAATATAACTTTGATCGAGTACTTTCAGCATTGAATCACGGGTAAAGCGAACTAGTACTGTGGTCGGGTACATAGCAAGTACTATGGTAGGTAGTGTTAAATGATGGATTGCATCTAAAAATGCCATGCCATCATAGGGGAAATCAGCTAAAAAGATATCAATAAGTATAAAGCCGGTAACCGGTTCTATTTCGTAAAGAAGGCCCATGCGGCCCGACATAGGAAACCAGCCTAGTTGCAGTGAAAACACCATAATTAGTAACAATGCTAACCAAAAAACGGGCATTGAATAGCCAAAAAGTGTGCCGGAATTTATCAGTTTATCAGGCCAACGTTTGTAGTAGGCAGCGGCTAAAATACCACTTGGTACGCCAACTATGACGGATACAATGAGCGCATAAAGACTCAACTCGAGTGTTGCTGGAAATAAGTCTTTTATATGTTGAAATACACTCTCACCAGATGCAAAAGAAATTCCCCAATCCCCCTGAATAATGCGTTCTAAAAAGGCAAAGTATTGCACCACGTAGTTGTCGGTAAAGTGAAACTTTTCCTCTAACACACTGGTTTGCGAGAACGTACTATTAGTAATACCGCTTAAGTTAGTTAGCGCATCACCCGGGAACATAAAGCTCAATGAAAAGGTAAAAATACTCAGCGTCAGCATCATAAACATTAACAACGCTAGACGACGAAGAATATAATCAAAGATCATTATTCTTTCCTCGCGTTAGCTAGTGAAATGCCGCCGAATGGGCTTAAATTTATACCTTTTACGTCACTACTTGCTGCTTGAAAGCGCATACCATGGGCTATCGGCAAAATAGGCAGCTCTTGCACTATGATCCGCTGTGCCTGATTGTAGTATTGTTTTCGTTTTTCAAGATCTGTGGTGTCGAGGGCTTGAGTAAGTAATAAATCAAATTCAGGATGACACCAATTGGCAGGGTTTTTACCACTAAATGTTGCGGTGCAACTTAACAATGGGCTCATAAAATTATCAGGATCTGGCGTATCAGCAGCCCAACCAAGTAACACACTATCGTGTCTATGCTCACCAACGCGTTGTAAAAAGGTGTTCCACTCATACTCGACGATATTAACGTTTACACCAATCTTGCGTAAATCACTTTGCATCAGCTCAGCCATTTTACGGGCGTTTGGATTATAAATACGGCTTACCGGCATAGCCCAAATATTCATATCAAAGCCATTTTTGTAGCCAGCTTCTGCGAGCAAGGTTTTGGCAAGAGCTGGGTTAAATTCAGGCATGGCTTTTTGCGCTTCAAATGCCCATGAAGCTGGAGGCAGTAATGACTGTGCCTTAATGCCGTTACCGTAATACACCGCTTGCATGATTTTATCGACATCAATGGCGCTGGCGAGTGCTTGGCGTACACGTACATCATCAAAAGGCGGGCGCTCAGTATTAAAGGCCCAGTAACCAATATTTAAGTTTTGCTCTTTTTGAACTTTAATGTCTTCACGTTGCGATAAAATACTTAGCTGCGCGCTGCTTGGGTGCGCAGTCACATCACACTCTTTAGTGAGCATTTTCGCAACGCGAGTGGTGCCGTTTGGCGTAATGTCATACACCAGTTGTTCAAGTGCTACAGGATGTTTCCAGTAGTCTGGGTTGCGGTAATAGCGAATTAAACGGTCGCGACGATATTCTTTATATACATAAGGGCCAGTACCCACTGGGTATTGGTCAAATAAGTTTTCTTGTTTTCGCTCTTTAAGCTGCATGGCGTATTCTTCCGATAACACCACGGCAAAGTCGGTTGCAAGGTTTGCTAAAAAGCTGCTTTCAGCATTATAAAGCTCAAATCGTACTTGGTAATCAGAAACACGCACAATGCGACGAATAAGCTGATCAATACCCACACTTTGAAAATAAGGGTAACTGGCATCACCAACAAAGTGATAAGGGTTATAAACGTCGAATAAGCGGCTGAAAGTAAAAATTACATCATCAGCGTTAAAATCACGGCTTGGGGTAAAGTATTTTGTGGTATGAAATTTAACCCCTTTACGTAGGGTAAAGGTAATTGCTTTGCCGTCTGGGCTAATTTTCCAATCAGTTGCCAGCTCTGCTTTAAACTCGGCAGACACCGGATCAATACTTAACAGGCGATCATATAACTGGTTGGCGATAATATCGATAGTCGAACCTGTCGTTGTCACTTGCGGATTAAACGACACAGGGTTTGCTTCAGCGCAATAGACTAAGCCCTGGTTTTTTTGTTCTGTGGTTTTTTCTTCGTTATCTAGGCAGCCTACTAAGCACACCAAAGACAAAGCAAGTAACGGTTTAAACACCTGATTAGCCTCTAACTATTGCTGCTGATCTAATAAATTGTATTTTTTCAAATAGCCACGTAATTGATGATACGTTAATTCTAAGTGTTCTGCAGTTTTCTTTTGGTTAAATTGGCTATGTTCAAGCGCTTTTTTAATGACATCAATTTCAAAGTCGTTAGACAGCTGCTTTAAATTACAAGGAAATTGAATGTCGGGCTTATTGAGTGTCACGACGTCTTGATTTTGTGTTGTGGCGATAGGCGCAGCTTCGACATTTGCAACTGGGGCACTGCTAACGGCAGCTTTTACGCGCTGTTTAGGTCTAAATTTACTCGCAAATGGGTCTAAAATAATCTGGTGAACGGGAATATGTTCGTTACCATGACGATAGAGGCTACGTTCAACCACATTCTTTAATTCACGGATATTACCCGGCCACTCGTAAGATTGCAGCGTTTCGATGGCGCTACGCGTAAAGCCACTAAATAGTTCCCACTCAAGGTCGCGGGCCATGTTAATTGCAAATTGTTCTGCTAGTAACATGATATCTTCTTGGCGTTCACGCAGCGGGGGCAGGGTAATCACATCAAAGGCGAGGCGGTCGAGTAAGTCGCTTCTAAATTCGCCTTGCTCAGCTAGGGTTGGTAAGTCTTCATTGGTCGCACAGACTAAACGGGTATCGACTTTAACGGTTTGCTTACCACCAACGCGTTCAAATTCGCCGTATTCAATAACGCGTAGTAGTTTTTCTTGTACCATCGCCGAGGTATTGGCTAATTCATCAAGGAATAGCGTACCGCCATTAGCACGTTCAAAGCGGCCTTCGTGGCGTTTACTGGCACCGGTAAATGCACCACTTTCATGACCAAATAATTCACTTTCGAGCAGGTTTTCGTTAAGCGCTGCACAGTTGAGCTTTATATAGTTTTGGTCCCAACGCTTAGATAAAAAGTGCAAACGCGCAGCAATAAGTTCTTTACCAGTACCGCGCTCACCAATAATAAGGACTGGCTTTTCTAAACTGGCTAGTTGAGAAACTTGATCAAGCACACTTAAAAAACTGTCAGATTGGCCGAGTAAATTATCCTGCTGGCGAAATTGGCTCATATTCCCTAACTCTTAGTCATTTTTACTAAGATCTAGTGTATTTCATTATCTATGAGAACTAAAGAAATTTATAAATTTAGTTTAACTGTTTGAATATATTAAGTTATTCTAAGTTTATAAAAGTTGGCAAGCATATTGATACTAGATATACCAACTGATTAAGTTAAAACACCAAAGAGGTAAATGTTATGGGAATTTTTTCACGTTTTGCAGACATCGTTAATTCTAATATCAATGCCATCTTAGATAAAGCAGAAGACCCAGAAAAAATGGTTCGCCTGATCATCCAAGAGATGGAAGATACATTAGTAGAAGTTCGCTCTACATCAGCAAAAACACTTGCTGAGAAAAAAGAGCTAGTACGTCGCGTTGAAACTTTAAAAGTTCAAGTTGCAGACTGGCAAGAAAAAGCTGAATTAGCACTAAGCAAAGACCGTGATGATTTAGCACGTGCAGCACTGATTGAAAAGCAAAAGTCAGCAGATGCAGTCGCAGCGGTTGAAACTGAGCTTGAGCATGTAGAGTCTCACATCGAGAAACTACAGCAAGAAGTAAGCACCTTACAAGAGAAGCTTGCTGATGCAAAAGCGCGTCAAAAAGCAATCATCTTACGTCAACGCTCTGCTGAGTCACGTCTTGAAGTTAAAAAAGCACTCGACAGCTCTAAAGTTGAAGACGCTTTAAACCGCTTCGAACGTTACGAAACTAAGATCGATGGTCTAGAATCACAAATAGAGTCTTATGATCTTGGTAAAAAATCATTAGCTGACGAAATTGCTGGTCTTCAGCAAGACGAAAAGATTGATGATGAGCTAGCTGAGCTTAAGAAAAAACTAGCAGATAAAAAATAATAAATGGGGGCATGTCCCCCAATGCTTAAACACATAACGGATTGACAGGAGAGTACCATGTTCGACGCAGAAGTTTTGATGGCACCGATTATTGTTTTTATGGTGGTTGTTGCCCCACTTTGGCTGATTTTACATTACCGTAGTAAAAAACAAGTGAGCCAAGGTTTAAGTGAACACGAGCACCGCCAATTATTAGAGCTTGCACAAAAAGCAGATAAAATGGCAGAGCGTGTTGAAACATTAGAAGCCTTACTTGACCAAGAGGCTCCGCAGTGGAGACGTAAAGTATGAGTACCAAACGCGAATTATTTAGAGACGCAGAGCGTGGCAAAATAGCAGGTGTGTGCGCAGGTATCAGCGATTACTTTAACATGGAGCTTTGGCTAGTACGTATTTTAGTCGTGACAGCAGTGCTATTATCAGGTGGTCCATTTATTGTTGTTGCTTACATTGCTGCTTGGTTTATTTTAGATAAAAAACCAGCAGAAAAAACAGATAAAAGCACAGACAGCATTCACCAAGACCCGCTTGAAGTAAAATTTAAAGTATGGCAAAAAGGGGAACCACCTCGCCGTGCATTGCAAGACTTAAAAGATCGTCTTGCTCGAGTTGATGGTCGTTTACAAGAGATGGAACGCTATGTCACATCAACAGAATTTACGGTTAGCCGTGAAATCAACAAACTTTAAAGGATATATACGCACCTTGTTTGCATCGTGATACCCAGCGCAAATAAGGTGCTAGACACTTTATGAGCCAATCATTTGCAAAGAACACCTTTAATTCGTTAAAAAATAAAGCGGAAAAAGCCCTTCACCGTAGTTTAGATCAACACGTGAAGTTAGCCGTTACAGGCTTAAGTGGCAGCGGCAAAACCGCTTTTATTACCGCCTTGGTTAAACATTTAACCAGCCAAGCTGACGATAAAAACTTACCTTTTTTTGATGTGATGCGTGAAAAGCGTCATATCGCCACAAAAATAGTGCCGCAGCAAGCACTGACAATACCGACATTTGAATACACAAATGCATTATCAGCGTTATTACCTGTTGAAGGTGAGCCAGCTTGGCCTGCCTCTACCGAGCGTATAAATACGCTACGTTTGGCAATTAAGTACCAAAGTAACTCGGGGCTACGCGGTCACTTTGCACCGCAATCAACACTCTATTTAGACATTATTGATTACCCAGGTGAATGGCTACTTGATTTGCCAATGCTAGAGCAATCATTTGCTGATTGGTGTGAGTCACAATACTCACTCTTGCAGCAAACCGCACGCAATGAAAAAGCGAAGCCATTTTTAACAGCCCTTGCTGAACTTGATCTATCAGCCAGTGTTGATGAGAGCAAACTTGCTGATGTCGCTGCGCTTTATCAGCAGTTATTAGTGGGCCTTAAAAAAGACACCAAACTTGCCATGCTGCAACCTGGTCGCATGCTGATGCCAGGCGAGCTTAAAGGAGCGCCGCTACTGCAGTTTTTTCCGGTTACGAATGTGCCTGACGAAATAATCGAAGGGTCGAATCTAGCGCATCTTAAAAAGCGCTATAAAGCCTATGTAAAAGAGGTTGTAAAACCTTTTTACGAGCAGCATTTTCGTCATTTTGACCGACAAATTGTGCTAGTGGATGTGCTCAGTGCTTTGAATGAAGGCAGCGAAACCCTGCATGAGCAAAGCCGTGTTATTAACCAATTGTTGGCCCATTTTAATTATGGTGAAGCAAGCTTCTTTAAACGTTTGTTTAAACCAAACATCGACAAGCTACTGTTTGCGGCCAATAAGTCAGATCATATTAGTGCGCAATATCATAAAGACTTAGCGCTATTGCTTGATTCAATCGTGCATGACCAATCGAATCATTTAAAGTTCGAAGGCGTGCAAATCGAAACCATGGCAATGTCATCTATCTGCGCTACAGAGCCGCGCCAAGTGGCTGAAAAAGGCCAACAGTTAGCTTGTATTTATGGCAAGCCTTTAGGCGAACAAGAATGGCTAACGTATTTACCACCGCAACCACCGTCACGCCTGCTCAACAAACAAGAGTGGCCAAAACAGGGCTTTGAGTTCTTATCGTTTTCGCCACTGCCATGCCCTGATAAACGGTTAAAACATATTCGTTTAGATCATGTCATGCAGTACCTGATAGGAGATAAACTAACATGAGTGAGCAACCAAAGGAGATGAACTTTCAGGCAGGTCGCCGTATTTCAAGCTCTGCAAGTAATGAAGCGCCAGCGAAGGAGTTAACTGTTGCTAAAGTGATAGAAAACGCCGAATTTATCGACACTGAAGAAGATCAGCAAGATAGCATTGAGCTTGAGCCTGTGTATAAAAAGTCGAAATGGCAAACCCTAAAAGGGGTGTTTGTTGTTAGCTTTTTAGCGTTAGTGTTACTTGAGTTTGCGATGTCATTGTTTGTGACGTTTCAGCAATCAATTATTTTAGGTTCGGTGTATTTAACGGCTGTTCTCAGTGGTGTACTACTGATTGCCCGTGTTATTTGGCGCGAGTACCGTATGCTAAGAAGTTTGAAGCGTAATCAATTGCATCGTACCGAGGCCGACCGCTTACTTAATAGCGAGCAAGTAGGTGAAGCATTACCATGGCTAGAAAAGCTTAATAAACATCAAACGCTTACTGGGTTTGAAGAGTTTAAGCAACAAATAGCAAGTCACCATACCGATAAAGAAATCATGACCTTATACGCCGATAGCTTATTGGTAAGCCAAGATCAGCAAGCGAAAAAACTGATTAACCGTTTTGCCACTGAGTCTGGCTTATTGGTTGCGCTAAGCCCGTTGGCTTTAGTCGATATGATGGCGGTGCTATGGCGTGGCACTAAGCTTATTGAGCAAATTGGCCGTATTTACGGTATTGGTTTTGGTTATGCAAGCCGTATTAAATTGTACCGCTTATTAGTGAAACAAGTTTTGTTTGTTGGTAGTGCAGAGTTAGTTTCAGATTTAGCAGCAACGGCACTAAGCGCTGAATTACTGGGGAAATTGTCGGGCCGAGCAGCGCAAGGGCTAAGTGCTGGTATTTTTACCGCGCGTATAGGGTATAAAGCGATGGAGCTTAGTCGCCCGTTACCTCGCTTAGAGCATAAGCGCAGCTTGCTAAAAGAAACCGCCAATAGTATTGCCCGTAAAATTGCCTCACGTACCAGCGACAAAGAGAGCGAAAATCCAAAATGACAACTTTTGTGTACAGTTAATAAAAATGGCTGAGTGATATTTAGCCATCTGAGCATCCGGCATGCTTGTGCATTGTAGGTATCTACGTTTTATTTATGAGTATGAAGTACTGATAATAAAAACGAGAACACACAATGACTAAGCATCACTTACATACACAATGTATTCACGGTCCAGAAAAACCAAATGATCCACATGGCGCACTAAGTGCGCCACTTTACCAAACCTCTACCTTCTCTTTTGCTAATGCAGCCCAAGGTGCAGCCCGATTTGCTGGTGAAGAGCAGGGCTTTATCTATACCCGTTTGGGTAATCCGACAACCCAAGAGCTAGAACAAAAAGTGGCTCAGTTAGAAAACTGTGAAGCAGCGGCTGCCACAGCAACGGGTATGGGGGCGGTGTCTGCGTCTGTGCTTAGCTTTTTACAACAAGGTGACCACCTAGTCGCATCAAGCGCGTTATACGGTTGTACCTTTGCATTTTTTGCTCACATGTTGCCGCGCTTTGGTATCGAAGTTACTTTTGTTGATATGACCAACGAGGCTGAACTTCGCGGCGCGGTTAAAGCCAATTCAAAAATGATTTTTGCAGAAACGCCTATTAATCCGACCATGGCGGTGCTTGATCTAAGTTTAATTGCCGATGTTGCCAAGCAGCATCAACTGATAAGCGTTATCGACAATACCTTCTTAACGCCTCTGCTCCAGCAACCTACCTCGTTTGGTATTGATATTGTGGTACACAGCGCAACTAAATACCTAAATGGCCATGGTGATGTGGTAGCAGGACTCGTGTGCGGTACAGAGGAGCATATCAACCTGATAAAAATGACGGTGCTAAAAGATATTGGTGCAACGATTAGTCCTCATGATGCATGGTTAATTAATCGCGGTTTAAAAACCCTTGCTGTACGCATGGAGCGCCACTGTGCGAGTGCCCAAGTGGTTGCTGAATATTTAGAGCAGCACCCGTTGGTAAGCCAAGTTTATTACCCTGGGCTTAAATCACATCCGGGTCATCAATTTATTGGCTCGCAGATGAAAGCCGCTGGTGGTGTTATTGCCTTTGAAATAAAAGGCAGCCTTGAAGATGGCGAAACATTTATAAATAACACCCAGCTTTGCACTCTTGCTGTGAGTTTGGGGGATGCTGAAACCCTCATTCAACATCCTGCATCGATGACACATTCGCCTTATACACCTGAAGAAAGAGCAGCTGCAGGGATCAGTGATGGTTTAATTCGATTATCAGTTGGTCTTGAGGATGTTAACGATATTATTAACGATCTTAAAACTGCATTTACATTCATTGGTTAGGGTGTAATTTTAAGTTTACGGTTGTGCTTGCTTTTATCCCTTTAAAAATGTGGTGTGTAAACTTTTGGATCTGTTGGTGTAATTTTAACTTTACATTAAGGCTATTTCTGCAAACCTTAGAAACAGCCTTAACTATTAAAATTTCGCTTACTTTTACATAGTATCGGCTTAACAAGTTAATGAGATTCTGATCAATGCTGATCAAGATTTAACGAAGAAGGTTATTATGGCTAAAGCAAGTAATTACACCTCCAAGCAACCTGATGAAAATGGGGTTATCCATTGGAGCGAAGAAGAAAATAAAATATGGTCTGAGCTAGTTGCTCGCCAACTCGCTTGCATAGAAGGTAAAGCCTGTGATGAATATTTAGCAGGTCTTAAGAAAATTAATTTACCAACAGATCGTATTCCACAACTTAGTGAACTCAACGAAGTGTTACTCGAAACAACGGGCTGGCAAGTTGCGCCTGTTCCGGCACTGATCGATTTTGATGAGTTCTTTCGATTACTAGCAAACAAGCAGTTCCCAGTTGCGACCTTTATTCGCAGCCGTGAAGAGTTTGACTACTTACAAGAGCCAGATATCTTCCACGAGATTTTTGGTCATTGTGCGATGCTTACCAACCCAGCATTTGCTGAGTTTACACACAAATATGGTCAGTTAGGTTATGCCGCTGAAAAGAAAGATCGTGTTTATTTAGCACGCCTTTACTGGTTTACCGTTGAGTTTGGTTTAATGCAAACCGAACAAGGTCTGCGTATTTATGGTGGTGGTATTTTATCAAGCCCAGGCGAAACACAGTATGTGTATTCAGATAAGCCAGAAATCAATGCGATGAACGTTCTTGATGTATTACGTACACCTTATCGTATTGATATTATGCAGCCTGTGTACTACACCATTAACTCAATCAATGACTTATTTGATATTTCACAAATGGATATCATGTCGCTGGTGAGTAAAGCAAAAGAATTAGGGCTACATGAGCCAAAGTTTCCTCCTAAAGAAAAATTAGCAAGTTAAGGATTTATAATGTCTTCATTAAGCACACAAAAGTGTGAAGCGTGTCGTGCGGATGCGCCTAAAGTATCTGATGCTGAATTAGCAGAATTGATCAAAATGATCCCAGACTGGGTTCCTGAAGTGCGCGACGGCATTATGCAATTAGAGCGTGTTTACAAGTTTAAAAACTTCAAGCAAGCACTTGAGTTCACTAATAAAGTGGGCGATATGGCTGAAGAAGAAGGTCACCACCCAGGTCTGTTAACTGAGTGGGGCAAAGTAACCGTTACTTGGTGGAGCCACTCAATCAAAGGGTTACACAAAAATGATTTTATCTGTGCTGCTAAAACAGACGATGTATTCGCTGCACTGTAAATTTTAAGTTCTGCCCAGAACGATAAAAGGCGTAACCTCAGGTTGCGCCTTTTTGCTTTTTTAGAGCCCAAGAATTAACATTAGGCTCTTATCTTTGCGAGAACACTAGAAAAGTAAATAATGAAAAACAAAGCGCTTATTCTGCCATTCCTACTCATTTTACTGCCCTTAATTGATAGTTTGTTTATCCCGCAAACATTTGGCATTCAATGGCACAGCCCTAAGCTGATGTATCAAATAGGCGTAGCACTGATGATTGTAAAGCTCACTATGGTTGCCATTGGGCTTTGGTTATTACTCAAAGCAAAGCGCCTTTATATGGAAGCCAGTAAATCGACCCGTATTCTTAAATTTTCAGTCTTTTTACTTGGCGGCTTACAAGTGGTGATAATGACAGCAATATGCTTTTGGTATTTAGTAGCGGGCACGCAAGCGAAACACTTTATGTTGCAAGACAACATTGCTGTATTTACCGCTGATTATGGCGTATTTGCCCCGGTACATCATGAGTTCTCATTTATATGCTTTGATGCCAATGGTTTTTATAACATGCAACCAATTGCTCAGCTTCCTTGGCTTGGAACCTTTACCTTTACTAGCCAAGATTCGCGTTTGATCATTCAACATAAAAACCAAAGCGGCGCGAATACTCAAGAAATTTCATTAAAAGGGTATGGCTGTTTGCAATAAAGTGAAGAAGTGTCTGGTTTGCCTGTTACTTTGGCTTTGAGTTTTTCATCTTCTTCTAAATCACTTTTTGATCAGTTGGGAATTTTTTATTTTAAGGGTTACTTATCTTTACTTTTCAGTTTTGCTTATAGAATCAGCATTAGGTTTTGCTATACATATCAAGTTATTACTCGATACTTTTAATTTGAGTATTCACAACAGTAATTATATTTTGGTTAATTTGTTGATTCTTTATGTGTCTCACTTGTGAGCAATTAATTGCTTTTTCGTATTTTAAAATTTTCTTTATCCGGTACAATAATTCAGTTAATTTAAATAAAAGTAGATGGAGTTACTTTTTATTTCACTACTTTCAAATGATTAGGTGAATATATGCCAAAAATACAAGGATGTTCAGCGGCGCTGCTATTTGTTGCGCTCGGAACAATTACAATAAATGATGCACTAGCTTCAACAGTTAGTTTTGAATACGATGCGAGGGGGCGTTTAAAAGTTGTAAAAGAAAGCGATACCAAACTCGTTACCTACAGTTATGACGATGCGGGCAACAGAACGTCTTCCGCAAATGCAAATACGCCTCCACCGCCTCCTCCAGAGCCAGTGATTACTTCAAAGATAATCCCTAATAGCGTGCGTATCGGGGTAACATTTAGTGTTTCTTGGACTTCTAGAAATACTTCATATTGTAAAGTTAAAGTGTCTGGCGACGCAAATTACTTTCCAACTCAACCAAGTTCAGGTTCAGTAAGTTTAAGAATATATGAAAATACACCAATTAACATAACTTGTTTTAGCCCAGCAAGCTCTACTAGTTTTACTAAGATTGTCAGAGTTACGTCATCTGGTGGACCAGGTGGCTTAAATTAGATCAAGGATGAGAAAAATGAATAAGTATTATATTAAGCTATTTGCTTTGTCTTCGTGTCTTCTATCTTGCTCTGTTGTGGCAGAAGATGACTTTACACCAATCAAACCACTCGATGTTGAAAAAGATATAAATTCGGTAAATTTATTGGATGGTAAATATTACCCTACATTACCTACATTGAGTATTCCTGCTGCTCCTAGGTTAACTTTCGAAACATTACAAAAGTATAACTCTAAAATTACTGGAACGTTATATAAAAGCTCAACTTGGAATAATATTGGTAGTTCCGAACGTATAGAAGTTTTTTCATTAACATATGGAGGTATCACTTCTGAACAATTCAAATGTGCATCCTTTGACTGTGAATCAACAGATAATTATGGTTCTTCACTTTTTGGTCATGTTGGGTCAAAAGACTCTCGTTTGGAGTATCGGCAAGGAGGGACAGGGATCAGAGTTGAATACGATTCTAACTCATCTTTTTTCACATGGAATGACCCGTACAACAATAAAGCCAAAGAAGGTACATGGTATGTAACAAATATTTTTTATCCTGATGGAGAAAAAATTACTTTTGAGTATGACAAGGTTTTTGATCCCGATATCAGTCCATTTATTACATTCCATAGACCGGTAAGTATTCAGAGTAACTTAGGGTACGAGTTAAAGTTGACGTATAGCTCTAGTGATTTAACTACAGGTACGTCTGGATGGAGCCAAGTTGCTACAGCAACAATAGTTAAAACTTCGGCACCATCGATTGCATTAGCTAAGTTTACTTATAATAATAATTCAATCACAGATCTATTAGGCCGCACTTGGAGCTATTCAGGTTTCAATAATGCATTAGGTTCAAGTGATACAAGCCGTAACTTTACATTTAGACTACCCTCTAATAGTTCAAACTCTGTTTCAGTTTCATCATTAAATAAAAGCCATGGAGGAGTTACTCATGATAGGTTCGTTACTAATGTAACAAATGAAGGTAAGGCTTTTAATTATACGTATGTTGCAGCATCTGGTTCAGGGAAAGATCCCCAAAAACAATTCTCAAGAGTTACAATAACAGGTCCTGAAAGTTATCAAAGAATCGTAGATCTAAAAGTAATAGGCGGGCCAAATAAACGATCGTTTATTACCAAAGATACAGATGCTTACGGTAGAAGTACAAGTTATGATTATTTAGCGGGTAGATTAAATAAGATAACTTTTCCAGAAGGCAATAAAGAAATTTATGAACGTGATGCATTTGGTAATGTGATTGAAAAAAGACTCATAGCCAAGCCATCTTCAGGCCTTGCAGATATTGTTACTACAGCTGAGTATAATATTAATAGCTGTACACAAGTGGCTTGTTTCAGGCCAACCTCTATTACAGATCCGAATGGCAATACCACTAATTATACATTCGCAAACCATGGTGGAATGCTCACTAAACTTGAGCCAGCAGATAAAAACAATAACCGCCGTTTGACTACTAATACATGGCAAGAGATTAACGGTTTTACACGATTAAAGAGTACCAGCGTTTGTACTCAAAGTAATTGTTCTTCAGCAGATAAACAAGTTACAAGCTACACATACTGGGCGAATACAAACCTACCTAAAACAGTGACTAAAACCAATGGTGTAGGAGTACTAAAACAAGTAACAACCTATACCTATGACAATGCTGGTAGAGTAACGGTTGAAGATGGACCACTGGCAGGTACTGATGATGCAATTTATTACCGTTATGACAATGCAGGTAGAAAAACATGGGAAATTGGTGCAAAAAATCAGCGAGGGTATCGTGTCGCGCAGCGTTTCACGTATCGTAACCAAGATGACCAAGTTCGCATTGTTGAAACAGGTACACTGACATCACCTACAAGCACTTCGTTGAGTGTTTATAATACAGAAACAACTGCTTATAACACGAGAAATTTAGCGACTAAAAAAGAAATTAGCTCGCCATCAAAAAAAGAAGCTGTTACACAGTTTACTTACGACACTCGAAATAGATTAATGTGTACTGCTATTCGCATGAACGCCTCTACATTCAATAGCCTACCGAGCTCTGCTTGTTCACTTGCATCAGAAGGTGTCGATGGTCCAGACCGTATTACACGTAACTATTACGACAGACTCTCTCGTTCAACAAAAGTCATCTCAGGGTATAACACACCAGATGCGGGTATCGATATTGAGATTGCGTATACAGCAAATGGTGAAATCTACACACGTAAAGATGGTGAAGGAAATGTTACTTATTATACGTATGATGGTTTTGACCGGTTAGAGCGTACGACATTTGAAGATAATACTTATGAGCAAAATAGCTATGATGCAAATAGTAATTTAAAAACATGGCGCAAACGGGACGGTAAAATACTTACACATTATTACGATGCGATAAATAAGAAAACGAAAACAACCGTGCCAGGTGAATCTACATTGGAATTTAATCATGATGGCATAGGGCGTGATAAAAGCGTAACTCGAGGTTCTAGTGTTGTCAGTTATGCCTATGATGAATTAAGTCGCCTGAAAAGTACAACCACGGATAATCGTACTTTAAGTTACCTTTATGACTTAGGAGATAGACGAACTCGGTTAACTCACCCCGGTGGTTTTTATGTCACTTATGCATTTGATGCTACAGGTGCCCTGACTTCAATAAAAGAAAATGGTAGTAACCTGCTTGCAAATTACACTTATAACTCAAAAGGGCAGTTGACGAGTATTTCTAGAGGAAATGGCAAATCTAGCTCTGTAGTTTACGACACAAAAGGACGCGTAAGCCAATTTAATCATACAGGTATCAATAACGCTAATTTCGCTTATAACTACGCAAATCAACTGAAATCGAAAACCGTTAGTAATAATAATTACCAGATTCAAATTCCAACTATTGGTGAGCAAAATTACGCCACGAATGATTTAAACCAATACACGAGTGTTGGTGGTAAAAGTTTAATCTATGATAATAACGGCAACTTAAAAAGTTATGATGGTTGGAGCTATAACTATAATGCGCATAACCGATTAACGTCTGCGTCTAAATCAGGTACCAGCTTAGCACTTGGCTATGATGCAACGGGGCGATTAAATTACTCAACACTCAATGGCACTAAAACTACCTTCTTATATGATGCAAATGAACTGGTTGCGGAATACAACAGCAGCGGTAGTCTATTACGCCGTTATGTTCATGGTATAGGCGAAGATGACCCGCTGGTGTGGTATGAAGGCAGTGGCACAGGCAACAAGCGCTATTTACACGCAGATGAGCGCGGCTCAATTATTAGTGAAACGAATGGCTCAGGTTCAATTGTCGCTACGCATAAGTATGGCCCATTTGGAGAGCCGATTAATACCAGCTCATCACGTTTCCGTTACACTGGGCAAATCTTAATCCCAGGTACTAAGCTTTATCACTACAAAGCACGGGTTTACCACCCTGAGTTAGGGCGTTTTATGCAGACTGATCCCATTGGATATAAAGATGGGATGAATATGTATGCGTATGTAGGTAATGATCCATTAAATAAAAATGACCCGACGGGTAAATTTGCTAACTTTGCTATTAAGTTTATAGCAGATGTCGCACTTGGAGCCGCATTAAACTATGCAGAAACAGGGGAGTTGAATTTAGGAAGCGCAGTTACTGATGCAGCTGTAGGGATTGTAAACCCGGCTAAAACATTACAAAAAGCAAAGCGTTTAGCTAAAGTTATTAAGGCAAACTCAAAAGGTGATTCGAAAGCTGATATTAAACCTGAAGGTTGTAGCTTCACGCCTGATACTTTGATTTCAACTATTGATGGTTTCAAGGCAATTATTGAAGTCAAAAAAGGTGATATTGTCCTGTCCAAAAATGATGAAACTGGTGAAATTTCATGGAGAGAAGTCACTGATACTTTTAAGGACTGGCATGAAGAAACTATTACATTTACAGTTTTAGATGAGAATGGCGTAGAAGAGTCTATTACTACAACAGAAGAACACCCATTTTATGTAGATAACCTAGGTTGGTTAGCGGCTGGTAATATTGAACTTGGCACTATTGTTTCTGGACCAAAGCTTGAAAACGATATTACTATTGCGGCTATACAAGTTAATAAAGAACCACAATATGCTTATAATTTTACTGTAGACATTGATCACACATATTTTGTTGGTAAGACAAAGATGTGGGTTCATAATGCATGCACTTATCGTGTACCCGGAAGTAGAACTTCATCTGGAAAAGATTATATTGGGCAAACTAAAGCCGATTCCCCAGATTTACGCTCGGGTAATGGAAAAGACGGACGAATGAGAGAAGCGGGTGACACCACCACTGATATGGGTGGGGCTTCATCAAAAGAACTTAGAATCCAAGAACAGAAAGAAATTAATGCTGCTGGCGGAGTTGATAATCTCGACAATAAGATAAACTCTGTAAAAGAAGCAGATTGGGAAAAATATGGTATCCCACCGCTGAAGAAAAAATGAGGATTTAAAGTTTGAAAAACGTAGATGAGTTAGTAGTCAATCTGACTCACTTGATGAACCATAAAGACAAAGTTCCCGAGGAAGGTTTCATCGAGTTAATGGGCAAGATACTTGGAAACAACCCATCATTGGGGTGGGAACTTGGTCCTTCCCCGGAGAAAGGTGAGATCGATGTACTGTCGATATCGACTGGTGATGATGATGAATTTTATGAAATTCGTGATATGGACATTTTTCCAATAGATGGCAGCGGGTGGCAGATCGTTTTAGGGGTGCCTCCTCGGAACTGGGAAATGTTTTTCTTTATTTCATCTGAATCTAATGAAGAGATTGAAGTTGATGCAAATAATTGGTTGTATTCTGCGACATGGACAGATAATTGTGTCGATATTGAAATGTCAGGCCCAAGACAAGATTTAATCGACAAAGGCATTATAGATGACGCTTTGAGGGTCGTGCTGGTCGGTGAGATTGGCGAATTGAACTTGCGATCATTTGTTCGAAGTTTTAAATTTTTTGACGGTCACATAGATGAAAGATTTAAATCGATAAAGAGCTTGCGAAAAGACTTTTCCAGTCATTTTGATAGTTGTTTTTACAGAACTTTTTTGGTTTCGTAAATTGAGATTACGTTCCATATTAATTGATTCAACTTTCTTGAATCCAAAGCCTCGCTAGTCGGGGCTAGGATTCAACAATCGAGATCAAATAAACTTTGCTCTCAACCCAAAGCCAGCGTAAGCTGGTTTTGTTTTTTTGGGTCAATAAAAATAGTCGTTTGGTGCCAAATTCAATTGGGTGATCTGCTCAGGCGAAAATCCGTGCCGAAGGAATAGTGAAGAAAACCACCTGTTAGTTTTATTAAAAAACAAATACAGCTCCCCCAAAGTCCTGCAGGAGTGCGGGGCTTTGTTTAGCTGCCTATTTCCCTACACCAATCCGCAATAATACTTAAGCTTTTGAAGGATTAACCTTATCGGTATCTTCGTTAAAAATTACTGATATAGAATAACGAAATTTTTGCTTTGTTAGCAATGAAGTCTTGCTTTTTGCTTCCTAGAAAGTCAAAAACAAGCGCAACTTTTAATAATCGTTACTACTTTTTATCAGAACTGCCAGCTCTTAAAATATTTAATAGCTGGCAGTCATCTCAAGCCTTGCAGTTATTGCTTTACCTGAACTTCGACTTCTTGCCCGGTTTGTAGTTGCTCGGCGCCGCGTACTGCCACTTTATCGCCCGCATTTAAAGTGATGTTAGAAGTCGGGGTTACTTCAACAAGTTTATCTTTACCATTACCGACTTTTACGGGAATTTGCAGGGCTTTGTTGTCGTTGTCGATTTTGACGATATGGGTGCCTTTTTTGCGTAAGATCAGCGCATCGCGATTCACCAGTAGTACATCACCTTTACTTTTTAGTGGCACGGCTACATCTACCAGTTGGCCAATTGCCCATGTTTGCTCGGCATCATTTGGTAGTAGGGCACGTACTTCTACGGTTTGTGAACGCGGATCGGTTGATGGGATCACCGCTGTTACGGTGGCTGTTGTCATATCAGGGGCTGATAAGTCGCCGGCTTTAATCGGTAACTCTATGCCTTTGTGTAAAAACTTTAAGTATTTAACAGGTACATACAAACGCACTTCTAGGTTATTAATATCGAGCAGGGTGACCAGTTCATCAGCACGATTTATTTCGCGACCAGCGCGTTTAAAACGCTCGCTGATCACGCCGTCAAATGGGGCGCGAACCGTTGCACGCGAAAGCTGATCGTCTATTACTTTTAATTCAACCTTAGCCAGTGCGATATCAGATAACGCAAGCTCATGCTTATTTTGCATATCATCGACTTGGCTTGCTGCAGCACTACTGGCTTTGGCGAGTTTTTGTAAACGAGCGAGTTCTTGTTGATATAAACGTAAGTTTATTTTGGCGCGATTGAGCATTTCTTGCTGGCGTGCTTTTTCAAGTTCAAGCGGCAAAGTATCCATACGTACTAAGGTATCTCCACTTTTAACCAGAGTACCTGGCTCAACAACATATAATAAACGCCCGCTAACGCCTGCTGTTAAGGTTACATCATCTTTGCCATACAAAGTGCCACTAACTTCAATTTCGCTTGTCAGCGGAGCTTGTGTGACGGTTTCTACAGTAACCGGCACGACTGCAAAGGCGTTAAATGCGATAAGACTGAATAGCGCACAAAAGCGAGCGGTTAATTTACGAAAAGGTGTGTTCATTGTTTTAATACTCATTGATTCGATACCAAGCTTAAAGGCGTTTTTTCTGGTTGCTGTTTGTTATTAACGGGCGGCAGTTGTCTGCCAAGTTGCAATAAACTTGGCATTAATATCAGGGTGAATAGGGCGCTAATAGCCATGCCGCCGACAATCACAGTGGCAAGACCACGGTAAATTTCTGATCCTACCCCCGGCATTAGCATCAGTGGCAGCATGCCAAATAAGCTGGTTAAAGTACTTAAGTAAACGGGTCTTGCGCGCAGTAGTACAGCTTGACGAACTGCGTCTTCTCGACTGAGTCCTGCGGCCATCGCAACGCGGGTTTGGTCAACCAATAAAATGGCATTATTTACCACCAGACCCAGCAAGATAATAAAGCCAATCATGGTCAGTAAGTCGAGCGATTGAAAGGTAAATAAGTTAAGTACGAATAGGGCCAGTACACCGCCTGCAATTGCCAGTGGCATGACCAGTAAAACTAACGCGCTGTCTTTGGCTGACTTAAACAATGCGGTCATTAGCAAGAATAAAATAAACAGAGCCAAGATAAAGTTGATTGTCATTTCTTGCATGGCCGAATTCATCTTTTGTGCGTTCCCTGCCAAAATCGCACCAGAGCTGTCAGGCAAGCTTGCACGAACTTTTGGCATAACTTGCTCAGAGAGAATAGTTTGCGCTTGTTGCAAGCTCATGTCTGCTGGTGGCGTGACAACAATACTCACGGTACGGCGGCCATTAACACGTCTAAGCTGTGTTGGCCCCACGGTGCGCTCAATATTGGCAAGTTCGCCTAAGGTTTGAATACCTGATTGCGGGGTTACAATAGGCAGTGCTTTAAGCTCCTCTGGAGTTTGCCACGGTATGCCGCGCAAAATCACGTTCATGCGTTCGTTGCCATCAAAGTATTCATTAACAAATAACCCACCTGTATAGGCTTGCACTGCTTGAGATACATCACGACGAGTTAGCCCTGCTTGGGTTATACGACGGTCATTGGGTGTGAGCCTAAGCTCTGGCTCTGCCATATCGAGTCGTGGTTGTGGCCTTGCAGTGGCATTCGGCATTGCGTCGGTGACAGCTTGCAGCGCCACATTAGCACCGGCTATTAGCTCGTCCATATTCGGGCCAGTTAAATCGATATTAATATTGCGACCATCACCGCCATTAGCAACTTGGATCATCGACCCTCGAAAGAAGAATACTTGGGTGTCGGGTAAATCAATGAAGATTTCTTCTCGGGCAACCTTCATTAGTTCTTCAACACGTTGCGGATCGGCAGAATAAATAAAACCGCCAGCATTCGAACCAAAAGCATAAAAGTTAAAATCTTTTATCCCTGGCTCTTTTTCACCTGTGTAATAAGGCATTAAGCGCTTTTTGATGCGCATCAGCAGCTCTTCTTCCATAAACTGCACATTGCCGCCAGGCGGGGTGTTCAAGTTAAAGAAAAAGCCATCGGTTGGTGCGCGCGGCATAAAATCAGTTTTCGGGAGCATGGTCATGGTCGCGACGAGTGAGCCACCCAATAACGACACTATCCACACTATTTGTTTAACGCGGGTATTGGTAAGCGCCATGATGAAGTTAGTTAGCTTATGCCAATATTTACTATAAGGATCCGCTTTGAGTTCTTTGTCTGGCCAAAAATGGTTAGCCAACGGAATAAGTGTAATTGCGCAAATCATAGAGGCAATCACTGCAATGGATAATGTAAGCGCCAAGTCAGAGAATAACTGCCCCTCAATACCTGCCATAAATAAAATTGGCAAGAAGATAGCAACGCTGGTGGTGGTTGAGGCAAATAAGGCACCCGTTACTTGAGCAGCGCCTTTTAGCGCGGCTTTTTTAGTATCAAAGCCTTCGCTTCTGAGCCTTGCGATGTTTTCTTGCACTATGATGGCGGCATCAAGTACTAAGCCAACAGCAAAGGCAAGGCCCGCCAATGAAATAACATTTAAGCTACGGTCAAAAATATTCAATGTTAAAAACGCGACTAACAAAGAGACAGGAATTGTCGCTGCAATGACAAACGTGGCCTTTAAGCCCCTAAAGAACAGCCACAAGATTAAACACGACAGCAAAACACCTAGGCCTAAGTTACTTTTAACTAACGACAAGGCATTACGAATATGCACTGAGGCATCAAAACTTAATTCAATCGATAAGCCATTCTCAGCCAGCGGCCCTTCGTTTAGCTCTTTAATAGCAAGATTAATGTCGTCGAGTAGGGCAACGGTGTTGGCTTCGTTAGCGCGCGAAATACGAATGTAATACGCGGGTTTACCATTTCGACCACTCATCCCTAAACGGTCAGAAAAAGTGCGCTCTACACTTGCAATATCGCCAAGGTAAATGGGTCTATCGCCAGAATAACCAACGCGCATTTGTGCCATGCTCGATAAATCATATTGCCCAGTAAAACGTACGGTATATTGACGACGGCCAACATTGGCAAGGCCACCAGAGGTATCGCGTGAGCTGGCTAATACGTTACTGATTTGGTCAAGGCTGACGCCAAGTGCGGCGGCTTTGTGAGGGTCAAAGGTGATACGTAACTCTTTTGGTCGCTCACTGGCTAAATCAACGCGGGCAACACCAGGAATACGTGCCAAACGGGGCTCAACAAATTCATCAATTTGTTTTTGGAACTGCGCCATGTCTAAATCAAGGCTGTCGCTATTAAAATCTTTCGGGGTGACCAGTAACGTTGCTGCGGCTTCACCATTATTGCCGCCAGCAAAAACCACAGGATCAAATGCATCTAACGGCAGAGGTGGCGCTTGGTTAAGGCTAGTTAACACATCAAGCATGGCCTGTTGCATGTTTTGCCCAACAGCAAAGGTCAACGTGATAGAGCCATTGCCACGGTTAATGTAAGTATTAACCTCTAGCGCACCCGGGGTGTTTTTTACTGCGTTCTCAAGCGGCTCAATGATCACCGATTCAATCTCTTCAGGTGCAGCTTGGCGCCAGCCAGAAAAAATAGTGATCTGCGGTTGCTCAATATCTGGTGTGAGCTGAATTGGCAGCTTAAAAATACTCAACATGCCAAACAACATAATCAACACCAAGATGACAATAACACTCGCAGGGTTTTTCAGCGAACTACGTGTCAGATTCATTGTGTGTGTTCCAAAATCAGTTTGTGTGCATTGTAGTGCGATGTAAAAAAAGTGCCAGTGAGGTAAATGAAATGTATGTCAGAAGTAACGCTGAATAGCCGTAATTAAGCGATAAAGTGTGTATTTGAAATAAGATGTAACAATTTAGCTGAGGCGCTTTAAGTTAAAAGCCTTGAGTCCTAAGTTTTAAGCTCTAAGTACAAAAAAGCGCGAAACTAGTTAGCATCGCGCTTCTTATATCTAAAATTTAAAGCTGACAGCTGACAGCTGACAGCTGACGGCTTACAGCTCAGTGTTATTACTCATCAATCGAGCGAAGTAGGGCGTTAATACCTACTTTTTCGCGAGTTTGCTGATCAACTTTTTTCACGATGATGGCAGCGTATAGGCTGTGCGAACCATCTTTTGACGGAAGTGAACCTGGAACAACAACTGCACCGGCTGGTACTCGGCCGTAATGGATTTCGCCAGTTTCACGGTCATAGATACGTGTGCTTTGGCTGATATAAACGCCCATTGAGATAACGGCGCCTTCTTCAACTACAACACCTTCAACAATTTCAGAACGTGCGCCAATGAAGCAGTTGTCTTCAATAATAGTTGGGTTAGCTTGTAGTGGCTCAAGCACACCACCAATGCCTACACCGCCAGATAAGTGAACGTTTTTACCAATTTGTGCACATGAGCCAACCGTTGCCCATGTATCAACCATGGTACCTTCATCAACGTAGGCGCCAATGTTGACATAAGATGGCATAAGCACCACGTTTTTACCTACGAAGCTGCCTTTACGTGCCACAGCATTAGGCACAACACGCATGCCGCCTTGTTGGAATTGCTCTGGTGTATAGTCGCTAAATTTAAGTGGTACTTTGTCGTAAAACTGATTAACACCATCGCTCATTGGTTGGTTATCACGAATACGGAAAGACAGTAGCACCGCTTTTTTTAACCATTGATGTACAACCCACTCACCACTGATTTTTTCAGCAACACGTGCAGCGCCGCTATCAAGTAATTCAAGCGCGTCGATAATAGCTTGTTTTACTTCACTTGATACCGTGCTTGGGCTGATGCTATCGCGGTTGTCCCAGGCGTTTTCGATCATGGTTTTTAAATCTGACATAAGATCCTCTTATTCGGTTTCTGCGTTGAGTTTTTTACGCAATGCTTGATGAATTTTAGCCTGTTCTTCGTCTGTTAATGCTTGGTATTCGTTATTTGATACCACGAAGAAATCTTCTGCACGCTCACCAACTGTGGTGATCCGTGCGGCATGAATATGTAATAAGTGCGCTTGAAATACTTCCGCTATTTTTGTTAATAGACCCGGAATATCCACCGCTTGAATTTCAATTAAGCTGCGGTCTTTACGGGCATGCGGTCTAAGCACAATTTTTGGTTTGATATTAAAGTCTTTGAAGCGCTGAGAGCGATTCTTTTTAAGGCGAATTTTCTTTTTCGGGTCGCTAATTGCAAGATCTAAAGCACGTTTAATGCCTTGCGAACGGTTACTCGCAATCGGGTCACCATTGACCTCTAAAATAACAAAGCTAAATAGCACGTAGCCATCTTTTGTGGTCAGTACTTGCGCATGTTGAATTTGCGCTTTTTTCGAACCAATCACACTAACTAAACGTGAGAATAAACTGCCCGAGTAAGGGCTATAAGCAAATACTTGTGTACCACCATGCATTGCGGTGTTAGACACGGCAACGCTAGGCTGGCTTAAATCGTCACAGCTTAGTAGGTGCTCTGTGTGCCACGAAATCTGTTGCTCACTAAAAGCGGTAAAGTAATTGGCTTTAAAGCGACTCCAAATTAAGTCGATTTGATCTTCGTTACAACCGTGGTTCAGTAAGCGCTGTTTGGCTTGCTGTTTTTTATCACGTATTTGGTCACGTTGGTCCATTGGGTTTTCAAGCCCTAAACGAAGCGCTCGCTGGGTGTGTAAATACAGCTCACGTAGTAGGGTATTTTTCCAATCGTTCCATAGGTTATCGTTAGTTGCGCGAATATCGGCTAACGTTAAGCAGTACAAGTAATCAAGCTGACGCTCATTTTTCACTTTACTTGCAAAGTCTTTAATCACATCTGGGTCATTAATATCTTTGCGCTGCGCTGTAACCGACATAAGTAAGTGATTAGCCACTAACCACGAAATAAGCTTGCCATCAGAGGCTGGGAAGCGGTGTAGCTTAGCAAACGCGATTGCATCAACTGAGCCAAGCTCAGAGTGATCGCCACCACGACCTTTAGCAATATCATGGAAAATACCGGCTAAATAAAGTAACTCAGGCTTGTCCATGCGAGTGACAATTTCACTACATAACGGAAATTCGCTGACTTTTGATTTATCAAAGTACTTATAAATATTGTTGATGAGTTTATGGGTATGTTCATCCACGGTGTAGGCATGGAATAAATCGAACTGCATTTGCCCAAAGATATTACGCCACTGTGGTAAGTAGGCAGCGATAATACCGTGCTTGTGCATCAGCGTAAATGCGCGCCCCATACCGTTAGGGTGTTTGATTAAACGCAAAAATGCTTCGCGACAGGCGGCGTAATCTTGTAAATCACCCAATAAACGACGGCGAACTTGGCGCATTGTACGTATGGTACTTGGGTAAATATGGGTGATTTCTGGGTTATCAGCAATATGCTCGAACAATACAAATAGCTGATCACGGCGGAAGAACACCGATGGATTCTTAACACGAATTTGATGACCAATACGCTCAAAGTTACGGTCAAGCTCAATCACAGGTAACTCACCAGCACCCGGTAAAATGCTTTGTTCAAAGTATGAAAGCAGCATTTGGTTAAGCTCACGTACGCGGCTCATAATCCTAAATAAGCGTTTCATCATGCGCTCGACCGAGGCTTTACCATCACTACCAAAGCCAAGAATTTCAGCGGCGTTAGGCTGATGATCGAACAATAAGCGGTTTTCAGAGCGACCCGCAGCGATGTGTAGCGCAAAACGAATGTTCCATAGGTTTTCTAAACACTCAGACAGCTCTTGATATTCTTCGTGAGTAAGATAGCCGTGATTTATAAGTTCTTGTAATGTTTCGGCTCTAAAGTGCTTTTTAGCAACCCAAATAATGGTCTGTAAGTCGCGCAGGCCACCTGGGTTTTCTTTGATGTTAGGCTCAAGGTTATAAGCTGTACCATGGCATTTTTTATGGCGTAAACTTTGTTCTTGTACTTTTGCCAAAAAGAATTCGTCTGAGCGCCAAATCGGCGTATCAATTAAATGATTTTTTAATTTTTCGAATTCGATATGGTTACCGAAAATTAATCGGCTTTCGAGTAAGCTGGTGGCAAATGTCACATCTTCACGTTTTTGTTCTAATGCTTGTTCTATAGTGCGAACGCTGTGACCAATTTCTAAATTTAGATCCCAAAGCATGGTAACGAACTGGCCAATTTTCTCGCACACGGCTTCACTTGGCTGCTCGCTTACCAGCAACATAAAGTCGATATCGGAATAGGGGTGCAGTTCGCCACGACCATAACCACCCACAGCAATCAGGGCTAAGTCACTTTCATGAGCAAGGTCGTAATCGTGAAACAGTTTAATTAATAAGCGGTCGATAAACTCAGCGCGGGCATTAATTAAGTTGCTAACGGGTTGTTTTGAGAATTCGTTCTGTAGCCATTTATAAAAATAACTAGAACAGTCGCGATAATCGCTAAGTTGCTCAGCTTGGCTGAGCAACTTTTTTACTTTATTGGGTAATGCCACTGGGGCTGGCTCCTAGTGTTCGATGATCCTGTCAATAGTATCATCTGATCGGAGCGTTAAAATTTCAACACCATTTTCAGTCACTAACAGTGTATGTTCCCACTGTGCAGACAATGAACGGTCTTTTGTTACAACTGTCCAGTTGTCTTTAAGTAGCTTACATTGGCGTTTACCAGCATTAACCATAGGTTCGATTGTTAAGCACATACCTGCTTTTAATACTTCACCAGTACCTGGTTTACCGTAGTGCATTACTTGAGGTTCTTCGTGGAACTCAGCACCAATGCCGTGACCACAATATTCACGAACGATAGAATAGCTAAAGCTTTCTGCGTATTTTTGAATTGCAGCACCAATATCACCTAAGCGTACGCCTGGTTTAACCATTTTAATTGCAAGGTATAGGCTTTCTTGAGTGATATCTGCAAGGCGCTTGCCTTGAATGTTAGGTGTACCAACGTGGAACATCTTCGATGTATCACCGTGATAGCCATCTTTGATCACAGTCACGTCGATATTTACGCTATCGCCTTCTTTAAGTGGTTTGTCATTTGGAATACCGTGACAAATTACATGGTTCACTGAGGTGCAAATTGATTTTGGGAAACCGTGATAATTAAGCGGTGCTGGAATAGCATCTTGAACATTAACAATATAATCATGACAAATTGTATTTAGTTCATCTGTGGTTACACCTGGCACCACATGCGGTTCTATCATTTCTAGTACCTCGGCGGCTAAGCGCCCGGCAACACGCATTTTTTCGATTTCTTCAGGGGTCTTGATCACAGCACTCATTGAGGCTCCAAAGTTGTTTTTCAGGTCAGTTTTTAGTGCACAAATTTTGCACTAGACGTTGAGTTTTCAATTTTAATATGGTATAAAGCGCGCCGTCTTTTTACAAATAAATTCTTAACTGATTTTTTGTATTTAAGGCAAACACAATTTTATTTTAACACACACGTATCGTCACATACACTTGGGTGCACTTAAGTTACAGATTAACTACGGTGTTGGTGCTATGGGATATGTGGAGGCCTAACCCTAAATTATAGAGGATTATACAAATGGCAAACGTTTCAATGCGCGATATGCTTCAAGCTGGTGTTCACTTTGGTCACCAAGCACGTTACTGGAACCCTAAGATGAAGCCTTTCATCTTCGGCGCTCGTAACCGTGTTCATATCATCAACCTAGAGCAAACTGTACCAATGTTCAACGAAGCACTTAAGTTCTTATCGAACGCAGCTTCTAACAAAGGTAAAGTACTTTTCGTTGGTACTAAGCGCGCAGCAAGCGAAGCAGTTAAAGAAGCCGCTCTTCAAAGCGAGCAGTTCTACGTAAACCACCGTTGGTTAGGTGGTATGTTGACTAACTGGAAAACAGTTCGTCAATCAATCAAGCGTCTTAAAGACCTTGAAGCGCAAAGCCAAGACGGTACTTTCGAGAAATTAACTAAGAAAGAAGCGTTAATGCTTACTCGTGAAATGGAAAAGCTTGAAAAGAGCCTTGGTGGTATCAAAGACATGGGCGGTCTTCCAGACGCGCTTTTCGTTATCGATGCAGACCACGAGCACATCGCTATCCGTGAAGCTAACAACCTAGGTATCCCAGTTGTTGCTATCGTTGATACTAACTCTAACCCAGACGGTGTTGATTACATCGTACCTGGTAACGACGATGCGATCCGTGCTATCCAACTTTACACTGGCGCTGTATCAGCTGCGATCACTGAAGGTCGTGAGAACAACATCGTTGCTCAAGCTGAGAAAGACGACTTCGTAGAAGCTGAGTAATTAGCTGTCATCAAGTCTTCATCTAATTAAGATGAAGACTTGTTATTCTTGTTAAGCGGCCTATACCGCTTCCCTATAACAGAATTCAATTGAGGATATTCTAATGGCTGTAACTGCTGCCCTAGTTAAAGAATTACGCGAGCGTACTGGCGCTGGCATGATGGATTGTAAAAAAGCGTTAACTGAAACTAATGGTGACATCGAGTTAGCGATCGAAAACATGCGTAAGAGCGGTGCTGCAAAGGCTGCTAAAAAAGCAGGTAACATCGCTGCTGAAGGTACAATCTTAATCAAAGAAGGTAACGGTTTCGCTGCACTTCTTGAAGTTAACTGTCAAACTGACTTCGTTGCTAAAGACGCTAACTTCCTTGGTTTCGCTAACCAAGTTCTTGACGCTGCTGCAGAATCTAAAGCAGACATCGAAGCACTTAAAGCACAATTCGAAGAAACTCGTGTTGCGCTAGTTGCTAAAATCGGTGAAAACATCAATGTTCGTCGCGTTGAGTACATCGACGGTGACAAGCTTTCTTCTTACCGCCACGGCGACCGTATCGGTGTTGTTGTAGTTGGTGAAGCTGACGAAGAAACACTTAAGCAAGTTGCTATGCACGTAGCTGCGTCTAAGCCTGAGTTCGTAAACCCAGAAGACGTACCAGCTGACGTTGTTGAAAAAGAAAAAGCAGTTCAAATCGATATCGCGATGAACGAAGGCAAGCCTGCTGAAATCGCTGAGAAAATGGTTATCGGTCGTATGAAGAAATTCACTGGTGAGATCTCTCTTACTGGTCAAGCTTTCATCATGGAACCTAAAAAATCAGTTGGCGAAATTCTTAAAGAGAAAGGCGCAACTGTTACTAACTTCATCCGTTTAGAAGTTGGTGAAGGTATCGAGCGTAAAGAAGAAGACTTCGCTGCTGAAGTAGCTGCTCAAATCGCTGCTGCAAAAGGCGAGTAATTTTCTAACTTAGTGACGTAGGGCAATAAGATGAAATTAATCTGCTATTAGCTTTTGCGTCACTGATGAAAATTCTTTAAAATAACCGCGTTTTATGTGTAACCATAGCGCGGTTATTTTTTATCTCATTACTAAGGCTGGCCCAAATATTATGACTATCAATCGTAAACCTATTTTTAGACGTGTTCTTCTTAAACTTAGCGGTGAAGCATTAATGGGAGACGAAGGCTTCGGCATCGACCCAAAAGTACTTGACCGTATGGCTCAAGAAATTAAAGAACTTGTAGAGCTCGACGTAGAAGTAGGTTTAGTTATCGGTGGCGGTAACTTCTTGCGTGGTGGTTCATTGGCAGAAGCGGGTATGAACCGCGTAGTTGGCGACCACATGGGTATGCTTGCCACTGTAATGAATGGTTTGGCAATGCGCGATGCACTGCACCGTGCATTTGTAAATTGTCGTTTAATGTCTGCTATCCCACTGAACGGTGTGTGTGATGCTTACAACTGGGCAGAAGCTATCAGCCTATTAAAATCTGGCCGCGTTGTAATTTTCTCAGCGGGTACAGGTAACCCATTCTTCACGACTGACTCAGCAGCGTGTTTACGTGGTATTGAAATTGAAGCAGATACTGTAATCAAAGCGACTAAAGTGGATGGTGTTTACTCTGATGATCCAGTGAAAAACCCAGACGCTACACTATATCGCCACTTAAGCTACAATGAAATCATTGAAAAAGAGCTTAAGGTTATGGATTTAGCTGCATTTACGCTGGCGCGTGACCACAACATGCCATTAAGCGTATTTAACATGAATAAATCAGGCGCGCTTAAGCGTGTTATTATGGGCGAAGATGAAGGAACGCTTATCTCTTCACAAGCCTCAGACGAAACTAGCAAATAGATTAGGATTGAACCGTGATTAACGATATCAAAAAAGATGCGTCAGAACGTATGCAAAAAAGTGTTGCGGCACTAGGCAGTCAATTATCTAAAATTCGCACAGGCCGTGCGCACCCAGCATTACTTGACGGTATTCAAGTGTCTTACTACGGTGCTGACACGCCATTAAACCAAGTTGCTAACGTAACAATTGAAGACTCTCGTACACTTGCAATTAGCGTGTTCGATAAGTCATTAGCGCAAGCAGTAGAAAAAGCGATCATGGCTTCAGATTTAGGTTTAAACCCAATGTCTGCAGGTACTGTTATTCGTGTTCCACTTCCTCCACTTACAGAAGAGCGTCGTAAAGACCTTATCAAAATCGTACGTGGCGAAGTTGAAAGCGGTCGTGTTGCTGTACGTAACATCCGTCGTGATGCAAATGGCGACATTAAGAGCTTATTGAAAGAAAAAGATATTTCTGAAGATGAAGCACGTCAAGCAGAAGACGAGATCCAAAAGCTTACTGATAAGTTCATCAAAGAGATGGACGCACAACTAGCTGCAAAAGAAGCTGAGTTAATGGAAATCTAATCGCTGCTGTTTATCTTTCAGACACTGATTCTGTAAGTAAACAGGCGTAACTAAATTTATTAGTTTTGAAACGCCGTCTAGGGTATACTAGACGGCGTTTTTTTATGGAATACTCGATATTTATGGTTCTTAACGCTGATAAAATTTCCCAGCAAAGTTTGCCTAAGCATGTCGCTATAATCATGGATGGCAACGGACGTTGGGCACAAGCGAAAAATCGCCCACGTGTTTATGGGCACAAAAAGGGCGTTGATGCGGTTCGTCAATCAGTGCAATTTTGTACTCGCTTAGGTATACAGTCGTTAACACTATTCGCATTTAGTAGCGAAAATTGGCGACGTCCAGAAGACGAAGTAAATACGCTCATGGAGCTATTTTTATTTGTACTGGGCAAAGAAGTTAAAAAACTTCATAAAAATAATGTAAAGCTAAACATAATTGGTGATTTATCACGCTTTTCAGAAGGTTTGCGCAATAAAGTTGATGCAGCCCATGAATTAACTCGTAATAATACGGGTCTACAGTTAAACGTGGCAGCTAATTATGGTGGACGTTGGGATATTACTAACGCCGCAACAACGCTTGCGAAAAAAGTCGCAGCCGGTGAAATGGCCGCAGAAGATATTACTGAAGAGCTAATGGCTGAACAAATGAGTATGGCCGACCAAGGTGAGCTTGATTTAATGATCCGCACCGGTGGAGATTTACGCATCAGTAATTTCCTTTTATGGCAAGCGGCTTATGCTGAGCTTTACTTTACCGATACGCTTTGGCCAGACTTCAATGAAGCTGCATTTGCTGACGCTATCGCATGTTACGTTGCCAGAGAGCGACGATTTGGTTGTACAGGCGAACAAATAAAACAATTACTCGCCGAGACCTAATTACTAGTTGAAGGTACACACATTGCTAAAACAACGAATTTTAACCTCGCTCGTGTTGGCACCACTTGCACTTATTTTGGTTTTTTATACCCCATTAACACTATTTAGTTATATCGCCGCTGGTATTGTTTTGCTCGGTGCGTGGGAATGGTCTGCATTTATGGGCCTATGCGATAAAGTTAAACGTTTTGGATTTGTTGCAGCAACGGCTGCATTTTTGGCATTACTTAACTGGCATTGGCCCATTGAATCACTTTGGCAAAATGGTCAATTAGTGGGTGATGCAAACTACCTATTTACCTTGTCATTTGCATGGTGGATTGTGGCAACTTATTTAGTTTGGCGCTACCCAGCTATGGCAAAGGCTTGGAATGAAGGCATTGTAATGCGTGCCATTGCAGGCTTTTTAACGCTAGTGCCACTTTGGCTTGCACTAAATACACTACGTAGCGCAGGGTATGGTGAATCTACTCACTTTGGTTCAATGTTAATTTTAGTTGTACTTGGTATTGTATGGAGCGCTGATATTGGTGCTTACTTTACTGGTAAAAACTTAGGTAAACGTAAACTAATGCCAAAGGTAAGTCCTAATAAAACGATTGAAGGTTTATTAGGTGGTGTAGTAGCTTCGGTTGTTTTTGTTTTAGCATTTTGTCACTTCACTAATGTTGATATGAGTGTTTGGCCAATCTATGCCGTGATGACTGCATTTATCGCGTTATTCTCAGCCGTAGGCGATTTACTCGAAAGTATGTTTAAACGAGAAGTTGGCTTGAAAGACAGCGGTTCATGTTTACCTGGTCACGGCGGTATTTTAGACCGTATCGATAGCTTAACCGCAGCTGCGCCAATCTTTGTACTTTGTTACGCGTGGACACTGAGTTTATGAGCAAAGTTGAGCAACTTGTCGTACTGGGCGCAACTGGTTCAATCGGTTTAAGCACCTTAGACGTTGTTTCTAGAAACCCAGAGCGTTTCGCGGTTTTTGCTCTAGCGGCGGGGAAAAATGCCGAGCAAATGGCTGAGTTGTGTATCGCACATCAGCCTAAATTTGCTGTAATGGCTGATCAACAAGCCGCTAGCGCGCTTTCAAACTTACTCACTAATAGCGAATGTAACACTCAGGTATTAGCAGGTGTTGATGCGATGTGTGAGCTTGCTGCACATACAGATGTTGATGCAGTGATGTCGGCGATAGTAGGTGCAGCAGGTCTGTTACCGACTTTAAGTGCAGTTGAAGCTGGCAAAAAGGTCTTGCTCGCTAATAAAGAGTCGCTCGTTATGTCAGGTCAGTTGTTTATTGATAAAGTAAAACAACATGGCGCCACTTTACTGCCTATCGACAGCGAACATAATGCGATTTTCCAATGTATGCCAGCATCGCTACAAAATACATCTGGCTTACTTGCTGACAATGGCGTGAGCAAAATCTTGCTGACTGGTTCTGGCGGTCCCTTCTTAAAGCGTGATTTAGCGACATTATCATCAGTGACTGTTGCAGAAGCGGTGGCACACCCTAATTGGTCGATGGGACAAAAGATTTCTGTTGATTCAGCCACTATGATGAATAAAGGCCTAGAGTTTATAGAAGCCAAGTGGTTGTTTAACTGCTGTGCCAGTGATATTGAAGTGGTGATCCACCCACAAAGTATTATTCACTCTATGGTGCAATATCAAGATGGCTCAGTGCTTGCGCAAATGGGCAATCCAGATATGCGCACACCAATAGCACATGCTTTAGCTTTTCCTGAGCGTGTCGATGCGGGTGTAAAACCGCTCGATTTTTCACAAATGGCAGATTTTACTTTCACTAAACCAGATTATGCCCGTTACCCTAATTTAAAACTTGCCATTGATGCGTGTGAAATGGGGCAAGGTGCAACCACCACAGTAAATGCGGCGAATGAAATTGCCGTTGCTGCCTTTTTAAATGGTCAAATCGGCTTTACAGATATTTATCGAATTAACGCTGAAACGCTCAACGCAACACAAAACATCAACGTGCAAACTCTCGATGAGATTTTAGCTTGCGACCAAGCTGCACGTGTAAAAGCGACTGAGTTTGTAAAAAGAGGCATCAACTAGCATGTTTGATTTTTTCTGGAATCTTGGCTCATTTATTCTCGCCTTAGGTATTTTAGTGACTGTGCATGAATATGGTCATTTCTGGGTTGCGCGAAAAGCGGGCGTGAAAGTGCTACGTTTTTCAATTGGCTTTGGTAAGCCGTTGATCAAGTGGTACGACAAACAGCAAACCGAATATGTGGTTGCTGCAATCCCACTAGGTGGTTATGTCAAAATGCTTGATGAGCGTGTTGACGAAGTGCCGCCAGAGCAGCGTCATTTATCATTTAATGCTAAATCAGTAAAAGCACGTATTGCGATTGTGGCTGCAGGCCCGATGGCAAACTTTTTATTCGCTATTTTTGCACTTGCTGTGATGTATATGGTGGGGGTGCAGTCATTAAAACCTGTGGTGGGTGAGGTGACTCAAGGCAGCCGTGCCGCTGCTGCTAAGATTGAGCCAAACCAGCAAATTATTAAAATTGGTGAAGACGACATTAACACTTGGCAAGATGCCACATTCTCACTTATGAGTCGCTTAGGTGAGCAAAGTGTTGTGGTAACGCTTCGTGATCAAAATTATCAAAAACATGTGCGTACTCTTAATTTAGATGGTTGGAAATTAGATCAACAAGATGTTCCGCCATTAACCTCGATAGGTATTGTACCGTTTCGCCCTAAAGCACTTTTAGAAGTAGCCATGATCAGTAAAGGCTCGGCGGCAGAAGCTGCAGGTTTACAGGTTAACGACAAAATACTTGCTGTAAATGGTGAAAATATCAGCAGTTGGAGCAAGTTAGTTTCATTAATTCAGCAATCACCTAACAAATCCTTACAATTTAGTGTACAAAGGCAAGATAGTATAAAAGAACTGACAGTAACGCCACAAAGCAGAACCAATGATACAGGCGTTGCTCAGGGCTTTTTAGGTGTGTCTCCGGTGGTCGAGCCATGGCCAGAAAACTATATTGAAACTAGACATTATGGCCCCGTCGATAGTATTGTGCTGGGCATACAAGAAACATGGCGTTTAATTACCCTTAGTTTTGACATGATTGGTAATTTAATTACTGGTCAGGTGTCGGTTAAAAATTTAAGTGGTCCGGTGGGCATTGCAGTTGGCGCGGGAACTAGCGTAAGCTATGGCTTGGTTGCCTTTTTAAGCTTTTTAGCATTAATTAGTGTAAACCTTGGTGTATTTAACTTATTGCCGCTGCCAGTGCTAGATGGTGGGCACTTAATGTATTACATAATTGAACTTTTTCGCAAAAAGCCGGTCTCTGAGAAGACGCAAGAATTTGGTTTTAAAGTGGGGGCCTTGCTGCTTCTATTTTTAACATGTTTCGCTTTGTTCAATGATGTATCGCGTTTATAACAAGTAAGCGAAAAATTCCAATTTGAACACGATTGTAAAACACCAAAAAGTTTATTTAAAAAGGTGTTGAGCGGTAATACAGTTGTAAAGGATAAAGATAACAAAATGGCTATAAAAAAACATTTGGCAGTTTCAAGTTTATTAGGCGCTAGCTTTGCAGCCCTAGGCCAAAACTCCTTTATTGTAGAAGATTTAAAAGTTGAAGGTTTACAGCGTGTTGCACTGGGTGCTGCGTTAACGCATATTCCGATCAATGTGGGCGATAATATTGATGAGTACACAATTTCAAGAACCATAAAGGCTCTCTATCGTTCTGGTCACTTTGACAATATTAAAGCATTACGTGATGGCAACAGTGTTATCTTCCGAGTGACTGAGCGCCCAACGATCAGTATGATCGAATTTGATGGCAATAAAGATATCAAAGATGAGCAGCTAAATGAGTCGCTAGACCAGCAGGATATCCGTACTGGTGAGCCGCTTGATAAAACAGTTCTTGATAACATTGAAAAAGGTCTAGTTGAATTCTTCCACAGTATTGGTAAGTACAATGCAAAGGTGGAAGTTAGTATCACAAAGTTACCTCGAAACCGTGTAAAACTATTATTTGAATTTGATGAAGGTGATGCTGCATCAATTCGTCAAATCAACCTCGTTGGTAACGAACTTTTCTCTGATGAAGAGCTACTTAAATTAGCTGAGTCACAGCAAGATTTGCCGTGGTGGAAGTTCATGTCGAGCGACCGTTATCAAAAGCAAACCATTGAAGGCGATTTAGAGAAAATTCGCAGTTACTACCTAGACCGTGGCTACTTGCGCTTTAATATCGATTCAACACAAGTATCTGTAAGCCCTGAGCGTGACTCTGTTTATGTAACAGCAAATATCACCGAAGGCGTTAAATACAAAGTGAAAGGCTTTGACTTTATTGGTGACTTGTTAGGCCGTGAAGAACTCATCAGAAGTGTTATCCCGCTGAAAACAGGTGAGCTTTATAATGGCTCCGTTGTGACCTCTTCAGAAGAGTTTATCAAAAGCTACTTAGCGCGTTTTGGTTATGCTAATGCTGAAGTGCGTACCATCCCAGAAATTGATGATGAAAATAAAGAAG
Source organism: Pseudoalteromonas sp. PA2MD11 (assembly GCF_017808125.1). Classification (NCBI taxonomy): domain Bacteria; kingdom Pseudomonadati; phylum Pseudomonadota; class Gammaproteobacteria; order Alteromonadales; family Pseudoalteromonadaceae; genus Pseudoalteromonas; species Pseudoalteromonas sp. PA2MD11. Next base: position 232,430 of record NZ_JADKNF010000003.1, read on the forward strand.
TTCAATTAACGCTATCGGTTAATCCGGGTAAGCGTGTTTATGTTCGTCGTATCATTGTGGGTGGTAACCAAAATACCTCTGATGAAGTAGTGCGCCGTGAAATGACACAGCTTGAAGGTGCGTGGTTGTCCAATCAAAGCCTTGAGCGCTCTAAACTGCAAATTCAGCGTTTACCCTACATGGAAAGCGTTGATTTTAATGTGGTGCCAGTACCAGGTGTAGATGACCAAGTTGATGTAGATTTTACTGTGAAAGAACAATCTGCAGGTAGCTTTAACGCAGGCCTTGCCTATGGTTCTTACTTAGGTCTGCAATTTAACATTGGTGTCAGTGAATCAAACTTCTTAGGGACCGGTAACCAAATTGGTTTCAACATCAATACCTCGCGTGGTTCTGAGCGTATTAGTGTGTCTTATACTGACCCTTACTTTACGCCTGATGGTGTATCGCAAGGTAGTAGCATTTTCTACAGTAACTACGATGCGAGTAAGTTTAGCCTAATCGACTATAAATCGAAGAGCTATGGTATTGGTACTAACATTGGTTTCCCAATCGATGCAGTAAACCGTATTAACTTTGGTGTTCGTTGGGTACAAGAAGAACTGTCAGATATTGCTGAGTACGAGCAAACACGTGTTATTCGTGAAACCTTCTTAGATCCAGATAACCCAGATGCAGGTTTTGACTTTACTAAGTACGAGCTAAGTGCAGGTTGGTCACGCGTTACTGTAAACCGTGGTTTATTTCCAACAGCAGGTTCGCGTCAATCTCTTAACTTAACTGCGACAACGCCAAACTCTGATTTACAGTACTTTAAGCTAAATTATGATTCGCGTTTCTACTGGCCAATCAGTAATGACCACCGCTGGGTATTCTCAACGCGTGCGGCACTTGGTTATGGTAATGGCTATGGTACAACCAATGGTTATGACCAAACACTGCCATTCCAAGAGTTCTTCAGAATTACTGAAATGGAACTACGTGGCTTTGACCGTAATACGATTTTACCACGTGCTGTATCACGTGTTCCGCAAAGCATTCCTGGTACACCTTTACCTGATGGTACGACAACAGGTAGCATTGGTGGTGCATCAGAGTTTGACCAGCTTTACACAGCAGGCCGAATTGGTGGTAACGCCAAAGCGGTCGCAGGGATGGAGCTTATTGTTCCAACACCTTTCTTAGATGAAGAAAACACTAGCTCTGTACGTACCAGCTTCTTCGTAGATGCAGCAAACGTATGGGATACAGAGTTTAATATTGACCGTTATCAAAACCTGTCAACAGATGAGCGTGCTAAATTGGATGATTACTCAGATCCGATGCGCTTTAGGGTTTCAACCGGTCTTTCTCTACAATGGATCTCTCCGATGGGTCCAATGCTGATCAGTTTTGCGTATCCATTGCAAAAAGAAGAAGATGACGATACGAAGACCATCAGCTTTAACATTAGTAATACATTCTAAAGGAGTTTTTTCGTGAATAAATCAATTAAATCAACAGCTTTTGCACTACTTGCTACTTTATCTATGGGCCTATCTACTAACGCATTTGCCCACAAAGTAGGTATTGTTGATATGCAAGAAATCTACAAACAAATCCCACAAATGGCGAAAGTAGAGCAAACTTTAGAAGCTGAATTCTCTGAGCGTCGTCAAGAGCTAGAAAAACTTCAAGGTGATATTCGTTTTGAAGCTGAAAAGTTCAAGCGTGAAGCGACAACGATGAGCGACAAGCAAAAAGAAGAATTACGTACTAAGATTCAAGGTATGCAGCAGCAACTTGCTGAAAAAGGTCGTCCTTTAGAGCAAGAAATCAAAATGCGTCAAAACCAAGAGCTAGCTAAAGTTCAAAAGCTAATCTTAGATGCAATCGAAGAAGTAGCGAAAGCTGGCAAATTCGATGAAGTTAAAGTTAAAGAAACAACGATTTATGTTAACCCTAAAACTGTCGATGACTTATCAAGCAAAGTTGTTGAAAAAGTAAGTAAGCAATAGAAATCATATATGCAAAACTACACGCTTTCGCAGATAGCGGATCTTCTGGGCGCTGACCTTCAAGGTGACGGCGCTACAGAGATTAAAAAAATATCTACACTTGCAAATGCCCAACATGGGCATATTGCATTTTTAGCGAACAAGAAATATCGCTCGCAATTAGATGATACTCAAGCAAGTGCGGTGATTTTATCATCAGCAGACGCTGAGTACTTTTCGGGTAATAAGCTCATTGTTGCTAACCCTTATGTTTGTTACGCCAAGCTTGCTCAGCTAATGGACACCACACCGCGCTCAGCAGTGACGGGTATTCACCCTAGTGCAGTCATTCATGATTCAGCTTCGATTGGTAATAATGTCGCGATCGCCGCCAATGTGGTGATTGAAGCGGGTGCTGTTATTGCTGACAATGTACAGATTGGCTCAGGCTGTTTCATTGGTGAGCATGCAAAAATTGGTCAAAGCACTAAGCTTTGGGCAAATGTAAGCATTTACCATGAAGTTGAGATTGGCAGCGACTGTTTATTCCAAGCGAATACAGTCGTGGGCAGCGATGGTTTTGGTTACGCTAATGAGCGTGGGGAATGGGTGAAAATACCGCAACTTGGCCGAGTAATCATCGGTGATAAGGTTGAGGTAGGCGCGTCTACTACGATTGACCGTGGTGCATTAGACGATACGATCATCCATAGTAATGTAATTATCGATAATCAATGTCAAATAGCGCATAATGTCGAGATCGGCTCAGGCACAGCGGTTGCCGGTTGCACGGTTTTTGCCGGAAGCGTCGAGATCGGTAGGAATTGTCAGATTGGTGGTATGGTTGCAATTAATGGTCACCTTAGCGTATGCGATGGTGCTATAATCACCGGAATGAGTATGGTGACGAAGGCAATCACAGAGCCTGGAATCTATTCATCAGGATTACCTCATCAAACTAACAAAGAATGGCGCCGAAGTATTGCCCACATCCGCAATCTTGGCGATATGAAAGACCGCATTAAAGCTCTTGAGTCACTGTCTAAGTCACTCAATATTGAAGACAAATAAGGATGCTATTTTGGCAAATGAATTAAATAGTCTTGATATCCAAGATATTTTAAGTTTACTTCCGCATCGTTACCCGATGCTACTTGTTGACCGTGTTCTAGATTACACGCCAAGCGAGTCGTTACATGCGATTAAAAATGTAACAGTGAACGAACCTATTTTTACGGGTCATTTTCCTAATCAACCTATCTTTCCAGGTGTGTTGATTTTAGAAGCAATGGCCCAAGCAACTGGCTTACTTGGCTTTAAGACAGTTGAAAATCGTAGCGATAACGAACTATATTTATTCGCTGCGATTGATAATGCGCGATTTAAACAGCCAGTATTACCTGGCGATACTATGCATTTACATGTAGAGTTTTTAAAAGAGCGCCGCAATATATGGAAGTTTGCAGCAGAAGCAAAAGTTGACGGCAAAGTAGTGTGTACTGCCGAAATCATGTGTGCGAGAAGAGAGTTTTAATAGTGATCCATCCTACGGCGATAATCGAACCAGGTGCAAAACTTGGAAATAACGTATCAGTTGGCCCTTATAGCTACATCGGTAACGATGTTACTATTGGTGATAACTGTATCATCGAATCTCATGTGGTTGTAAAAGGCCCATCGACGATTGGTTCTGGTAACCATATTTTCCAATTTGCTTCGGTCGGTGAAGCGTGCCAAGACAAAAAGTACGCGAATGAGCCTACAACCTTGATCATTGGTGACAACAATGTGATCCGTGAGTGTGCGACCATTCACCGTGGTACGATTCAAGACCAAGGTGTAACAAAAATTGGTAGCAACAACTTATTTATGGCTTACACACACGTTGCGCATGATGCAGTAGTGGGTGATAACGTTATTTTTGCTAATAATGCCTCTGTTGCTGGCCACGTACACGTAGGTGACTGGGTGATCCTTGCTGGTAATTCAGGTGTTCACCAGTTCTGTAAAATTGGTTCACATGCCTTTGTTGGTATGTACTCAGGTGTTAATAAAGATGTGCCACCATTTGTAACGACCATTGGCACGCCGGCAGGCCCTGTAGCAATCAATACTGAAGGCATGAAACGCCGTGGTTTTGAAAGCGATGAAATCATGGCAACACGCCGTGCATATAAAACGCTTTACCGTAAGAGTTTAGGTGTTGAAGAAGCAATCGCTGAGCTAAGTGAAGATGCTGCGAAGTATCCAGCTGTTCAGTTGATGATAGACTTCGTGAAAAGCTCTGAGCGCGGAATTATTCGCTAATCAAAAGCTAATTACTAAAAGCCACCGTAAGGTGGCTTTTTTGTTTTTATAGTTCAGGTTTTGCTAAGTCAGTGCTTGTTATCTTCACGACAAAAAAGGATCTAGTAATATGAATAAACTCATCATCTTTGCATTGTTAAGCTTAATAATAAGTGGTTGTAGTAGTGCGCCTTCGGTATCTAAGGGAGCAATAGAAAAAGGCAAAGCCAGTTATTACGCTGATAAATATCATGGCCGAATGACAGCAAGTGGTGAGGTGTTTAATCAACAGGCATGGAGCGCGGCTCATCAAACGCTTGGCTTTGGCAGCAGAGTGAGGGTCACCAATATTAGTAACAATAAAAGTGTGATTGTTACCATTAATGACCGCGGCCCATTTATCCGCGGTCGTATTATCGATTTATCAAAAAAGGCGTTTTCACAAATTGCCTCAGTCAAGCAAGGTGTGATTGACGTTACTGTTGAGCAGCTCGATTAAAAACGGGTAATAAGCTCTACGTAGTCGGCTTCATTAGCCATCAATTCAGCATGACTTGCAAAGGCTCTTACTTGTCCTTGTTCTAACCAAATAACCTTATCAACACGACTTAGCATTGCTGGGTCGTGAGTAATGGTCAGCATGGTTTTATCTGCCCATATTTTCTCAAGCGTAGTCAGCAAGTTTTGCTTAGTGTGGTTATCTAGACTCTCTGTTGGCTCATCAAGAATGATTAAATTACCTTGCCTTAATAGGGCTTGAGCAATGGCAATACGACGTGACTGACCATGAGAAAGCTTTCTGCCAGCGGTTCCTAAGCGGGTATTAAGGCCGGCTTTTAAGTTCTTAAGCCAATAGCCAAGTTCAGCGTTTTCACAGGCTTCAATAAGCATCTCATCTGTCGCATCAAAAGCTGCATAGCGTAGATTTTCACGTAGCGTGCCATCAAAAATATGATGCTGCTGGGCAACTATCGTTAGCTGCTTAAAGCGTGTTGCAGTGCTCAAGCTTTCAAGTTCAAAGTTATCTTGCTTGGTGGTGAGCTTTAATGAGCCTGATTGCAGCGGCCAAAGGCCCGTGAGTAAGTTAACTAGAGTGGTTTTGCCACTGCCACTGGCACCGACTAGGGCAACTTTACTGCCGGGTGTAATCGCAAAATTGATATTGCTAAGGGCTTTACTTTTTGCCCCCAAGTATTGGTAATTGACCTCGCTTAGCTCAAGACCAAGCCCTGATTTGTCAGCTAATTGGTTTGCTAGCTGATCATCTAAGTTGTTTGGCTTTTCGGCTAAGCTGTTGTGTTTATCTTCAAGATCAAACAGTCGCTTTGCGGCACTTAAAGTAAGCGGCAATTCAATAAATGCCGTAGGAAGAGTGAGCACGGTTTCAAAGCTTGCTAATACAAATAACGCGAGCATCGCCAGTTCAACGTTTTTCATACTCCCTATTGCAACCAGTGGAATTATCATAAATACACTGGCTAGCATGGTGAGTTGTATCACCAAAGTGTTTAAGCCATTACTATTTGCTATGGCCTTGTGACGATTGTAGAGCTGGCTGTTGTATTGTTTACTGAGTGAATCACAATGCGCTAATTGCGCCGCGTGTGCTTGATAGACAGCAAGCTCTCTAGCACCTGATAACGTATCGGCAAGTTCAGATCTTAACTCGGCTGAGAGCTGGGTTTCGTTATCCGCTTGTTGGTGAAGCTTATGGCTTAACAATGTGGGAAGCAGTACGCCAATAATCATCAGTGAAGTAAAGCACACTAATGCAACGTCAGCGTTATACATGGCCATGAAGGCCATTACTATAGGAATGCTGAAAAGGGCGACAATAATAGGCAGCAGTACATTTAGGTAAAACTTATCCAGCGCATCGACATCATTCTGTAGCCGGTTAAATAAATCGCTACTACGACTCATTGCTAAGTCAACGTTGTTCAGTTGGCTCAAAGTCTTGAACATGTTTACGCGAATTTCGCTCAGTAATAAAAAGGTAGCATTATGAGTTATCATCCGCTCACCGTAACGAGACGCTGTGCGCACGATAGCTAAAAAGCGGATCACTCCAGCTGGGGTAAAGTAATTCATCTGCACACCAGCAATGCCCGCCGCTGCCATGGCTGCTAAAAACCACCCCGATATAGCGAGCAAGCCTACATTAGCAAGTACCGTTAAGCTTGCTAAAAAAGCCCCTAAAAGCAGCATGCCAGTATGAGGTTTGCACAGTTTTAATAGACGTATAAAGTTATGCATGGGCGTCACCTTGGCTTACCAGTTTAGCAAATAGGCCAGCTTGCTCAGTCAGTTGCTGGTACTGACCAGATTCAACAATGTGACCTTGTTGCATAACGTAAATCTTATCGGCGTGTTTAACCGTATTCAGTCGGTGAGCAATAACTAGCACTAAGTGATCTTTTGCATAATCGCGGATCGCTTGATTGATTAAATGCTCGGTTTGGCTGTCTAAGTGAGCGGTAGGTTCATCTAGCATTAGCACAGGGGCATTCTTCAAAAATGCACGAGCAAGGGCTATGCGCTGTTTTTGCCCACCAGAGAGGCCTTCTCCTTGTTCACCGAGCAAGGTATCAAAGCCATCAGGTAGTGCAGTAATAAACTCAAGTGCGCCAGCTTTATTTGCTGCTTCATCGAGCTCTGCTTGGCTTGCATCGGGTTTAGCTAAGCGCAGGTTCTCTGCAACGCTCCGATAAAATAACGTGGCGTGTTGTGGGATCCACGCCAGCTGTGCTTGCCAATCAGCTAATGCAGTATCACTTAGAGGTTGTCCATTAATGCTAATGGCATTGTTGGCTTGATGATGAAAACCCAATAGGCAATCAAACAAGGTACTTTTACCCGAGCCACTTTCACCCACAAAGGCAATTAAGCCTGTGCTTGGCAGGGTTAAGTTGATATCAGTCACCCCTTCGTTTGTTTCTGGGTAGTGAAAGGTAAGCGCATTCAGCTGTATATCTTTTAGCGGTAACTCAAGTTTAGATGTACCCAAATGTTCATCGGCGTCGCTTTGATTGATTATGTCGACCATATCAGCAGCGGCACTGATCCCTTCAAGTTTTGCGTGATAATGAGTGCCCATTTGTCGAAGTGGTAAGTAAAACTCAGGGGCCAGTAGTAACACCACAAATCCAGTGGCAAAATCGAGGGTACCAAAAAATAATCTAAAGCCAATGATCACGGCAACAAGTGCCACACTAATGGTGGCTAAAAACTCAAGAGCGAAAGACGATAAAAAGGCGACTTTCAATACACCCATGGTTGCTCCACGGTAATCATCAGAAATCTGACTGATGCTATTTAGCTCACGTTTGGTTGCATTAAAGAGCTTGAGTTGAGTCAGGCCTTGTAATCGGTCAAAAAAGTAATTACCAAGTACCGCAAGTTGTTGCCAGCGCTCTTGGTTTAACTGCTCCGCTTTATGGCCCACTAAAATCATAAAAAAGGGGATAAGCGGGGCTGTTAAAAGGAATATGAGGCCTGCTTTGTAATCGGTTGGAAAAATCATCACTAATATCGCTAGTGGAATAAGCGCACTGTAAGCCACACTTGGAATGTAATTAGCGTAATATTGATGCAGTGCTTCAACCCCATTATGTAAGGTGTTAAGTGTTGCGCCATGACCTTTTTGTTCACTGTAGGCTGGCCCAAGTTTGCTGAGCTTTTCTAGCAATGTATTTCGCATCACGTTTTTTATTTTTAACGCGGCGCGGTTACTTACGCGTTCACTTAGGGCAACCAACAAAGCACGAACTAAAATTAGCCCAGCCAGCGGCCATAATAATGGGCTTACGGCTTGCAAGTTTGCTTGTTCAAACATGACTTGATGAGCCGCGTTTGCAAGAAGATAACAAGAGGCAATCATTAATAGGGCGTTGAGTGTGCCCAAACTAATGCTTAATTTAAGAAGCCCTGAAGCGGACTGACTATATTGCTTTAAAAAAGCGCGCAGCGTTTGTTGCTGCGCGCGATTTGGTCGGGGTTTAGTTGTCATCGGTGTTTTTGAGTCTCGCGTAAAGCTCTAGCTCATCATCAGCAATCGAATCTTTATGTTGGTGAAATTCGTACCACATTACGTTGATCACCCCAAGGGTACAGGCTAATAGAACACCTAAAATCCAGGCAAAATACCACATAATTAAATCTCCTTAGTAGCTACCGTGCGTGTTGTTTTCGATTTCACTGATGGTTACTTTGCGCCACATTTTCACATAGCACCACGTTGTGTAAATAAGAATAAGTGGTACAAAAATAACCGCTGCAATAAACATCACGTTGAGAGTCATATGGCTCGAAACCGCATCCCACATAGTTAAACTAATATTTGGGTTGTTACTCGAAGGCATGACGAACGGGAACATTGACATACCCGCAGTTAAAATTACGCCTGCAAGCATTAAGCTTGATGCAATCAGGGCCATTGCAGGTTTTTGTAATTTAGATAACACAATCGCCAGTGCCGCCATCACGAATGCAAGGGCAGGGAACAGCATGGTTAATGGCATTTTTGTATAGTTATCAAGCCATGCACCCGGTGCCTGCGTGACTGTTTTACCAAGCGGGTTTGCAAAACCTTGAGTATCACCCATGCTAACGATTTTATAACCGTCAATTTGCGATACCCACACACCTGCCAAGGCAAACAACACAATAAACGCCATCAGCGCATATTGACCGTATTGTGCTGAGCGTTTTGCAACCTCTGCATCCGTACGAAGTTGTAGCCACATGCCTGCATGACCAACCAACATCAGTACGCTTACTAAGCCAACAACAATGGCAAATGGGTTTAATAACGCAAAGAATGAACCTTGATAACTGACACGCAGTAGGTCGTCGATATGATAAGGCACGCCCAGTAATAAGTTACCAAATGCCACACCAAATACTAAAGCAGGAATAAAACTGCCTGCAAATAAGCCCCAATCCCAGTTGTTTCGCCAACGTGGTGAGTCTATTTTTGAGCGGTAATCAAAACCAAGCGGTCTGAAAAATAACGCAAATAACACCAGCATCATAGCAAAGTAAAAGCCAGAGAACGCGGCCGCGTATACCATAGGCCAAGCAGCAAATAGTGCACCCCCAGCGGTGATGAACCAAACTTGGTTACCATCCCAGTGAGCACCTATGGTGTTAATTACAGTACGGCGCTCCACATCGGTTTTACCAACTAGGCGAAGCAAAATTGCCACACCCATGTCCATGCCATCGGTCACTGCAAAGCCAATCAGTAATACACCAATTAACAGCCACCAGATTAGTTTTAATGTTTCGTAATCAAAAATCATGACTGAGCTCCTTGGCTTGCAAGTGAATCTGCTTTAGCAAGTTCATGGTGATATTTACCAGTATGAAGCGAGCTTGGACCTTGTTTAATAAAGCGCAGCATTAACCAGCCTTCTACAGCAGCAAGTCCTGTGTAAAAGATAATGAAGCCAGTAATGCTGATAAGTAAATCGTTTACCGTCAGAGATGAGGTTGCCAAGAAGGTTGGTAGAATCTCTGAAATAGCCCATGGTTGGCGGCCATATTCAGCAACAATCCAACCAAATTCAATGGCAATCCACGGCAGTGGAATACTCCATACCGCAGCCCATAATAACCAGCGTTTTTGCTCAATAATGCGGTGCGCGTTGTAATAAAATGCAAGCACGAATACGCCAAGCATGATCACACCGCAACCGACCATAATTCTGAAGGACCAAAACATAGGACCAACTTTAGGGAACGAATCTTTCACTGCTTTTTGAATGTGCTCTTCTGTGGCATCTACCACGTTAGGCGTATAGCGTTTTAGTAGTAAACCATAGCCAAGGTCGTCTTTTAAGCTATCGAATTTTGCAATGTTTTCTGGAGTGTCTTCACCACCTCGAAGCTTCTCTAAGTATTCGTATGCAACCATGCCATTACGAATTCGTACTTCGTGTTGCTTTTCTAGATCTTTAATACCCGTTACCTGTTCATCAATAGAGCGAGTAGCAATAATGCCCAGTGCATAAGGTATTTTAACAGCAGCGTGGGTGACTTGCTCTTCTGAATCAGGAATACCGACCAGAGTGAATGCAGCAGGGGCTTCTTCGGTGTGCCACTCAGCTTCAATGGTTGCGAGTTTAACTTTTTGTACCTCGCCAACTTCGTAGCCAGATTCATCACCAAGTAAAATAACACAAAGGATAGACGCTAAACCAAACCCAGAAGCAACCGAAAACGAGCGTTTAGCAAAAGCAAGATCGCGACCTTTTAGGATGTACCAGCTACTAATGCCCAGTACAAACATAGATGCTGCAACATACCCTGCCGAAACGGTATGAATAAACTTAACTTGTGCGACGGGGTTGAATACCAGTTCAGCAAAGCTGGTCATTTCCATGCGCATGGTTTGATAATTAAACTCAGCCCCTACAGGGTTTTGCATCCAACCATTGGCAATCAAAATCCATAAAGCTGATAGGTTAGTACCTAGAGCCATAAGGAAAGTTGCAGCTAAATGCTGACGTTTTGTTAGTCGCTCCCAACCTAAAAAGAACATACCGACAAAGGTTGACTCTAAAAAGAATGCCATTAAGCCTTCAATCGCCAGTGGAGCGCCAAAAATATCGCCCACGTAGTGAGAGTAGTAAGACCAGTTGGTACCAAACTCGAACTCCATGGTTAGACCTGTCGCCACACCAATCGCAAAGTTAATACCAAATAACTTACCCCAGAATTTAGTCATATCACGATAAATTTCGCGACCAGTCATCACGTAAACGGATTCCATGATCACCAAAATCCACGTCATACCTAAAGTAAGGGGAACAAATAGGAAGTGAAAGAGGGCAGTGATTGCAAACTGCAATCGCGATAGATCCACAAATGTTTCATCTATCATTGTTTAGCTCCTTGTTAGCGAGTGCGGTAGACACGACAAATTATTGGTTATGAAGTTTCAGTAATTATTGAAACTTTGTGAATATTAACCTTGTATCCATTTTAGTCAATAGAAAAATAAGAAAATAAGATTAAATAATTGTTCATCATTTCTACAGACTAGAGATTAAAGCTTAACTTTTCAATCGATTAATTACCTTATCAAAAACTTTTAGCCAGTTTTTATAGAACAAAAAGATTACTCACTTATAGGTATTCTCTCGGCTAAAAAATTAATTGTTTACTTTCTTAGCTGGTTACCTAGGTTAATGAATAAGCACTTATTTAAATTCTAGTATTAATTACTCGTGTGACATTTATCCGACTGCTAAAACACGGTAAACTCATTTTTATTAGTGCCAAAAGTTGCGAATTATCAACGAATGAAAGAACAAACAAAGCCGTTACGTATTGCCTTGGTGGCAGGTGAGTTATCAGGTGATATTTTAGGTGAAGGGCTAGTAAAAGCACTTAAACGCCGTTTTCCAGATGCCATATTTGAGGGGATTGCAGGCCCGCGTATGCAAGCGGCTGGCTGTAAAACATTATTCGATATGGACGAATTATCTGTAATGGGCTTAGTTGAAGTACTTGGCCGATTACCGCGCCTACTAAAAATACGCAAACAATTGGTGCAGCATTTTATCGATAACCCACCAGATGTATTTATTGGTATAGATGCCCCTGACTTTAACTTACGTGTTGAAAAGCCGCTAAAAGAGGCGGGTATTAAAACAGTACAATATGTTAGCCCGTCAGTGTGGGCGTGGCGCGAAAAACGCATTCATAAAATCAGTGCCGCCACTAACTTAGTGTTGGCATTATTGCCGTTCGAAAAAGCCTTTTATGATAAGCACGATGTACCTTGTACGTTTGTGGGTCATACTCTGGCTGATGATATTGCTCTTGAGCACGACCAAACAGAGGCTCGTAATCAACTTGGATTGGCACAAACTGATAAAGTGCTTGCATTACTACCTGGTAGTCGAGGTTCTGAAGTCGGGCTTTTAAGCGAAACTTACATTGAAACAGCGGCGAAATTACAAGCGCAAAATCCTGACCTTAAAATTGTGGTGCCGTTAGTCAATGAAAAACGAAAAGCACAGTTTTGTGAGATTTTAGAAAAAACAGCCCCTGATCTAAAACTGCAATTATTGGATGGTCAGTCAAATCTTGCAATGCAAGCCGCTGATGCCATTTTGCTTGCCTCAGGAACCGCAACACTTGAAGGTATGCTGTATAAAAAGCCGATGGTTGTGGGTTATAAAATTAAGCCATTGAGTTACTGGATTTTCAAAACCTTATTCACTTTTAACATTAAGTATTTCTCGTTGCCTAATTTATTAGCCGATGAAGAACTCGTCCCAGAGTACCTACAAACTGAGTGTAATGTTGAAAACCTATCGGCTGCGCTAACACCTATGCTTAATACCGATAACAGCGAACTAAAGGCGCGCTTTTTAGCCATACATAAAAACATTAGATTAAATGCCAATGAACAAGCTGCAGCAGCAGTCGCGGAGTTACTAAATGCAAATTGAACGACCGAATGTTAATTATATTGCTGGTGTAGATGAAGTTGGCCGTGGTCCATTGGTCGGTGATGTTGTTACTGCTGCGGTAATACTGGACCCAAATCAGCCAATTGCAGGGTTAGCCGATTCTAAAAAGTTATCAGACAAAAAACGTCAATTATTAGCGGCAGAAATAAAAGAAAAAGCCCTGTGCTATGCTATTGGCCGTTGTAGCCCAACTGAGATTGATGAGCTAAATATTTTACATGCCACCATGCTCGCGATGAGTCGCGCGGTTGAAGGCTTAAGTGTAAAGCCTGAGTTTGTTTTTATTGATGGTAATCGTGTGCCTAGTCAATTAACTGTGCCAGCACAGGCGGTAGTAAAAGGCGATAGCCTAGTCGAAGAGATTTCGGCGGCATCTATTTTAGCGAAAGTTGCCCGCGATGAAGAAATGATTGAGCTTGATAAGCGTTATCCTGACTATGGTTTTGCAGGCCATAAAGGTTACCCAACTAAAGCACACTTTGCAGCACTCGAACAATACGGGGCAATTGCAGAGCATCGTAAAAGCTTTAAACCTGTTCAGCGCATTTTGGCGTTAAAAGGAGAGCAACTGTAATGCCTGCGCCGCAATTTGTTCACTTACGTGTTCACTCAGATTTCTCCATGGTGGATGGCCTAGCTAAAACTAAGCCGATTGTCGCTAAAGCAGAAGAGCTGCAAATGCCTGCGTTGGCTATCACCGATCAGATGAACTTATGTGGTTTGGTGCGTTTTTATGGTGCTGCCCATGGCGCAGGTATTAAGCCTATTGTCGGCGCAGATTTTTGGCTCAGAAGCCCTGAATTTGAAGATGAACCTAGCCGAATCACCATCTTAGCGAAAGATAACGAAGGTTATAAAAACCTCACCTTGTTGATCTCTAAAGCGTACCAACGCGGACATTTATTTCACCGCCCGGTAGTAGACCGTGAATGGCTAGTGGAGCACAAAAGCGGCCTAATTTTATTATCTGGCGCTAAAGATGGCGACTTAGGTAAAGCATTATTAAAAGGTAACCCTGGGCTTATTGAATCGGTCGTTAGCTTTTATAAGCAACATTTTAGCGATCATTATTACATTGAGCTAATTCGTACGGAACGTGCTTTAGAAGAAGACTATTTACACCTAGCTGTTGAGCTTGCTGCAAAAGAGCAGTTACCTGTAGTGGCAACTAACGAAGTGGTATTTTTAAAGCCAGAAAACTTTGAAGCCCATGAAATCCGCGTAGCAATCCATGACGGTTACACATTAGAAGATAAACGTAGACCAAAACGTTTTTCTGAGCAGCAATACCTTAAAACGGCTGAGCAAATGGCTGAGCTATTTAGCGATATTCCTGAAGCGCTAGAAAACACTGTTGAAATTGCTAAGCGCTGTAATGTGACCGTGCAGCTCGGGACTTACTTCTTACCAGATTACCCAACCGGTTCGCTAAAAATTGAAGACTTCTTGGTTAAGGTCTCTGAAGATGGTCTTGAAGAGCGTTTACAGTTTTTATTCCCAGATGAGCAAGAACGAAAAGAAAAACGTGGCGAGTATGATGAGCGTCTGAAAATAGAGCTCGACGTAATCAACCAAATGGGTTTCCCAGGTTACTTCTTGATCGTAATGGAGTTCATTCAGTGGAGTAAAGATAACAATATTCCGGTAGGTCCAGGGCGTGGTTCTGGTGCTGGTTCATTGGTTGCTTATGCACTGAAGATCACCGACCTCGATCCACTCGAATTTGACTTACTATTCGAACGTTTCTTGAACCCAGAACGTATCTCAATGCCCGATTTCGACGTCGATTTCTGTATGGATAGGCGTGATGAGGTAATTGATCACGTAGCGGCGCTTTATGGTCGTGACGCGGTATCTCAGATCATTACCTTTGGTACTATGGCTGCAAAAGCGGTTATCCGTGACGTAGGCCGTGTACTTGGTCACCCTTACGGCTTTGTTGATCGTATTTCTAAACTAGTACCGGGCGATCCGGGCATGACCTTGGCTAAAGCGTTTGATGTTGAGCCGCGTTTACAAGAAGCCTACGACGGTGATGAAGAGGTCAAAGAGCTTATTGATATGTGTCGCATCCTTGAAGGCTGTACACGTAACGCGGGTAAGCACGCTGGTGGTGTTGTAATATCACCCACCACAATCACTGACTTTGCCGCTCTTTATTGTGATGATGAAGGTAAATTCCCAGTAACGCAATTTGATAAAAACGACGTTGAGACGGCAGGCTTAGTTAAGTTTGACTTCTTAGGTCTTAGAACACTTACCATCTTGCAGTGGGCACTTGATATGACTAACGAACGCTTAGCTCGTGAGGGTAAAAAGCCCGTTGATATCAACGCTATTCCACTTGATGATAAGCCAAGTATTGAGTTATTGCTACGCGCCGAAACCACCGCGGTATTCCAGCTCGAATCCCGAGGTATGAAAGATCTTATTCGTCGTCTAAAGCCCGACTGCTTCGAGGATATGATCGCACTGGTAGCACTATTTCGCCCAGGTCCATTGCAATCAGGCATGGTAGATAACTTTATCGACCGTAAGCATGGCCGCGAAGAGTTATCTTACCCAGATGCGCAGTGGCAACACGATAGCTTGCAACCAATCCTTGAGCCAACCTACGGTATCATTCTTTATCAAGAACAAGTAATGCAGATTGCCCAGGTACTGGCTGGTTATACGCTAGGTGGCGCTGATATGCTGCGTCGTGCTATGGGTAAGAAAAAGCCAGAGGAGATGGCAAAGCAACGTTCAACCTTCGAAGAAGGCGCTGTTAAAAACGGAGTTGACGGCGAACTTGCAATGAAAATCTTCGACTTGGTAGAGAAGTTCGCAGGTTATGGCTTCAATAAATCTCACTCAGCTGCTTATGCCTTAGTATCGTACCAAACGCTGTGGATGAAAACCCACTACCCAGCAGAGTTTATGGCTGCGGTAATGTCGGCAGATATGGATAACACCGATAAAATTGTTACCTTGGTAGATGAATGTGAAAACATGAAACTGACCTTGTTACCGCCAGATGTTAATGCCGGTGAGTACAAGTTTACGGTTAATCTACAAGGTGAAATTGTTTACGGTATCGGTGCCATTAAAGGAGTTGGTGAGGCGCCTGTTGAAGCTATTTTAGAAGCTCGTAGCGAAGGTGGCCCGTTTAAGGACTTATTTGATTTTTGTGCCCGTGTTGACTTAAAGCGTTTAAACAAGCGTGTTGTTGAAAAGCTTATTTATGCCGGAGCGCTCGACCAACTTGGCCCAGATAAAACCCAGCCTGGCCGTGCAACCTTACTCGCAAGCTTAAAAGATGCCATGCGGGCGGCCGATCAGCACCATAAGGCTGAGTCACTTGGGCAGGCAGATTTATTTGGATTACTTGCTACAGAGCCAGATGAAGTTGAACAAGCATTTATTAAAGCCACAGATTTAACCGACAATGAGTGGCTAGACGGTGAGAAAGAAACTTTAGGGCTGTACTTAACTGGCCACCCAATTAATCAGTATCGTAAAGAGTTAAAGCATTATACATCAGGAAGGCTGGTCGATTTACAACCCACTAACCGCGATGTGCAGTCAACGGCTGCAGGCTTAGTGATCTCTGCTCGTACCTTGATAAACAAAAAGGGAAATCGATGGGGTCTTGTAACTTTAGATGACAAGAGTGCCCGTATTGATGTACGCTTATTCCCAGAACAGTTTGAAATGTACCAAGATTTGCTGCAAGTAAACAATATCTTGGTAATATCTGGACAGGTCAGCTTTGATAACTTCTCTGGTGGCATTACAATGACCGCTAGAGACATATGCACCATCGCACAGGCGCGAGAAAAACGTATAAAAGCGATTAAAATGACCTTGAATATGGTGCAGATCGAGGCGAACTTCTTCGATAATTTACAAAAAGTGCTGGAACCTTATAAGTTTGGTACTTGTCCTATTAAAGTATTCTATCAACGTCCGGATGCGTTGGCTGAGATTACTTTAGGAACCGAATGGTGTGTTACGCCGAGTGATGACTTAATTCACAAGTTATCGCTGATGGCGGCGCAAGATGTAGAACTAGAATTTAACTAATTAGGTAGTTTAGAGCATGAGCCTCAATTATCTTGATTTTGAGCTTCCAATCGCAGAATTAGAAGCAAAAATTGAAGAATTACAAAATGTAAGCCGCGCTGGCGAATTAGACCTTGGATTAGAAGAGGAAGTCAGTCGATTAAAAGAGAAAAGCGCTGAAATGAAAGAGAAAATTTTCTCTGAATTAGGTGCTTGGCAGGTTTCTCAGTTAGCCCGTCATCCGTTGCGTCCTTATACTCGTGATTACATCGAGCGCATTTTCACGGAATTTGACGAACTAGCAGGTGACCGTACTTTTGCTAACGACCCAGCTATTTTAGGTGGTGTTGCACGTTTTGAAGGTCAACCAGTAATGGTTATTGGCCAACAAAAAGGGCGTGACACGGCTGAAAAAATTAAACGCAACTTTGGTATGCCAAAGCCAGAAGGTTACCGTAAAGCATTACGCTTAATGGAAATGGCTGAGCGTTTCAAAATGCCAATCATGACATTTATCGATACCCCAGGTGCATATCCAGGTGTTGGCGCTGAAGAGCGTGGTCAGAGCGAAGCAATTGCGCGTAATCTTAAAGTAATGGCTGCGTTAAAAGTACCCACTATTTGTACTGTAATTGGTGAGGGTGGTTCTGGTGGTGCATTAGCTATTGGTGTGGGCGACCGCGTTAACATGTTGCAATACAGCACTTACTCTGTAATTTCGCCAGAAGGTTGTGCATCAATCTTATGGAAAAGCGCAGACAAGGCACCATTAGCTGCAGAAGCCATGGGTGTAACAGCTGCACGTGTTAAAGAGCTTGATTTAATTAACAACGTCATTGATGAGCCGCTAGGTGGCGCACATCGGAATTACGATGCGATGGCGCGTAATCTCAAAAACCAACTTAAACGTGACCTTGCTGATTTACAAGGCCTTTCACTAGATGAAATGCTTGATCAGCGTTACAAACGTTTAATGTCGTTTGGCTATTGCTAAACACAGCTTAAAATTGAAAAAAGCCGCTTTTGCGGCTTTTTTTGTTTTATAATGCCGATAACAAAGACGCTTGTATACTCATTGGTTTTTAATGCAAACATCAGATTTATACCACCATTTTTTAGCACAATTGCAGCCTTTGCTGAACGCTCAGCAAACTTGCTTTAGCGTTGCCTTATCTGGCGGTGTAGATTCGGTTGTATTGTTACATTTAATGAAGCAAGCTCAACAGCAGCACTCAGAACTTAAACTTGAAGCTGTGTATGTTAATCATGGTTTGAGCAAGTATGCTGAGGACTGGCAAGGGTTTTGTCAATCGCTATGTGAAGAGCTCGATGTCTCATTCAAAGCTGTGCACGTTGAAATTCATCAGCGCTCGCGTACATCGCTTGAGGCACAAGCACGAGAGGCACGATACCAAGCACTCGACGAAAACGGTATGTCAGGTAGTGTAATACTGCTTGGCCAGCACTTGAATGATCAACTTGAGACCTTCTTACTTCGTCTAAAACGCGGTTCGGGCTTGCAGGGCTTAGCATCAATGCCAAAAACGCGATTATTAGCGTCTGGGCGAGTATGTTTTAGACCCTTGATTAATATCACTCGTGAGCAAATTGAACAATTTGCCGATGAATTTGCTATTACCCATATCACCGATGATTCAAATGTTGATGAGCGCTTTGACCGTAATTTTTTACGTCATCAGGTTATGCCTATTTTAACGGAGCGTTTTCAAGGGTTTGAAAAAAGCGCAGCGCGCAGTATTCGGCTTTTACAGCAACAGCAATCACTGCTCGATGAATATACGCAAAGCGACCTTGCGCATTGCCAAAATTCGCAGGGTGGCTTAAGTTGCCAGGCAATTTCGTCCTTTAGCCAGCCCAGACAAGCAAACCTTGTGCGTGCGTGGCTTAACCAGTTTACCCATCAACTACCTTCTGAGAATCAGCTACAGCAAATTATTGAGCAAGGTTTAACGGCAAAAGCCGATGCGCAGCTAAAAATTTGTTTGCAAAGCGGTGATGTTCGTCGGCATCAGCAGCATTGGTACTTTGTGAAGGAGCAGGCAATACCTGAGGCGATGGATATAACTTTGCAGGGCATTGAACTGACTGATGGCCGAAAACTAATAGTGAAAGCGGGTAAGGGTATTAGAAAACCAAAGCCGGATGAGCAAGTAAGGGTTGAATTTAATAAGCCACAAGCGCGTATAAAACCTTTGCATAAACCCGGTTCAAATACTTTAAAACATTGGTTTAAAGATACCAAAGTAGCTCCTTGGTTACGTGCGCAGACACCGCTTATTTTTTATAACGATCAACTTGTGCAAGTTGTTGGCTACTTTGTTAGTGAGCAGCACAGTGTTGAAGATGGAATTTTTTGGGAGACACTCTATGAGTGAACAACCACATGTTGGTTTATCACTAGTGAATAAGGCACCACTTGGCTTTGCGTTGTCGGTGCTAGTAGCTGTAGTTGCTGGTTTTGCTTATGCAGAGCTGACAATAAATACACTTTTTTATGCGCTAGCTGGCGGCTTAGTTTGCTCATTATTGCTGCTAGGTTACTGGTCAGGCAAAGGCGGTATTTTCTTTATTCTGGGCGTACTTACACCGCTGGCTTTAGTGATGGTATCGCCCCTTACCACCATGGCTGCCTTGCTTTACTTATTAAGCGGCTTCTTCGCTGGTTTTTGGTTAGTATTACTTGGTTATAAACTTATAAACAAAAAAGCCTAGCGGGGGATGCTAGGCTTTTACTCAATTAGTAAGCTCTTGCGCAGTTTCTTCCTGCTGCTTTTGCCTTATAAAGGCCCTTGTCAGCACGGGCAAACACTTCGTTTTCGCAGTCTTGGTTGTTGGCTAGCGTATAACCAATGCTTGATGTTACATCATATTGAGCCATCAACCCTGAGTTAGCAACTAAGCTCATAATGCGATCAGCTATCACCTTATTGGTGGTAAACTCAGGGTCGTCGATTAATAATGCAAACTCATCTCCACCAAAGCGGAAAATCGAGTCAGTGCCGCGCACACTACTGCGCAGTACGTTAGAAAATTCTTGTAACACATCATCGCCAATTTTATGACCAAAGTTATCGTTTACTTGTTTAAAATTATCTAAATCAAGCAACATTAAGCTAAATGGGCGATGTTGACGGCGGCAACGTTCTAGCTTTTGTGCCAAGCTGTCATTAAATTGACTACGATTATTTAAGCCTGTTAGCGCATCTTTAGTCGCTAAACGTAATACGCGGGTGTACATAAGCGCATTACGTAATGGGTAAACGAGTGCTGTATGAAGCTGCTTTAATTTTGCCTCAATCGCTTTACCCATAGGGAACTGGCTAAAGTAAATAAGCTGCCCTAAGCGTTCACTTTCGATATCTAAATCAAAAGAGTACGGTGTTTGGCTGGTATCGCTGCCTGCGCTTTGTGACACTCCGAGTGCAGATTGGAACTGTAAGCCAGATAAATTGATTAGTTGCTTTGCGTGCTCGGCAAAAATAGTCAAAATTTCTTCGATTGATAACGTGGTTTGTAACTTTGCGACCAAATCGTGTGGACTATTTGTTTCATTTATTCGGTAATGCTCTGCCGAAAACGGCAGAAACTCGCCTCGCGCAGACACCCGCTGCGTCAAAATATGGACATTTTCCATGATAATTCTCCCCCCGGAGTGTTTAGATACTCCCATGTAGCGAGATTTGTGCCATATTTTTAAACTGGCCGAAAAACAGAAGGTTGCTATATTTAAAAGAGAAACCAGTTTTGTCACTAAGTCTAGGGAGTTGATTGCTTGCAAAATGTGCTGATCCAAGTGTTTGGCTTGCTTGTCGCTGCCGTATTATTTGTTTGGTTTTTCAAGCGAATTGGTTTACCACCCATTCTTGCTTATCTTGCGACAGGTGTACTGGCGGGGAGTCATGGTATTGGCTGGATGGCGCAAAGCCATGAAATGCACTTTGTTGCTGAGCTCGGCATTGTATTTTTACTGTTTAGCTTAGGGCTTGAGTTTTCATTGCCGCGTTTAATGGCGATGCGCAATATTGTATTTGGTCTTGGCTCCTTACAGGTCGTGGTAACCAGCATAGTGTTTATGCTAATTTTACTGCTGCTAGAGCACAGCCTTTTAAACAGTTTTACTATTGCTAGTTTAATGGCGCTGTCTTCAACGGCGGTGGTGGTGAAGCTACTTAAAGAATCTGGAGATTTAAACCAGCGCCGCGGCCAGTTGGCAATAGGGGTGTTGCTGTTTCAAGATATTGCTGTTGTCCCTCTGCTCATTGTTTACCCCTTGCTAGCCCAAAGTGGCTCTGAAGAAATTGCCGGTGCATTGGCTTTTGCACTTACTAAAGGTGCTTTAGTGTGTCTTTTATTGTTCGGCATAGGTAAATGGATTTTGCCTAAAGTGTTTAGCGAAATAGCGCTGGTAAGAACCGATGAGCTATTTATGCTAACGACTTTATTGGTTGCCTTGTTTGCCGCAGGCCTGACTTACCTATTTGGTTTATCGATGGCGTTAGGCGCCTTTTTAGCCGGCATGATGTTAGGAGAAAGCCATTATCGTCACCAACTAGAAGCCGATATTAGACCGTTTCGCGATATATTAATGGGGCTATTCTTTGTGACTGTTGGTATGCAGCTAGATGTACTTTATGTATTTAATAGCTGGTACTGGATCATCGCGGTATTAATTGGCTTATTGCTATTTAAAATTGCGGTGCTTGCGATTGCTGCGCAAGTGATGGGGGAGCGTAAGCAAGATGCGGTATCAGCGGGTATTATGCTTTGGCAAATGGGAGAATTTGGCTTTGTATTAATTGCACTTGCTTCGCAGCATTTGCTGATAAGCTCAGAGCAAGCTTCGTTTTTAATTGCAGTTGGCGTGCTTTCGATGGCGCTAACGCCTTACTTAATTGAAAAAACACCACTTATTCTCAAAAAACTTGGCCTTTTAAGCCATGCAGGACAGTACTGGCAACAGCCCGCGACAAGTAGCCCTTTGTATCAAAATCATGTCGTTATTTGTGGTTTCTCCCGTGTAGGGCAAACTGTTGCGCGCTTTTTAAAGCCAGAAGCAATTGAATACGTCGCGGTCGAAAGTAACCCTATCTTATTGCAAGAAGCGAAAGCTGCTGGTGAACCGGTTATATTTGGCCATGTGAATCAAAAAGATATTTTAAAATCAGCGGGCGTTGAGCGTGCAAGGTTGGTGATTATTACCTTTACCGATTTTGAGCAAACGCAAATAGTTGTTGATGCCATCAAACAAATAGCACCTGATGTAAAGATATTGGTACGAATGCGCGATGATACCGAAATGGAAACGCTTAAAGAACTCGGTGTTACTGAGGTGGTACCAGAAACCCTTGAAGCAAGTTTAATGTTAGTTTCGCATGTACTTTATATGTCTGGTGTGCCGATGACACGGATCATACGCCGAGTCAGTAAAGAGCGGCGCAATCGTTATAAATTTTTAAATGGCTTTTTCACGGGTGATAAACTTGATGGCGAAGAGGCAAGTTCAGATAGGCTTGAGTATTTACATGTTATAGCTCTGCCAGAACACGCTTATGCGGTTAATCAGAAAATTAGTGAGCTTAAGCTTGAGCAGCGCCGTGTGTCGGTTAGAGCGCTGCGCCGACAAGACCGTGAAATTGACGCACCTTCATCACAAACTATTTTATTGGCAGGTGATATTTTAGTGTTGCAAGGTAAGCCTCGCCGAGTAGAGCGGGTCGAACGGTTTTTACTCGACGGTATGGAGTAGCGATTAGCTACTCCAACTCTAAAAATTTACGAATTTCAGGTAGCTTTTTAAGGCCATCTTGGTAGCCAATTTCTATGAGCTTTTGGGTATAACGTTTTTCAAACAGTAAGTAGCTTGTTAAACTCGATTGCGAACGTTTCTTAACACCAATCATACGTAGTAACACCTTAATTGCCATGGGCATGTCATCATAAAACTGAGCTGCGATTGCATTAAAGTTTTGCGATGGATTGATCACGCAAGTTTCGATTTGTTTAAGCTCTTGGTGTTTGTCGCGTGCAGGTAATAGGCTCAGCGTGCGATTGATACGTTGTAAACGTTCTAAATCAGACTGAAGTGTGTCGGTAAAGACGCTATCGAGTAAGTGACCAGCAATATTGGAAAGGCCAGGGTAATGAGGCTGATAACCCGGCGGATGCAGTTCTTTTGGTTCATCAACACCAATAATAAAGATTTTTTCAGCACCTAAATGAACCGACGGACTCAGTGGCGAAAGTTGGTGAATAGAGCCGTCGCCGAAATAGTGGTTATACACATTCACACTTGGGAACACCATAGGTATGGCACTCGACGCCATTAAGTGCTCAACATTTATGCGGGTTGCTTGTCCTTCACGTTTTGCTCTGCGCCACGGCTTTTGTGTAAGTGACTGAAAAAATGCCACAGAGTCACCTGTGGTATAGCTCGAAGCAGTAATCGACACTGCATCTAGGTAGTTTTTATGCAGGTTTCGTTCGATACGTGATAAATCGAGTATTTCGTGTAGCAGTTTTCGCAGCGGCTTATTGTTCAGTAAACTCGCTGGTGGGTGATTTATATGTTCAGATTGAAAACTTGTAAGCATGTTGCGGGTAATATGCAAAAACACACTTAAAAAGTCGCTTTTATAAACCTGAGAGGTCGAAAAATTCTTCCACACCCATTCAAGTTTTTTGCATGCTAAATGCGCACACGATGCATAACATGCTAATGCAGCGGAATTAATTGCGCCAGCTGATGTCCCATTAATAATAGTAAAGGGCAGCGGTGCTGTACGAGGCATGCTTTGCGTTATCGCTTTAAGCACACCAACTTGATAAGCCGCTCGCGCGCCACCACCTGTTAGTAATAAAGCGATTTTAGAGTGCTGTGTTTTTTTTAACTTACTGCTCATGGTTGCATTTAAATAGTTGTGCGTCTTTACTTTATTTATCAACTGTAAGTCTTTAAGCTAGAAGAAGCAAAGATTAGCTTAAGGCTAAATGGTTTTTTCGTATTTTATCTGTTTTATTTTTAAGGGAGTGTCTATGTCAGAGCATTCGTCAGAACCTGAAGTACAAAAGGGTTCATCAAATAACAACCTGATTTTTGCGGTGGTTGTGCTTATCCTTGTTGCGGGTGTGGCAGCGTTTATTTTATTGAAGCCTGAAGATAAACCAGTTCAAGTAGTTGAAGATATTGTTGTCGAACAAGTACCTGTTGTTGAATACCAAGAGCCTGAACCAGAACCTGAAGTGACAGAGCCTGAGCCAGAGCCCGTTGTTGTAGATACTGCACCAGAGCGCACTCCAGAGCCAGTTCCAGAAGTTGAGCCATTACCAACGTTAAGTGAAAGCGATGAAGTGGTTGTTGCTCGTATGGATGAGTTACTAAGCGACCAAGTGATGAGCTTAATGGTGACTGATGACCTTATTCGCCGTGGTGTTGTGTACGTTGATAACATCGCAAAAGGTAAAGTGGCAGTTAGCCATGCACCTGTAGAACGCCCTAAAGAGTCGTTTAAAGTTATTGAGGGCGATATTTTAACAATCGACCCAAATAGCTATGAGCGCTATACACCTTACGTAAAACTATTTACTAGCTTAAGCGCTGCTCAAGTTATTCGTATGTATGATGAATATAAACCCCTTATCAGTGAAGCTTATGCAGAAATTGGTTACGAAGGTGATGCATTCACAGGCACGTTAGAAGAAGCGATTGATGTACTGCTTGATACGCCAGAGCCAAAAGGTGATATGCCACTCGTTCGTAACTCAGTTACTTATCAATATGCTTACTCTGAGTGGGAAAACTTACCCGATGCGCAAAAACAACTGCTGCGTATGGGCCCAGAAAATATGAAGAAAGTGAAAGCCGCGCTGCGCAACATTAAAGCTGAACTTGAAAAGTAAGCGATAACCCCCTTAATGACAGTGCGATTGTATACCAAGTATGCAATCGCACTTTCTTTTTCGAATACCCCTTGAATAACTGGCTAAAAGTAGAGATAATCCCTCCCGCGCCAAACAAGGCCCTCAATGGTAGTCTTATTGGTCCTCTCGCAACACTAGCAGGTGAATCTGGTCAGGCCCGGAAGGGAGCAGCCACAGCGTGTGATGTGTGTGCCGAGATGCGGCTGGTAAGACTGCCACCCAAAATTCTATTTGGGTGACTTATTTCATTTAAATTCCTTTTAAATTTTTTTAGAACCAATCTTTTATTCTTGTATTAATCTAACTTTCTTTGAGCTTTTTATTTCTTAAGTTATCAAGACATCCATTTTAAGGTTATCTATACACCCAAGTTAAACAATATAAATTCAGGCTCAATGTTGATGATTTGATTGAAGATGACACAGCTGGTTAGGTACAGGTAATAAAGTTATTCGGACACCCACTTTTGTAGGTATTTTAATAACTAATTTTAAAGCCGACTTGCTTAGTCGTTCTAAATTAATTTACAGATAAATGTTATGTTTAGGTGATTCTGTAGACATTGTCTGATTAGCGCCTGATTTGGGCAAGCTTAGCTCAAAGGCAGGCTACTTTAAACATTTTCGAGTTTCGGTTTAGGTAAATAGTGCACGACTAGTGCTAATAGAGCTTCTTCGTTTTCGTTTCATGTGATTTGTGTAAGCTGTGATTGCTTGCTCTTTACCAGCCGTATTTTTAAACGAGCGAGTAAAGGAAGTGGTGAGTGTAAGCCAGTTGTCAGTACAAATATCTAGTCTTTCAAGTATTGGTAACGCATTTTCTGGGATGTTCTCTGGCTTATCTTCTCGTATTGAACGGCCTGTCCAATCTACAAGTTGCAGATATGTCTTGAGCTCAAATGGTAGTCCCTTAGGCATATGTTTACGTGGTTTACCTGCAAAGCGCATAAGTGATTTCGGTTGCTTATTATTTTGAGCTGCATTAATTCTAGATTTAATACTGGTGTAGTCAGATTGCTCAGGTAAATCAGCCGCTTTTGCTCTAACAGGATTTAAATCTACATAAGCAAGGCAAGCTGCAAGAGCTGCTTCATCAAGTAAAGCTTGTGATTTAAAGCGACCTTCCCAAAAGCGTCCTTTGCACTCATCTTCTTGATTTGCTTGTCGTGCAATACTCTCATTAAGAACGCGCATAAACCAACTAATACTGCTGAGCCGTTCTCGATATAAATTTACTCTGGCATTAACCGCAGCGAGCTCGGTTTGTGTTAGCAATTCGCCATTTAAGAATCGTTGGCAAAGGAATGTACTTTTAAATAACTTGTGCCATCTAATCAGAATCGCTTTATTATTCAAACGCTTTGCTTTTGCTATATCAATATGAAGTACTAGATGAGTATGGTTACTCATAACCGCGTAGGCGCAAATATCAATACAAAATATACGACCAAGTTGAAGTAGTTTCTTTTCAACCCAATCGCGCCGGTGTTCATACGAACGACCTGTTAGTGGGTCTTGCCCGCACAAATAAGCGCGACGAACGCAGCGTGAAATACAGTGATAGTAAGGCGTGTTTGAAACGCTAATTAAGTTTCTACGAGGGGTTGCCATGCTCTTCTCCTCCATGAGTTGAACACTATAAGCTTAGCTGTAATTCTAAAGAGTGAGAAACAGAAAGTAGTTTATTCACTTTTTCGTTAAACAATTGACAATTTGTTTCGCAAGTAATCTTAGGTTGATTATACTTTAAAAACTAGTAAGTTAACTCGAAATCATAAATGTTGACTTGCCAGAATCCCAACATATAAGTTTCTTTATTTCTAGCTCTTTTAGTATGTTGAGTAGTTCGGTTTCAGAAAGACAGCAGTTCTGTTTTAGGTTATCAATAGAAATTTCTTTATTAGAGTTGTTAACTTTTGAGGCTAACATAATACGATAAATTAATTTTGACTTGCGATTCATAATGCACTCCCCACATTTGCATAGCATTTTATAATAAATTGCTACTCTCTAATTTGTTAAAGCTTGGTTTTGTTGAGGAAAGGCATTGCAAGCTTCCTCTATATAGTTTCATTACAAGCAAATTAGATGTGTTTATTATTAGATTTTATGTGTATTGATGATTTTTTCGACTATGAGCGATCTTTTTCGCTAAGTCAAATGCAATTGATATGCTAATTTCACCAAAAGTGGGTGTCTAATTACGTGATGCTAATTTTACCAAAAGTGGGTGTCTAATTACGTGATGTCTCTAGTCCTCTCTAAAGTAGGTGATTAATTATCTTTTAATATGGGTGTCTTTTTATCATTTCTCAGACACTAGCTGTTGGGATTTAAACTGTTAGTGCTGGAGTCATGTGCTCTAATTATGGGGCCGTTTTTATTAATCAGATAAGTTTTGGCTGTGCTGTGAAATGGCATTATTCAAGGCTTCAAAGAGCAGATGTTTTTCAACGGGCTTACCAACATGGCAGTAAAAACCACAGTTCTTGTATTCAATAATATTTTCTTTCATGACATTTGCTGTTAACGCGATTACCGGAGTCGTAGGGTTTAATGCTCGAATGTGTGCACAGGCTTCAATCCCCCCCATTTTTGGCATTTGGATATCCATCAGGACGAGCATAGGGTTTATTTTTTTAAATAAATCTATAGCCTCTAGACCATCTTTGGCAAACTGAACATTGGCATTTGTTTCGGCCATTAAGGATTGAATGACCATAGTATTAAGTGGGTTATCTTCAGCAATTAGAACTGTTTTACCTTCAAGATTGGGAACATCAGTTATATGGGAGCTTTCTATGATTTGCTGCTGCTCTGCTATTTCTAGCGGTAAAAATATGGTAAAGCGTGTGCCTTCACCTAATTTACTATCAACGTCTATAGTACCTCCCATCCGTTTAATTAAGTTTGTTGTTATTGACATGCCAAGGCCTGTGCCGCCAAAGCGGCGTGTAATACTATTATCAGCCTGTTGAAAGCGTTGAAAAAGATTTGCCAAACCTTCTTCACTCATACCTATTCCTGTGTCTAATACTTGTAACTCGATACCTGGGATTAAGTTTTTTACTTTTTTCTTTACAATAACTTGTATACCACCTTGCTCTGTGAATTTCACAGCGTTAGAAACTAGGTTTAAAATTATTTGCCTAATACGAACAGGATCACCAATCCATATATTTTCGACATTTTTGTCTATATCAATGTTTAGCTCGATAGACTTTTCGTTACAGATAGGTAAAAAATCAGAATTTATAGATTCAACTATTTTTATCAAAGAAAAGTTAACATTTTCGATTGTAAGCTCGTTCGCTTCCATTTTAGAAAAGTCTAAAATATCATTAATAATAGTAAGTAATGATCGGCATGAAAAAAGAGCTTTTGAGACAATTTCTATGTTTTGTGGCTTTTGAACATTAGGTTGCAGGATTTGTAGTAAACCCATAATACCATTTAAGGGGGTTCTAATTTCATGACTCATATTAGCAAGAAATTCTGATTTAATTCTTGCCCCTTCTAATGCTTGATCAGTTAAAGCTTGTTGCTCTTTATATGAGGTAGATAGCTTTTTAAAGTAAAAGAGCAAAATACCAGCCAAAAGTACAATCGTTAGAATATGAACTGTATATGCAAATTTAAAGTTTTCATTTATCGCCACACTCTTTTTCTTAAGCATGGTGTTTACGTGGCTTTCAAAGTCAGATAGGGCTGCAAGGGCTTTCGCATCATCAACTTTTACAATGTCGTCAATAGCTTCACTAGAAGCGCCTTGTTCAATCATTTTGAGCGCTAAATCAAGCTTTTCCTCATAATTAGCTAGGGTCGTTCTTACACCGCCGAGAGCTTGCTTGTCGTAATTTTCTACAGCTTCTAGCTTTTCTAGTATTACTTTTATTTCGTAAATTTCTTTTTTTATACTAGGGAGGTAAAGATCAACATTTTTTCTTAAAATTAGATTTTTAAAGTGGTGTATAAAGCCACCATATCCTAACCTTTGCACCAAGGTGTCATGTAAAACATAAACGTTGCTTGCAGTATTGGAATAATCACGCCATTGGTTATCAACATGCTTGTAAAAGAATAATGAAGTCACTGTTAGCAGAATGACTAATATAATCACAATTACCGCGTTTACTCTCAGCCTTGTTTGAGTTTTCTTTAGCGATTGAGTCATGAGTCTTGTACCTACTAATTAGTAATTCTAAGCATAGCATTTAAAAAGACAATCCGTGATTTTTATTGCTTAAGTTTTATCTATATCATTATTTAACAATACTTAATTATGTTTTATGTAAGGCTATTGCTATCTGTGTTAAGAGTTTCTGATTTTCGACTGCATGGATACAGAAGGGAGAGCAATGCGGGAGCAATTGCCGAAAATAACTAAATAACGAAATTTTTGCTTTGTTATCAACGAGGTTTTATTGCCTCAAAATAGTCTACCTAATTAAGCGCATAGGTATTAGTTTTTGCTATTAAATCGTGCAGGGTGCTCATAATAGAGTAATCATTTTTTATTTATCGTTTCCCACTCTGGCGAGTCACCTATTTTTTCGACTAAGAAATCTATAAGAACTCTTACTTTAGCCGTAAGTACATTTGATTTCGGGTATACAAGCCAGATAGCGCTGTTATCACTTATTTGATAATCAGGTAAAACTCGAATTAAAGAACCTGCTTCTAGCTCAGTATGAATATTCCACAATGAACTCATACAGATACCCACGCCAGCTTTTGCTGCCATACGCATACTTGCGCCATCATCACACAAAATGCGTGGCTTACTTTTTTCAGGTGGAAAACTAAAATGATCGCTGCAATTAGGGGTAATTAACTTGCGGGGTTTGGTATTTAAAAACACTAATAATTGATGTCGGATAAGCTCTTCAGGATTCCTCGGAATGCCATTACGAGCCAAGTAGTCTGGTGAGGCCACAATATCCGAGTGTCTTTGGCAAGGCGTCTGCAAATCAAGCTACTATCTTCCACAGCGAGGTTTCTCAGTGCTAGATCAAACCCTCCTTCAATTAATTTAACTTGGCCAACTGAGAGCATGAGTTCAAGGTTTATATCTGGGTAGCGGTCTAGGAATTCTGGCAAAATAGGCATGATAAAGCGCTGCGCAAACGTACTTGATGCAGCAAACCTCAATGTTCCGCTAATATTAAGGTTACCTTGTCCTAAGGTTGCAAGCGCGGCTTCTTGTTGAGCAAGGATCTCTTTGGCATAAGGTAAAAACTCCATGCCAGCAAGTGATAAAGTTACTTTCCTTGTCATTCTGTGGAATAGGTCTGCTTCAACTTGCATTTCTAATTTGGCTAACCAAGCACTTGCTACAGATGGAGTAAGGCCCAACTGCTTGCCTGCAGCACTAATGTTGAGTGTCTCAGCCGCTAACACAAGAGTTTAATGCAATTAGTGTCCATCAATTATCTAGAAAATCAGAATTCTGATTCTTTTTATACGTTATTTATTCGTTTTACCCAAAGCCTTAAGCTTTATTTGTAAAACTAAACATGACAAATGCAACTAAAGGGGAGAGTTTCATATGTGAAAGTAAGCCTTATTTATCAGCTGCATAGCAGTGATGAATTTATTTCTTTGACTAACTTCACTGACCCCTTTTTAAAAGGAATCATTATGTATGCCTAAAACAATTCTATTAACAGGCGCTACAGATGGCATTGGCCTAGAGACGGCAAAAAAACTTGCTTCATTTGGTCATACGCTTTTGCTTCATGGTCGTAGCCAGCAAAAGCTTTAACAAGCAAAAGAGTTGATAGAGGCGCTTTATAGCAGTGCAAAAATTGATATGTTTTTAGCTGACTTATCAGAGCTAAAACAGGTGGTTGAATTAGCCAATCAGATCAAAGCTAAATATTCACATATTGATGTACTGATCAATAATGCTGGCGTTTTTAAAATAGCAAATAACCTAGGCGAGGGTGGTCTAGATGTACGCTTTTTAGTAAACACGATTGCGCCTTATATTTTGACCAAAACTTTATCTGCTTTCATGAATGAAAATAGTCGCATAGTGAACCTATCTTCAGCGGCGCAAGCACCGGTTAGTATTGCAGCACTTAAAGGTTTGCAAGCATTGTCTGATAGCAGTGCTTATGCGCAAAGTAAATTAGCGCTAACTATGTGGACGCTACAATTGGCAAAACAATGGGCAGACAATACTCCTTCTTTAGTGGCAGTTAATCCAGCCTCTTTTTTAGGAAGCAAAATGGTTAAGGAAGCATATGGTTCACAAGGAAAAAATTTGACTATAGGGGCTGATATTTTAGTTAAGGCTGCGTTAAGTGACCAATTTACAGGTATGACTGGCCGTTATTTTGATAATGATATTGGTGCATTTTCGAACCCACATCCAGATGCGTTTGATACAGCAAAAAATACTACTTTGATTATGGCGATGGACGAAGTTTTAACTCGTCTAGATGTAAAAATTTAGAGTTTATTTTTACGATAGCTTTTTTACAGCCGCAACCAATAAAAACACTAGGGATAATTAAGAAATACGAAGGATTTACAACATTCACGACCATTCAGTCTGGTGGCGTATTAACTGTTACGTTTGATTTTGGGCCAGTTAATGTTCAGGGCTAAGAAATGCTTGCTGATTTAAATAGTTTAGCGATGCGTTTAGAGCGAGATAAAAACACTAAAGTTGTTATTTTTCAATCAGCAAACCCTGAAACTTGGGTTTGCCACTATGATACTGAACTATTGAAAGATATGTCAGTTGAAGTTGTTTCACGCGATGAAGCGAAGCTGCTGGACTTACAATCAATTTGTGAGCGCTTAAGTAAAGTGCCGCAGGCAACAATAGCAAAACTAGAAGGTTTTGCACGCGGTGGTGGCCATGAACTAGCGCTAGCGCTTGATATGCGATTTGCAGCTCGTGGTAAGTTGAAATTTATGCAAATGGAAGTTGGTATGGGTATTTTACCCTGTGGTGGCGGTGCTTCAAGAATGGCTCGCCAGACAGGTTTAGGTCGTGCTTTAGAAATTATTTTGAGTGCCCGTGATTTTGATACAGATGAGGCTGAGCGCATGGGTACCATTAATAAAGCGCTTAACCCCGATGAGATTGATGAATACGTTGATACGCTAGCAAACCGAATTGCTCAGTTTCCTGCTGAATCAATTAATGCATGCAAACAAATGGTATATGAATCAATTGATAAGCCAATTGCGGAGGCATTATAAGCAGAAGCATATTGGTTATATCAAGCAACCAGTAAAACATCTGCAATTAAGCGCTTCACTATTGCCGATGAGCAAGGCCTTGAGCATGACATAAAAAATCAGCGTAATTGGCCGGAGTTAGTGATGAAGGTACAAGAAATAAATTAGTACTGTGCTAACAACAAGATTTGTAACCCCAAGAGAGTTCTCTTGGGTTTGCTATTAGAGGAAATTTAATATGTTAAAGCTATCATCACTAACAACAAGTGTAGTACTTATTGCTGTATTTTTAGCCGATGCTAATGAAAAAAGGTTGGATAATCCCCAGTCTGAACTTGTCCCCGTAGAGTCCGTAAACTGGGGATATTTAAACCCGCTACGTGGTGACAAAAGCCCTGGCGCAGCAAACTTATGGGGCGACAGAACAATAGATTTTGCAACCGGTATGCTAGTGCGCTTTAAACCGGGCTTTTCATCTCCTGCGCATATTCATAATATTTCATACCGCGGCATTGTCATTAAAGGACTGATGCATAATGATGACCCAAATGCGGAATTGGATTGGATGTCAACAGGGTCATTTTGGACGCAACCTGCAGGGCAAAATCACATAACAGCTGCTAAGGCTGAGACCAATCTCATATACCTTGAAATCGATGAAGGGCCTTATTTGGTTAAGCCTTCTAAGGCGCAGTTTAATAATGGCGAGCACTCACTCAATCTTCATTCAGACAACATGGTATGGTTCAATAGTGATGAGTTAACGTCATTAGACTCTAAAAAGGTTACCCTTACCCCTCTTTGGCAAAAACAAAATCAACAAGGTGTTTTAGTTAAACTTGATGCGGGTTTTAATGGGCAATTAACAAGTGAAAGAGGTTCATTACGCGCAGTTTTGATCAGCGGCGAGCTTAACTACCGATCTGTTGAACATAGTGAAGCAAAACAAATTGAGGCTGGTAGTTACTTCTCGTCAGTTGCCGGTTTTAAACATCAGCTAAAGACTGAGGGTGGAGCAATCGTTTATGTGCGATTTAACAATAAACTACAGATCAGTGAACAATAACTATTTCAAAAGATAATGTTTTAAATTAACTAACTCTACTGTACTTTTTTTGTACTTGCTGTATCTTAAGTTGGTACGCAATTTTAAGGTTTCATTGAGTGTAGACTAACACTCATATGTTAAGTGGAGTAAAGGATATGCACGCACACACAGTTAAAGAGTCAACAGCAACTATTCAATCGGGTGTCGCAAAAGCGGATGGTAAGCTTGTAGTTACTGAACAAGACATTGTTTTTGAACCGTTTAATAAAGAGCTAGGCTTAGGCCCATACACATTTTCACGAGCGCAAATCAATAACGTTGGTAAGTGTTCAGGTAAAGGCGCGGGTATTTTGCCAATCACAGCAGATGGAATTCGCATAACTTTAAATAACAACGATATATTTGAGTTCATTTTAGCAAACCCAGATGAGTGGCTAAGCGTACTAGCTCACTAAGCAAATCTTCAAAAAGACGGCATATTTTAGCAACTTGTCATAATATGCCGTGTTAGCTTTTCATTAATTAATTTCCTTTCTTCGCAACTATTTACACTTAAAAACAGCATACATTGCTATACATTCACACCCTAGCAAGGCATCATAACTTTTTATAAGGAGAGGTTATGATGCTTAAATCTTTGTTACCACTGGTTTTATGTACCAGTTCTGCAATAGCTGCAACAAGTCTGCCGGATAATCGTCATATTGTTGTTAAAGGTGAGGCTGTTGTGCTTACAGCCCCCGACAGGGCTGACATCACGTTAGAGTTTGAAACTGTTAAAGCTGAAAGCGTGCAGGCTAAGCAGCAAGTCGATGAACAAGTAAATAAACTCCTTGCGGGCTTAAATAATTTCTCAATAGACGAAAAAAGTATCTCTGCGGGGCGAATTTTCGTAGAGCCGAACATGCGCTATGACGAAAACGATAACCAAGTTAAAGATGGTTTTCGCGCTACCCGCAAGGTCAAAGTCAGCCTTAAACAACTCTCCCTTCTGGATGGCTTTTTAAACTTTGCGCTTAAAGTGGGTGTCAATCAAATCGAGCAAATTCAACTTTTATCAAGCAAAGCCTCAGATTACGAGCAAGCCGCTCTTGATAAAGCAGTTGCGAATGCCAAACAGCAGGGAAGTAGCCTTGCTAGCGCATTCGAAGCGAAACTTGGTCGGGTGTATAGTATTCAATCACAACAGGTAGGTAGCCACTTTGGCTATGGCAGCAACACAAATATTGAACGAATCATGGTAACGGGCTCACGTATTAATACAGTCCCAGAAGGTAAGTATTTACAAGAATCGATTACCTTCAGAGCAAGTGTCAATGTTGTGTTTGATTTAGTTTTGGAATAATTAATTCTCTGTTTTTAAAACATCAAGACAGCCTATGAATCTTTAAAAGCAGCTTTGATTTTGTTTCTTCTCTTTTCATTGCTAACAAGGTATTGATTGTATTTAGTTTATCTCTTTATGGGTGGTGAGCTCTTAAAAATTGAGAATTAAATATTTTAACACGCGTGTGTTTTTTAGAATAAAATATCTTGATTTTATAGTTTATTACTAATATTGCAGCCGCATTGTAACAATAAAGTTGTTACCAATTGTTGTTCTTAAGAGCATTTATGTAGTTTGTAGTCACAAAATCTCTCACTTTACAAAAACTATAAGGTTACAGTTCCATGAATAAAAAATTCTCAGCGCTAGCGGCTGGTGTTAAAAAAGCACTTATTCCTACTTTAGTTTTAAGTACATCAGTATCTGTTTATGCAGCGGGTCAACTGCCAGAAAAGAAAAAAGCAACTAAAGAAGATATCGAGCAGATTGAAGTAAGAAGTTATGCTGCATCAGTTGAGAAAAGCATTAATATGAAGCGCTTTTCAAACAGTGTAGTTGATGCCGTTTCTGCTGAAGATATTGGTAAATTTCCAGATCAAACTGTCGCTGATGCACTACAGCGCATTCCGGGTGTACAAGTTGAAAAAGACCTAGGTGGTGAAAGCGACCGAGTTAGTATTCGTGGTACTGCACCGCATTTAAATATTACCTTGTTAAACGGGCAAAACGTTGCTTCAGCAACTGCTTCAGCTTCAATTACGCGTCCTTCACGAGGGTTTAACTACTCGCTGCTACCAGCTGAATTAGTAGATACGCTTGAAGTATATAAGTCGGCAGAAGCAGACATTGATGAGGGCTCTATAGGTGGTACCGTTGTTGTAAAAACTCGTAAACCGCTCGATAGTGAAGCGAATTACGCAGCGGCCTCTGTTAAGGCTTATCATTTTGAAAATGCTGAAGAAACTAAACCGTACCTTTCTGGTTTGTATTCGTGGAAAAATGAAGCACAAGATTTTGGTTTTAATCTAGGATTTGTTCATAAAGAAACTGCGACCCAACGTGATAGCAAAGAAGTTCGATTCGGCTATCGCAGTACCGATGCAGATCAAGATGGCAACGCAGAGTTTTATCCAGGCGCGGTAGGCTATAACCGATACGCAAGTGATAGTGATTTAGATACCGCAACTTTGACGTTTCAATATGCAGCAAATGACAACATAGATTTTGTTTTTAATAACTTATATTCAAAATCTGAGCATGAGTCATACGGAACTTACTCAAGCGGCTTTATTTTGCAAAACATTGCAAATGTAGAAAATCCAGTCATTGTTGATGGTACTTTAATTTCGGGCGATCTGCCGGCCCATAATAACTTAGGATATTATGGCAATGCAGGTTATGAGGGGGAGTTTAAAACTCAAGCGCACGATCTAAAAGTGACATATAAAGCAGACAATTACACTGTTACAGGTCAGCTAGGTTATAGCAAGGCTGATGGTGAAGTAAGTGATGTTTACTCAGAATATTACGCAAATACAAGCGCATCATTTACATTAGACAATGGAACGCCAGATGTAACATTAGACGCTGATTTAAGCGCTGATGATTATCGCTTAGACTACAACCATAAAAATGACATATACAACGACTCAAAGGAAGTTTACGGGCAGCTAGATTTTGAGTATCTATTAGATGGTGACTTCTTCAAAGCAATCAAGGCTGGGGTTAAGTACCGAGAGCATTCAAAAGCTGCAAGTTTAATAAAAGCGAATTATCCAAAAGTATCATCAGATGGTGAACAATTTAACTTAGGCATGTTCGCAAGCGATTCGACAGATAATGCAATTTTATGGCAGTTTGATAATTCAAAATATGCTGATTGGATATCATCAACAACACCTTCTACAGCGCCATATGAACACCTTGATTACACATTTGATTTAGAAGAAACCGTCACCGCAGGGTATGTAAAAGCGGTGTTCGATCATAATAAGTGGCGCGGTAATTTTGGGGTTCGAGCTGTGAAAACAGAGCTAGATTCTCGTTCTGTTGAATACACAGGGCGCAGCTTTGCACCTGAAAATATTCAAGATATCAATAGCTCTAATAGCTACGATGATATTTTGCCGAGTGTGAATATCAACTACGACTTTACAGATGATGTGGTTGTGCGTTTTGCTGCGGCAAAAGTCATGTCTCGCCCGGATTATGACTTCTTATCTGCCCGCAAAAGTGGTTATTGTGCTGCAGCTACAGGCTGTAAAGGCTCTGAGGGTAACCCGAACCTGAAGCCTTACCGTGCGACTCAATATGACTTATCTGCTGAGTGGTACTTTAATGAATCATCTATTTTATCGTTTGCTTATTTTTATAAAGATATCGACTCATACATAACCAATGCCACTATTGAAAAACAATGGGCCTGGACAGATCCTGATACAGGCGTGGAAGAAGTTCGTGATTTTTTAGTGACCCAGCCTCTGAACGGTTTAGGCGGTGAGAACTCAGGTTTTGAAGTTAACTATACGCAGAAACTTCCTTACGGATTTGGAGTACAGACAAATTACACCTATTCAGATGCACAGTTAAAACAAACTGCGGAACAAAAAGAGGCGGGTGAAGAAGCCGTTTTACCTAATAATTCAGAAGATACCTTTAACGCGACAGTATATTATGAAAACACAACCTTTAGTGCCCGTGTTTCTTATACTTATCGTTCAGAGTATTTCTACACTAACTATCTTGGTTTGAACCAATATAAAGATGGTTTTGGTCAGTATGATCTTAATATTAGTTACAATGTTACTGAAGATTTAAACCTTGTATTCCAAGCAATTAACCTCACGGATGAAGAGCAAGAAGCAACGTCGGGCAATAGCACTGGCATGTCAGA
Source organism: Pseudoalteromonas sp. PA2MD11 (assembly GCF_017808125.1). Classification (NCBI taxonomy): domain Bacteria; kingdom Pseudomonadati; phylum Pseudomonadota; class Gammaproteobacteria; order Alteromonadales; family Pseudoalteromonadaceae; genus Pseudoalteromonas; species Pseudoalteromonas sp. PA2MD11. Next base: position 269,624 of record NZ_JADKNF010000003.1, read on the forward strand.
TGCTAATCGCCCATTAGCGATACACGATTATGGTCGTCGTTTCTTACTTGGCGCACAAATGAAGTTTTAATTTTTCCTTTTGAATTTGATACATGTAGGCACAGCAAGTCTTTGTTGTGCCTTTTTTGTGGGGTATACAATGTACTTTAAAAACGTTTTCTCTTTGATAATATGCTTTGTTTTGAGTGCGTGCAGTTTCGTACAAATAAAGGAGATGTCTAATACTGAAAAGCAGTTGTTAGGTAACATCCATCAAGATCATGTTGCAAGGGAGTTTCGTGCGGCATGGGTTGCTACTGTTGCCAATATTAACTGGCCTAATGAGCCCGGGCTGTCAGTGATAGAGCAAAAAGAACAAGCTATTCAAATTCTTAATTCACTTCAAAAACATAACTTTAATACGGTTATTTTTCAGGTTCGACCGCAAGCCGATAGTCTGTATCAAAGCTCTTACGAACCTTGGTCTTATTACCTTTCTGGTGAGCAAGGTAAAGCGCCTGAGCCGTTTTATGACCCATTAAAATTTTGGATAGAGCAAGCACATAAACGAGGTTTAAAGTTGCATGCATGGATAAACCCTTATCGTGCTCATCATCATATAGGGGGCCCAATTTCAGAACACTCAGTTGTTGAAAAAATGAATGATAAGGTAGTAAAACTCAATAATGAGACCTATTGGTTTTTACCAACCGATCAAGCCGTGGTTTCACATACATTAAATGTATTAACCGAACTTGTAGATAGCTATGATTTAGATGGTATTCATTACGATGACTATTTTTATCCTTACCCTTCTTACAACAACGATGAAGATTTTCCTGATGCTGAACAATACAGGCAATATGTGGCTGAAGGCGGGGCACTATCGATAGGTGATTGGCGTCGTGAAGCTGTAAATCAGTTCGTTAAACGCTTATATCAACGAGTAAAGCAATCGAAGCCTCATGTTCTTGTTGGTATCAGCCCATTTGGTATCTATAGACCAGGTAAACCTGAAACTATTCGCGGGATGGATCAATATGACAAGCTGTTTGCTGATGCTAAGCTTTGGCTTAATGAAGGATGGCTTGACTATTTTTCGCCGCAACTTTATTGGCCAATAAACCAGTATGCACAAAGTTACCCGCTCTTATTAAGTTGGTGGCAATCTCAGAATACGCATAAACGGCATCTATGGCCTGGTATTAATGCGTTACGCTCATTTGATGAGGCCGGCGTTGATGAAGTCGTGAATCAAATCATGATTAATCGTGGTTTTTTATCAACATCACCCGGTACAGTGTTTTGGAATGTAGCAGCACTTGATGGCAGCCAATCGATGAGTGATGTGATTGCACAAGGCGTTTATCAGCATCAAGCATTAATACCAGAAACTTCGTGGATAGCTGCGCCGCACTTAGCGGCTGTTAATGTTGATATGAATTATGTTGGCGAAGACATCCAGCTTACTTGGAGCCATTCTAATTCTGAGCAAGTATCACAGTTACTTGTCTATCTAAAATATGCACAGCAGTGGCAATACCATATCTACTCAAGTGAGGAGAGTGTAATTTCTGTTGCGGCCTCTGAAGGACAACGACCATTAGAGGCAATTAAGGTAATTGCTATTGATAGGCTCGGTAACCAAAGTGATGAGATTGAGTTGTTAATCAAATAGCACCTGTACTGCAAATACAAAAATTTGTTACGCTTTGAATAATCAAATTTTTAAACATAAAAGTGAACACAATGAAGTATTTTGCGGTCATTTTCTTAGGTTGCTTTATCTCATTTTCAACAGCTGCCGCAACAAAGCACATAAGTATTGTCAAACCTGTGGTTGCTGCGTTTAAGGCGGGTGATAAAGCGACCATTGCTAAAAGAGTCCATTACCCGCTAAAGCGCAAAGCGCCGTTGCAAGCTATTGAAAATGAGCAAATGTTTATAGAAAAGTTTGAGCAAATTTTCGATAAACAGTTTGTTGAAGAAATAGCTAACTCCAACATTCGCCATGATTGGGAAATGATGGGCTGGCGCGGCATTATGTTTGATTCAGGTAAACTGTGGCTGGATTTTGATGGCTCTATTTGGGCTGTGCCCTATGAATCAGAGACAGAAAAAGCACAACGCGAAGCGCTAATTGACGAGCAAAAACAAGCATTGCACAAAAGCCTGCGTGAATTCACAAAGCCGATATTAACGTGGCAAACAAAAAAGCATTTAATTCGTATTGATGAACTGGCTGATCAGCAATACCGCTATGCGGCATGGAATAGGGATCAATCAATGCAAGATGAGCCAAGCCTGGTGATCACAGGGGGCACATTAAGCTTTGATGGCAGTGGAGGGAATCATTTTTATACCTTTACTAACAACGGTTATCGTTATGTCTGTCATGTTACTGCGCTTGGTACCGAACACTCGCCATCAGGGCTGTTAGAGGTGTTTAAAAATAATGTACAGATATTGTCTGAGCCTGTTTTAAGTTATTAGTATGTTCTTCTTATTTTGCACTACACTTATTCTTCCAAAGGAGTTTTTCTAAAGGAGTAAGTTATGGGTACAAAATTCTGGGTGATCAGAGCCGCTAAAGTTTTTACGCTGGTGTCTATTTTATTATTTATGATAGAAATTCTAAAAGGTCACGAGACACTCAGCGCGTTAGGTTTTGCGCTACTTTGGTCTTTTATTGCCACGGCCATTTTTATTGCAACCCGTTTATATCATTCATCAAAAGGGCGCTACTGTGCACTTTGTAATGACACCCCTGATGATAAAAAAGTAAGCTAACTTAGGTTATTAATAAACACGCCGCCCCAGACCAACACACAAATTGTTAGAGCAATCAGTACGGCTGCGGATCCTAAGTCTTTAGCTAGGCCTGATAATGGATGAATTTCAAGGCCTATTCGGTCTATGGCGGCTTCAATTGCCGTATTGACGACTTCAGCAAACATCACAAATAGCACTGATACAAGCAGCATTATTTTCTCATACAGGCTGATCTGCCAGACAAAAACCACTGCTATGGCAAGGACCAACAGTATCAGCTCTTGTTTAAAAGCAGACTCATGCTTTGCCAACCACGTGAATGCTCGTTGGGAGTTTTTGAATGCGAGGCGAATACGTTTAATGCCAATGGGTTTGTTAGTGCTATCAAATTGCATAGTTTGAAATCTCTATTTCGTTAGCTTTGTGTTGAGCAAGTATTAAAAATATCTTGCTCTGGGCGATATTCAGTGCTTTGTATATGAGTTAAGCCAAGTAGGGTGTCAAAAATGTTATCGTGTGAAAAAGCATGGTTACGCAATTGTTCGATACATTGATTAAAGCGGGTATTGGCCAGTTTATTACTCCAAAATAGCATAGGCACATGGGTTTGCTCTTTAGGCGCTAATGCATATGGGAAGCCATGTAAGTACAAGCCTTTTTCACCCAGTGATTCACCATGATCAGAAACATACAGCAGAGCTTTGTCATCCGCCGGACTGTTTTGCAGTAATTTAATAAGCTTACTCAGCACTAGGTCGGTATAAGCAATGGTATTGTCATACGTGTTTGTCAGTTGCTCAATGTTACAATTTTGAATATCGCTACGTGGGCAGTCCGGCAAAAATTTACTGTCTTTTTCTGGATAGCGACGATAGTAGGTTGGCCCGTGTGAACCTATCATATGTAACACTATTAGTTGGTACTTTGCACTACTTTTGGCAAGCTTTGCAGCTAATGCTTCAACCAATACTTCATCAAAACAATAACGTCCGTCACAAAGTGGGTTGCTCTTTGTGGGTTCTACCGTTTGTGAGTTTACTCGTGCGCAAACACCTTTACAGCTGCTATTGTTATCAATCCACGTTACTTCGACACCACTGCGTTGAATGATATCTAGAGCATTTTCTTGGCTTTGCGCGATGCGCGAATCATAGTGATTGCGGTCTAAGCGCGAGAACATGCAAGGCACTGAAATGGCCGTTGCGGTGCCACATGAACTTACATCACTGAAATATTTAACGCCAAGTTTAGGGGTATATTGATTAGTTGGCTTGTCGTAACCTTGCAGTGAGAAATTTGCTGCACGGGCAGTTTCACCTACCACCATAATCGTCAGTGAACTTTGTTGCTTAGCTAATAGGTGTGGTGTTTTATCTAAGACTTTAAATGGTAAAGGTGGATAAAAATAATTATCGCGCAGGTACTTATAGTCCGCAGTATAAAATGCAAAAGGGGTAATGTAGCTGGTTAATTGGCGATTATTACGCCCTACAGAGGCGTAATCTTTATAAAATGGGACGGCAATAACAGCTACAGCAATAAACGCTGTAACGTTAAGAAGCGTAAAGCTTTTAAGGCGAACACGAAAGTTTCCGACAATTTTAAAGCGACAAAACAAGTAAGCAGGCAGTACGCCTAGCACAGTAATAAAAGCGATAACTTGTACATTAATATATGAGAATGCTTCGCCTGTATTTGTCTCTAAGATATTTTGCAGCATGCTTTTATCAAAGATAACACCGTAATTTAAGGTTGCATAAAACAACAATGATGAAACCACGATGCTTGTTAAAAGCACGGGTTTTACGAAGGTGATTAACGATAACCAACTTAACACCATTGCCGTCAGTGCTAATAAGAAAAACGGCACGCTTGCTATAAATAACCAATTGACATGTTCAGGTTTGCTGGCTTCTTCAAGTGTGTTAAATAAAAACAGGCCATTAAATGCAATCACCAAGTACAACGATACCAACCAGACAAATTGGCTGTAGCTAACGTGCCATTTTTTAGTAAGGAGTTGTTTAATTTGCATGATCATAATGATTCCTCATCGCTACGATTTATTTGGTAAGCGATACAACTGTTCGGTATAAGCTAAATTGCTAAATAAGACGTGCGCTAAGGCTTTTTTGGCAAGCCCAACACTGCTACCTGTGTTATCGATGGCAACTTGGGTTTTACTTGTAGGGTCATAGCGCCAATAGCTCACTTTTTGGTTTGGCATCAGGATCACGGCTTGACCATTTTCTACGTAAGCAAAGTTGTCGTAGTACTGCATCATGGCGCGCTCAACAGGGTATTGTTTCGTTAAATCATAACCAAGCATAGGGGTTGCTTGCTCAACGCCTAATAACGACAACAAAGTTACAGGTAAATCAATTTGGCTGACTAAGCGAGTATCGCGCTTTGCATCCATTTCACTATTTAAGATCACAGCAGGGATATGGAAAGATTTAAGCGGCACAGGCTCTGAACCAAACACGCGCACATCATGATCTGCAACCACTAAAAAGACGGTGTCTTGCCAGTAATCTTGCGTTTTTGCCTTTGCGATGAACTTACCGAGTGCATAGTCAGCATATTTGATTGCTAGGTCGCGTTTGTAGTTTTCTGGGTCGTGGCCTTCAGGCAGTGTTACTTTACTCTCTGGAATATCGAATGGGTCGTGGTTACTTGAGGTAAACACAAGGCTGAAAAATGGTTTGCTTGATTTATTTAGCTCACTTAGCTCTATATCAGCTTGATTAAACAAGTCTTCGTCGCTTGCCCCCCAAGATGAGATAAACTCTGGGCTTTGTATGTCATTAATATCTACAATATCGCTAAAGCCATTCCCTAAGAAAAAGCTTTTCATATTATCGAAATGGCTTTCACCGCCATAAATAAACTGGGTGGTATAGCCTGTACGGGCTAATACATCAGCAAGAGAGAAAAAGTTACGCTGAGATTTAGAAAGTTTGACCACCGAGCGCGAAGGAGACGGGGTAAACCCGGTTGTTATCGCTTCAATCCCTCGAACAGAGCGTGTGCCAGTGGCATATAAGTTATCAAACCCCCAGCCTTGTTGATAAAGCTTATCTAGTTCAGGAGTCACACCAATGCCACCTAGTTCACCAACAAAGCGTGCGCCTAAGCTTTCTTCTAAAATAATCACTAAATTCTTTTGTTTGCCTGTGTTAAAAGGTGTGTTGTTGGCAAGAGTAGGAATAGTTCCAGTGATAAACTGCTGTTTATAGGCTGCTTGCTTAACCGTTTGTAAAATCTCATCACGTGGCATGGTGCCGTATAAACTACTGGCATTTTTTTCATTGCCCATATTCTTAATAGCAAATGCGACACTGTAAGTTGAATTAAGGGCTAAGGAGTTAACCAGTGAGTCACTTGAAAAGTACACTAACGCAGGATTTAATGGGCGATGGCTTACTGTGCCCCTTGCGCTAATTAAGCAAACTAATAAAGTGGTAACCAGTATTACCACTTGGCCAACCGTTTTAGCATTTTGCTGTTTGCTAAATGCTGTATTTATATAACGGTACGCAAGTACACAGCTAAGCGTTGCAATAATTAAAGTGCTTATCATGGCAAACAGGTGGCCATGTAATAGCATAGAAAAGACTTCTTGAGGGTAGTCTAGGTATTCAACAAATAAACGATTTGGTCGTACATCGTATTGGATAATAAACGCGGGGGTCGAAGCCTCAACAACCACGATTAAAGTCACAACTATGCTGCTATAAAGAGTAAAAACATGCTGAAAAAAAGCGGTTTTGCTTCGCACAAGCAGATCAGCGAGTAACATCAAAACAGCCAAGGCTGACAAGTAGCCTAAACTACTTAAGTCGACTCTTAATCCGCCAAATAAAACGGCAAGGCAATCGCCATCAGCTAACCTTTGGTGTTGCCATAAAAGCAAGACTATTCTCGACAGTATAAAAACTGACATTAAAATTAATGAAAAACGGAACAAAGGTTTTAAAACAGAGAGTTTTGCTGTCATAGTCGTACTTACTTAATCGAAACTACGGCAATACTAGGAGTCGAAACTTAAGAAACCCTGATGGTAATCTTAATATTTTCTAAACTAGAAAAACTTCAGTAAATCTTAAGTGAACCTTAAGATTAAAAGCGTAACCTGATGACGCTAAAGCGGTTTTTACCTAAATGAGTAACTTATGAAATTGTTGATTATAGAAGACTCGGTGTCATTAAGACGTAGTCTACGAATTGGCCTTGAGAACCTAGGTTTTACTATTGATGAAACCGGCGATGGTGCTGAAGGTTTGAGTATGGCAATGACAGGTGAGTACGAATTAATCATACTCGATATTATGTTACCCAGTATTGATGGTATTACGTTATTACAAACCATAAGAGCAAAACAGCTTGATGTGCGTGTGCTAATTTTATCTGCCAAGCAAGAACCAGAAGACAGAGTGAAAGGGTTACTCACTGGGGCCGATGATTACCTGACCAAGCCATTTTCGTTTGATGAGCTGCACGCAAGGTTATTAAATTTAATGCGTCGCGGCGGCCTGAAAACAATCAGTGATGTGATCCGCATCGATAACTTGGCTTTAAATTTACAATTAAAACTCTTGCAAGTTGATGAGACTGTAATCGATTTAACCCCCAACGAATATAAAATAGTCGAGTGTTTGTTTAGTAACCAAAATAAAGTGATCACTGCTGAAAAGTTAAGTACTTATATTGCAGGGCAATATGACCTAGTTTCAAAAAACTCTATTGAAGCGCATTTATCCTCAGCGCGTAAAAAGGTGAGGGCAGCAGGTAGTGAACTACCTATTCAAACTAAGCGTGGTTTTGGTTATATCATTCAAGGAAAATAATGAAGTCAATTCGCAGTAGGTTAGTAACCACATTATCGATTACTATAACGGGGCTAGTGCTGAGTATTTTAGTTGCTACTGATATCGCCGTTGATAGTTGGATTGATAACGAATTTAATCGTGGCATGAAATCCAAAGCCGGTATGCTTATGTCATTGATTGATATTGACGAAGAAGGAATTGATTTTGATTTTTCAGGGCTGTTTATGCCTGAGTTTTCTGGCAATACAGAAACTGAGTATTTTCAACTTTGGTCGCAGTCTGGCGTGTTCGCGCGTTCAGAAAGTTTGGATCTTTTCTCACAAAAAAGCTTACCTTTAGAAAAAATTAAACTGGGCGAGACAAAAATCATCAATATCGAGTTACCAGATGGTCGAAATGGTCGAGTTATTTATACTCGCTTTATACCGCCTTTAGACCTAGATGATGAAGACCTCACTGAAGGTGTTAACACCTCTTTGCAACAACCCATTACGTTAGCTTATGCGGCTTCATCAGAAGAAGTTGATTTTGTTTTATGGCTAATCGACGTTATTTTTGTTGTTTCTACTGTGTCGGTAATTGTATTCATTCGTCTATTTGTGCGTAAATCAGTCGACAGTTCTCTAGCGCCGCTGAATAAACTAAACCGGGATATTAGCCAGCTGAGTATTGCCGATAAAAATGCTGTAATCGCGATAGAAGAACCTGTCAAAGAGTTGCAACCCATTGTTGATAGCTTAAATGCTTTTATCCAAGAAAACCGCCAGCTTTATTTTCGAGAAAAACGCTTAACCTCAGATATTGCTCATGAGTTAAAAACGCCGATTGCTGAGCTTATAAATATGGCTGAAGTGGTCATTCGTTTCCCAAATGAAAAAGAGCTTGAGGCAGACTTCAAACCCGAAGTGCTAAAAATTAGCCAGCGCTTAAAGAGTATTGTGTCGAACTTATTACTACTGCATAAGTACAGTGATGAAGCACTCCCAAAGCAAGATGCATGTGATTTAAATCAGGTTATTTTACGTACCTTAAAAAAATATGATTTAGAGCGAATTAAGTTTGAGTTTCAAGATGATATTCCTGCCATTGTCAGTAACTTATTTGCCCTTGAATCAATTATCACCAATCTTGTAAATAACGCAAAACAATACAGCCCCGATGAGAGCATCGTGACTGTAAGCACGCTATTTAGTAAAGATGATAAGTTGCAATTCTCTGTTACAAATGAATTAAAAGTCCCATTAACAGAAGATGATTTGAGCCAGTTATTTGATCCACTCTGGCAAAAAGACAGTGCCAGAACCTCTAATGATAACTTTGGGTTAGGCTTATCTATTGCCAAATCGTTAAGTAAAGCAATTGATGCTGAACTTCAGGTGTCGTTAAGTGGGCAAAACATAACCTTTAGTTTGATTATTTCTTAAGGCTTTGCAGGCGTTTAATATGTGTGCAACACTAACGTTATCAAAAAGAAATTAATAACAATAAGGAACAACACGATGGGAAAAATTATAGGTATTGCTTTAATCGTTATTGGTGTGGCGCTCGCCGTATGGGGATATAACGTGTATGACTCTGCAAGTGCGCAAATTAGCCGTACTTTTAGTGGTGATACACCAATTGAAGCTTGGCTCGGTATGGTCGGGGGCGCAATTTGCGCAATTGTGGGTATTTTAAAAGTTAAATAACCGCAAACATTGAAATCAATTAGCTAATACCTGATACTGTTTTTATATACAGTGTCGGGTTTGGCTATGAAAACACAATTACCAGCAAAATATTATTTAAGTCACTTCTTTGAGCTTGCTGAATTTATACAATCTCAGTGCAAGCATCTGCTTCTAGCAGAGCAGCAGTTATTTCTTGAAAAACTCCTTCAGCTTGATGAGCAAAGCTTATGTACTTTGCTGCGTATTTTTTCTCGAAAGCCAAAAATCGTTGCGTTGTCATCTTTAAATTATGAAGAGATCCCCAACCTGCACGGTGCTATCTTTAATCTAAAACAGCAAGGGCTGGTGGCACATCCTAGTAGTGACGAATTAGATCTATTGCTTGAGCATTTAACCAAGCCAACCCTGTTAACCTTATTAGCAAATGATGAGTTAATGGCGACTAAACCTGATCACAAAAAGTCAGCCAGTAAACAGCGCTTGACCCAACTGTGTAAAGAGCATATTGATCGCAACCACAGTGAATTAGAGGCGTTGTTTAGTCAGTTCGTGGTCAATAGTCGTAGCCAGTACTATGAATACTTTGAGTTTTTACATAGCGGCCGACTAAGTGGCGGCGATATCAATCATCAAAATCGTTTTGTGATGCGTGATTTAGGGATTGCAAAAGTGCGTGGTGATGTGAGTGAGAGCATCTCTCGTTTTCAAACGCTAGCCGAAGCACAAACGCATTATCAATTAAATAAGCTGCGAATGCAGTTCAAAGAAAGTGACTCAGAATCACAGTATCAAAATTTAGCCCAAGCGCTTTTAGCCATTAGCTGCGAAGATGAATTAGCCCAGAGTATCAAAAACAAGTTACTGATCCGCTTGTATAAGCAGCTTAAAGAGCATGACTTAGCATTTGCATTTGAATTACTTGAGCACAGTGAAGGCTGTAGTGAAGCGCAAGAGCTTGTAATTCGCCAGCGTTACAAACAAGGTGATAAAAGCTGGGTTGAACAAAAGCTTGAGCAAATTATTCAAGACCCACTTGATGATGGCATTTTGTATTTTGCAGAGGACTTTTTACAGCGTAAATATAATAAGCGACAACGCTCACGTTTAACACAAATGCTCATTGATACAGAGCATCAATTAGAGGTTGATGATATTTACCGTGGCGATGTAGAGCAAGGAGTGTGTGAGCATTATCAACAGCTTGGTAATACGGTATTTTTTACCGAGAATAATCTTTGGTTGAGCTTCTTTACCTTAACGTTTTGGCAAGAGCTCTTTATAGAGACCCCGCACCCGCCGTGTAATGAATTTGATCTTTATCCAAAGGTGTTGCTGGCTGATTGTTTTTACACAGTGCAACAAACACAAATTGAGCAAAAGCTGGCAAAATTCACTAGTAATGAAGCTTTATATAAATATATTTGCAAAAACGCAGGGCAGTTTTATGAAGCGCCTAACGCTGTGTTTATGTGGCACAGCGATATGTTAGAGCCGCTAGAGGTATTAATAAAACACAGCCCGCTGACAAATTTAAAAGCGCATTTACTACAAATGACAAAAACCTTTAAGCAGCTCAAAGATGGCTACCCAGACTTGATGGTGCTAAAGGGGGATACACTCACCTTTGAAGAAGTGAAAGCCCCTGGCGACAAACTAAGACGCAACCAACTTGTCAGTATTGAGGTATTAAAGCAACATGGTTTTGCAGTAAATATCGTTGCGGTAAATTGGTTTAATGATCCGAATCGTATTTATAGTGTGGTGGATATAGAAACCACCGGCGGCGTACAAGGTAATAATAAAATTACCGAAATAGCGGTTGTGCAGTTACAAGCGGGTGAAGTAATCAATCAATGGGCGAGTTTAATCAATCCTGAGCGTAGTATTCCTGCTTTTATCACCAAGTTAACTGGGATAAATGCCGCTATGGTACGTGATGCGCCTCGCTTTGAAGAGATTGCCGATACACTACGCTCACTATTAAAAGGCAGTGTATTTGTTGCCCATAATGTGAATTTTGATTACGGCTTTATTCGCAAAGAATACGCTGCAATCGGGCAAGGCTTTAAAATGCCAAAGCTCTGTACCGTAGTTGAATCTCGCAAAGTATTTCCAAAGCTTAAGTCATATTCGCTCGGTAACTTAGCAGCACATTTTGAATTGAGTTTAACAAATCATCATAGAGCGTTAGCTGATGCAACCGCCACAGCAGAGCTGTTAAATCTGATTCAACAAACACAATCAAAAAAGGCGAGTTAAACTCGCCTTTTAAACTTAAACTGTCCCATTCTAAATTAGGTTATTCGTATTCGATAGGGTCGGTAACGTTATTTAAAGCAAAGGCTTCTAAGCGCTCTTGGCAAGCACCACATTTACCACAGGCCTTGTCACGACCGTTATAACAGGTCCACGTTTGGCTATAATCAAGGCCCATTTTCAAACCGTCTGTCAAAATGTCGATTTTGGTATTGTTTAAGTATGGGCTGAAAATTTCAACAGCGTCGTAGTTGGCAATACGGCAAACATCATCCATTTTTTGTACGAACTCAGGGCGACAGTCTGGATAAATTGCATGATCGCCTGAATGGGCACCGTAATAAACTTTACTAGCTTTTAAAGACACCGCATAACCCACAGCCAGTGAGAGTAAAATCATGTTGCGGTTAGGCACAATTGTGCTCTTCATGCTTTCTTCTTCGTAGTGACCTTCTGGTACTTCGATATCATCAGTTAGTGATGAGCCACCAATCAATTGGTTGATTGCTGAAATATCAACAATCTTGTGAGAAACACCTAACTTTTCACATACTTGAGCAGCTACTTTAAGCTCTTTAACATGACGCTGGCCGTAGTCGAAAGACAGGGCATATACTTCATGGCCTTGTTGCAGGGCTTTATTTAATACGGTAAATGAGTCCATACCGCCGGAATAAATCACAACTACTTTTTGCGTCATATCTGTTTTGCTCTTACTTTTGATAGAGGTTTACTTCAGGGCGCGATATACTACACGGCTCGGGCCTAAATAACAATTTTTGCGCGTGTTTTTGGTTTTTTTGATGGTATGTATTTTATACCGTTGCGTCGTAAGTGAGATGTCTTTTGTACAAAATTAACGAAGTGTTTGAAACAATTCAAGGTGAAGCGAGTTTTACGGGTACACCTTCAATCTTTTTACGTTTACAAGGCTGCCCTGTGGGTTGTGCTTGGTGTGATACAAAGCAAACATGGGACGTTGATAATGTGTATAAAGTGTCACTTGATGACACCGTTGAGAAAAAAGCAGACTCAGATCATTGGGCAGAAGCAACAGCGGAGCAAGTGTTAGCGCTATTTAAAGAACGTGACTACAACGCAAAACATGTGGTGATCACCGGTGGTGAGCCTTGCATGTACGACTTAAATCCAGTGTGTGAATTATTACATGCAAATGGCTATTCGACTCAAATTGAAACCAGCGGTACATTTGAGATTTTAGTCCCTGAGCAGACATGGGTGACTGTATCCCCAAAAATTAATATGCGTGGTGGCTATAAAGTATTACGCAGTGCAATGCAGCGCGCTGATGAGATTAAACACCCAGTGGCAATGCAAAAGCATGTGGAAGAGCTCGAAGACTTATTCTTAAAAACAGGTGTGAATCCACGTTTAGTGTATCTACAACCAATTAGCCAAAAGATCTCAGCAACTAAACTTGCCATTGAAACCTGTATTGCAAAGAACTGGCGTTTATCGGTTCAAGTACATAAATATTTAGGAATTAGTTAGGGTTTAGCCGTCAGCCGTCAGCCGTCAGCCGTCAGCCGTCAGCCGTCTGATCTGACCCCGATAAAGTAGACACGGGGTTTAATATTTCTAGTTAAAAACAAAAAAGCGTTGCACCATGGCAACGCTTTTATACTATGTTCTTGTAACTCGTAACTATCAATTCTGCGCTAAATAGTCCAACACCACCTGATGATGGTCTTTGGTTTTGAACTTATCAAACACATGTTTGATTTTACCGTCTTGGCCTACAAGGAAGCTAATACGATGTTGATTTATACCCCTCATAAAATGCACACTTAACTAAAATCTTTGCATATGGCTAGATTTAATTGTGTGTGCAGGTTAATTTAAGCACACTTTTATTTCACAACTAAGAAATTTCCATTTAACTTGAACTTCTAAGAGTACGCATATTTTAAGAAATGTTGCTTGTAGAAATAGGTATTTGAAGATGGGCTCAATGGAAAAATTGCTTATAAAAATATCTAAAGAAATAACAGTCATATTAACCTCCTAAAAATTGTTACTGTATCTATAGGGTAGGTTTAATGGTTTCACACTGTGAAACCTGGCTATGTCTGTACTGTGAAATTTAGCACTTTAATTTATGGATAGATAAAATTTGAAGGAAAGGCTTATGAGCGGAATAATTACGATAACTGCACCATATTACTCAGAACTCAGTTACATCAGACCTTTAATCAAAAATGTACTGGAGACAATTGAAGAAACATACATAAAAAATACTAAAATCCCATGTTGTTTGTTACCAACATCAGGTAGAGAAATTTCAATTACCCCTTTGTTTTACCATGCAGCCTTTGAGGCTTATTCGGCAAAAAAGATTAGTTATATTCCATCAGCAGAGATACAAGTCAATAGAGGTAACAGTAAAGGCCGCTTAGATTTGGCTTTGATTGGAAAAAAGCATATTGAATTGATTGAGTTAAAAGCTAGTAGAGTTAAGCTATTTGGCCATACTACAACTATTACAAATAAAATCAGAGACAAGTTGAAAGAAGCGAGCGATCAGCTAGAGCAAATTGAGCAGGACGAAATATTGCAGTCTACAAAGTTAGATTTAGAAGGGCTCGCAATTGTGAATATTTTTTTATTAGTTCCTGAATCCAAGTCTAGTAATGATGATTTAATACATGCAAGAGTAAATGAAATCATGAATGAAATAAAAGAGACTTTCATATACGCTTTAAGAGCGTCTCTAATATATAGTTATCAGCATCATATTAATTTGGACAGTAGTAAAGGAAAGGGTGAAAGTTCTATTGGCATGATTACTGTCGCTTCTCGTAAAGAGGATATAGATCAGATGTAATTTAAGTGAGCTGTTTATTTCAAGTTAACTTAATTCAAGGTTTTCTGTTTAGATACTTCAACAATAAATTTATAGTTCTGGAAGAGGTACGTAGAACCTTGAGAGTATTTAGAAGTGTTTACAAAATGCAGCACCAAAAAATCATTATAAGGATATTGTTTGAAGTAATGTTTGCAATGGAAGAATATCATTCAATAAGAGCTTTCAAACTTTATGGTTTCATTAACTCACATCAAGAATAAGTTCATATGCAAGAAAAAATTACAGATTTGGTGCTTAGTCTAAAGCTTTCGAATGAAATCCAAGAGTCTTATATCACAGGTTTAGAGTTTATAACTGCAAACCCTGACTATGCTCTTCAAAAATTTAGAGAAATAGTTGAAATGTTAGTTTCAATGCTTGAGAAAAAAAACCACCTTGAGCTTGTTACCAAAAACTTACAAGAGCGCATCAAAAACCTTAGTGTATGCCAAATCATTAGTAACCCACTCCAAAACCAGCTTCATGAAATAAGGAAACTTGGAAATAAAGCAGTACATTATTCCAATGAAAATTCTAATGGTGGTAGTTTTATTAAAGAGAGGAAGCAAATACTAACAGAAAAAGCTTTCGAAGCTAGGAAGTGTTTAATATCAGCGTTTGAAAACGTTTACTTTTCTATTTATGGTTGTATTGCTGCAAAAGAAACAGAAGCAGTAGCTGCAGGGCAGCAAGAGTTCAAAGACCTTATCTATAGTGCATTAATGACAGACTGTTACAAGACAAAACTTAACGCAGGGGTGATGTGCGAATCAATATATAATGAGATCTATGCTGATTCCCCTTTAATTGTTTCAGAGTCATTAGCTTTACAGCTTAAAGGCATAGAAAACCATGCAATCCAGTTTTATGATTCAGCCTGTAGCATGTCGGCAAATTTTGACTTGCAGTTTCGGCTTGGTAGTGATTTAAAAGATAAAGAGAAAATAATTCAAAATAAAAGCGATGTAGAAGCTCTTTTCAGATTTGCTTCGTTATCTTTAGGTAAAGAGGGTTTAATAGATAAAACCTTATCTTTGAATAGACTTAAATCATCAGCAGAGCGAGGGTTTGTTCCTGCACAAGCATTTTTAGGCACGTACTATTACGCTGAGGGGGAATATAGTCATGCAATAAGTTATCTGATAAAAGCTGGAGATCAAGAGGAGCCATTAGCTCTTAGATATTTATTTTATTATTATTCTGAGGGAAAAGCCTGTGATACGAATATAGAAAAAGCATTAAGCTTTCTTCTACGTGGTATGGAGCTAGGTAATGCCGATTGTGAAGCGTTATTAGGTATAGAGTATCATAAGGGAAGTTTGGTGGATAAAAATGACATTAAGGCAAGGGAGCTGTTAGAGAAATCCATAATCGCAGGAAGTATTATTGGTAAGAACTATATGATACTTCATTTTAATAACCTAGCTAAGAAAGTAGCTGGAGAAGCTTCAAAATTTGGTGAAAGTCTTCTAAAAATTATTGAAGAAAGAAAACCAAAACCTTTCAGAGCTGAGGGAAAAATTCCACCCAATTCATTATGCCCGTGCGGTTCTAAATTAAAATACAAGAAGTGTTGCAAGAACGGCGTTTCAAAGAAAGGCTCTGAGATACATCTTCCTTGGATATAAATTAATTATTGTAGGTTCAATTTTTTGCAATCAAATACGGTTGTAAATTAGAAGTCATTTAAATGGTTATATTTAGTTGACTTCGATGAAACTTCAATTGTTAATAAAAATTATTATGTTTGCCATGTTAAGGAGTAATGCCTTGTTTTAGGCTTTGGATTAAAAGCTTTTTATCAGTTTCAGATAAGTTCTCTATGAGGCAAATTAACTCTGCAGTGCTTTCAGACTCACATAAAAAATAAGCTAAAGGTTTACCTAACTCTTCAGCAATTCTTTTAAGTGTTGGAATGTCAGGCGTATGCCTACCTTTTTCATAGTGATTCATTCGGCTACTCGCAGAACTTGGGTCAAGGCCAATTCTAATACCGAGTTCTTTCTGAGAAAGTTCCATATAAGTTCTTGCTTGCCTGATTCGCTTAGGTAGCGGGTAATTTGTAAATTCCAATAATTCATCTTAATTCATTTTTCAGTACTTAGATTTTCTAAGTTTATGCTATAACTGTATACTTAGTAATCCTAAGTTTGTGCGGGTCACAATTTAAATGAAAAGCATATTCAAAGATAAGCACTTTCTCTTAGTGTTGAGAAAGCTAAATAACTTTACAGTAAATGAGTTTATGCAAGCCTATAATTATCAATGTAATACAGATTGTTGTAGCAGGAGGGGTCTTCGAAGTTATGTCCATAGGCAATTACTTTCTTTAACAAAGAAAGGGTACCTAATTAAAGAAGGTAAAAAAAACACTCAAAAAGTCAGATATATAAGAACTGAGCTGTTTAGACAGGACTTCAATTGTGAATATTTAGTACTTGATACTGAACTTGAAAAGATTAATCTTATTAGCTTAGCAAATCGGCTTGAAAACTATGAACAGCGAGTAATTTCAAGCTCCGCAGAGGTTGAGGAATATGAGCGATATATCCAGAGCTACCCGTTTTTGGGAGAAATTTTGAGTACAAAACTGGTTTTAGCTCGCGCAAAAAAATATCAAAGTTTAGGTAGGCTCAATGCACTTGAAAACATTTTAGATAAGTGCAATAAATAATAGGAAATACATTGTGTACTCTTACTTTTCTGAAGCAAAAACTTTTTAATTGTATTTCCATTTTTCTATTTAGAGAGTTGCCATCGTTATAACCATCAGAAATATATGATAGAGTAAAAATTTAAACTTAATACAATGATGTTTTAGTCTAAGTATCCTTGCTATCAGGAATTCTAATGTTATTTAAAAAATATGGAAATTTGATCTGTAAATTTTTGGCGACAGACCAACACCACTATGTTGCGCAACAAAGTGATGGCTCATATCTAAAAAAAGCTGGTTTTGTGAACCCTAAATTTATTGAGAATGTACTTAAAAATAAAGACTCAATTGCCATATATCAAAAAAATATAGATTCTAAAATAAACTGGATCTGCTTTGATTTTGATATTCTGAAAAAGTGCATTGAAAGTAATAATACTAAAAAAGGTGAAGCAGAATTAGAAAGAGTTGTTTCTTTATTTGTAGGGAGCATAAAAAAATTAGAAATTCCATTTTTGATAGAGTACTCAGGGAGAAGGGGATTTCATATTTGGGTAACTTTCGAAAAGCCGATCAGCTATCAGGCAGGGTATAAAATTCAACAAGCAATATTGAGTCATGCTTCAGTCGATTTTGACTCAAACCTAGTTGGTTTAGATCTGTTCCCACAATCAGCTTCCCCCTCAGGCGGGCTTGGAAAAGGCGTAAAGATACCTCTTTCTAAACATAAAGTATCTGGAAATTATTCCTACCTTTTATCAGACATTAAAGAAGTAAAAAACACAAAAAATTACAATGAGCTAAATGATGATCTTATACAGTCTAATATAGAGGTTTTAGAACAGCATAACTCAACAAGCCAAGCTGAACTAGGTCGGCAGTTAGAAGTTTTTTTTGAGTTTTGTGAATCAGAGTCAATTCAATATAATAGAGTAAAGTCTATATCGATCCATAATAAAGGTTTTGATTTAGAGGATGTTTTAACTCTTTGGGAAGAATCAAAGCCTTTACAAGAGTTAGCATTAAAAATAAATAGGAAGGAAAGTTTAAATAATCTAGAACGAGTTTTATTAGTTGGTATTTTTGGAAATATAAGCTCAAAGAAGTCAAAAACATTTGCAGAAGATATCCTTCATAAAATATTTAGTAGCTTTGATAACTACAATCGAGAACTAACGAGTAAAGCAATTGCATCATTTAAAGGCTTTAACTTTCCAAGTCAAGAACAGATTGAAAATATAGTAAAGGCAAAGTTTGGCTCTTCATTATCTCTAGATATATTAATTAAAAAGTGTATACCTAATGTACATGAATATGAGTCGGCAAATTTTGACTATTCTATTAGAGATGTAGAAGTAACCCGTGCCGCTGAGCTTCAATATCTATATTTGAATGATGAAGTTCAATGTAAGGTCGTTATTGATGAATTATCATTAAAAAGCTCAATGGAGTTTTCAAAAGAGTTAGAAGCGTTTTTGAAAGGCCATAGAAATTGGAGTTTCTATAAGCACTTAAGGAATGAAGATAACAAGGAAAGAGAGCTTGTTACTCTTTCTGCATCAACCAGAGTGTGCACCTCAACTATATTGAAGCAAATTGCATATTTCTTAGATATTAAAAATAATGACTTTTCACATGGCTATCAAATAAGTCAAGGATATTCAGGTGGTTATATATTTAAACAATGGTTATACCTTTGGCTTAAATTTATTAAAAATATTACAGAAGCTATAGAAGATGAATGCTTCTATGATTACTACATAGTTAAAACTGATATTGAAAAATTTTATGATAAAATACCACATGACACCTTAAAAAGGGTTCTACTTGGTGGTAGCGAGGGGGATATAAAGTCTAAAATTTTAACAATGAGTGACTCTTGTCGAGCAAAGTATAAAAAATGTATCGATTTTATGTTTAACCTAACTGAAGATATTGTAGGAAAAAATGTTGGACTTCCTCAAGGTCCTGCATATGCTCGTTATTTTGCAGAGTTATATTTAAACTCTATTGATAGAGACTTTATTGACTTTTACTCAAAAGGGGATGTGTATTTATACCAGAGGTATGTTGACGATATATTTTTTATTGCAAAGTCAAAGTCAGAAGCTGAAAAATTCCTAGCAATACTAAAAAGTAAGTTAGAAATACTAAGTCTTAATATAAACGAAGAGAAAACAATCGTATCTAAAATATCTTCATTCTATCAAGATTTTAATGAGTATAGATCTCAATCAAAATATACTATTGATCAAGTTTCAAAGTCGTACGATACTTCCAGTGATAAAAAGAAAAATTCAGCAATAAATGAGTTTGTTACACTAATGGAGGCAGACTCATGCCAAGATGACCTATCTTTTATATTTTCCCACCTGGATGGTGTTAGGGAATTAGATGATCTTAAAACCGAGAAAATTCTGCCGGCATTAACCAAAGGAGTTGGAAGAGGAAGCCTTTATAAAAATTTATTTAATTTTATATTCGAGTTTAATCAAGGTTGGGAAGTTATTTATGAAGTTCCTAAATACGATGCCTTGCAGTCTGAAGTTTTAACTTCAAGCTTAATAACTGCATTAGAGTTAAATAAAGATAAAAAAGAGCAACTTCTTGAGGTCGCAATAAAAGTTCAACCTCAGCTAACTTTTACTGATTTAGTTGAAGAGCACGTTGCTAGTTTGATAGTCAAATATGGTTGTGAAATACCATTTAACGATATATCACCAATGTGTTTTATAAAAGTAGCCGTATCTTCGGATCATAATGTTGCAGAAATAAGTAATGAACTTCTCCCATACTTGAATACATATATTAATGGAATTAAGTCTTTTACTGATTTTGTTAAAGTAATATATTACTTTAGCTTTAGTGATAAGGTTACAAAAGATGGTTTGGAAAAAATTACTTCTATGTTTTTTGCCAAGATGAGCCTTGAAATGGCTAATAGTAACTTTGAACATGATAAAGTATTTGGAGGGATAGTTGATTTAGAGACGACTAGTAAGTTCTATTTTCTTCTTTGTATATTCTCTTCATCAAATATAGATGTATCGGAAGATGTTATTTCTGGCTCTTGGAAATATTGTGTTTCCTTGTTTAATAAAAATGAAAATGTACCTGTAAACTTTATTAGACCTAATTGGCTAGATAAGTTGAGTCTTGTTAGTTTAGATATGCAGCGTGCAAACTGGATTGTGTCTTCGATTGTTGATGGCTGTATATTTCGAGGTGAAAGTGATAATTTGAAAGTGTTCGAGAATTATCATAATTCTTTTCTTGTTTATTTAGCTCTTAATGATCAATGCTGGAAATCAAATAATAAAGAAATTGAAGAAAAGCTTAATTTACTTAAAGAAAAATCAGAATTTTATAAATGGTTAATAGAACCTGAAGATGTAAAGTTTTTCCCCGATAATAAGAAATGGTTTGAAAGAAATATTATTGAAAATGGAGTTACTGCGCTAAAAAAAGATAATGTAGTTCTAATTAGAAAAGAAAGCAACGATTTTCTTAATACTTCTCCTGTTAATGATAGTGAAAATGGTTTTTCTGAACTTAAATGTACATACAACAAGGTTGACTTGATTGAGCTTAGAGAGCATTTAAAAGACGCTACTATGAAGGGCAAAATTTCATATTTAATAAAGTTATTAGCTGATTATAATAATGGCAATAATATACCTATGATTTTTTTACCAGAGAGAGTTTTATGTAAAGAAAAATTTAATGTTTTTTCTAATGAGTTAACTTATCACTCTAAATTGATAGTTGAAAGAGGCGGTAATGAAATTATCACATTTGATAATAATAAAGAAAATTTAATTACTTGCTTTTTTATCTATTTTTCTGACTTTGATGGTGACTTTTCTGTATTGCTAGAGCGTTACTTTAATAAGCTAGATAAGGACATTGATAAAGTTAAACTGATAACTAAGTTTAATTCAAACTTGATCCTTTCTGAAGAAGAAAGTAGTTGTTATTATCAAGACATGGCAATGGCTTCAGCATTATTCTTGAACTATCTTGATTTAAGCAAAGTTAGACAGGTTGAAGCCTTCATGAATCAATACCAGAAGTTCTTTAGCCTCGGCGTCGAAGATGTTGATAAAATGCATATTTTCGGAGTTCGAAAAGGAATGGTTATTAGTGATCAAAACCCAAAAGCTCTACTCGAAACTATCATTGATTCCCTATCTATGAGTCGGAAGGTCTCACATCCAGAATCACCGTTTTATTTAGACAAAAATATAGAAGCTTATTTAGCTTTAATCGAAGAAGTAATTGATAATAGTGACCTTAAAATTATTACTAGTGGAGTGGAAAGTTTTGAGCTGTCAGAAGTAAGTGCTCAGCTTACGGCAAGGCAGGTTAAAATTAATTCAGAATCATATTCCTTCGAAGACGTTAAAATAATTAACTTAAAAAGTATGGAGATTACTCCTTTTACAATTGCGAATCTTAGCTTAATAAATACTTCTGACCATATATATAGCAATTCGCCATCCCCTGGTGTTGTATACTTGATTACAATGAATTCTCATATAAGCACTATGTTTTTTAGTGTTAAGAAACGATATGAAGAAATTATTGATATACAGAAAAGAACTCAAAGCTATCCTGAAATAAGTTCTGATAGCATTGTAAATTCGATTAAGTATATAGATGGCTTTTCAAAGGCTGTAAAAGTTATTAGCCACCATAGAGATTTCCTTGAAGCAGATGCTGAAAATGTTTTAGCTAAGTGGCTTCTTCATATACCTGAAAAGTTTCGAGAGCCATTAATTAATCTTATACAAGCACATGAATACATGAAGTTGGAGGAGGTAGATAATTTTATTAAGAAAGTAGATTCATTAGATTGCCAAAAAGACAACATTTTTTTAATGAAGTCTATGGAAGATTTTAATGGGACTCAAAGGATTCTATATAAAAACCCCCAACTTGGGAGGAAGGTAAAAAAGTTTAATCCATTTAAATTAAACTATAATCATAAACGTGCAACGCTTATTGCAGATTTAATATTATCAGGTTCTCAAGTTAGCAATGCATTTTTGCATTACTTAACAAAAGAGGTGAGTTTTTCTTCATCTTTAAACCACTTTAAATATACAGAAAGTGAGCGCAATGCATTATTTGATTTTCTTAAGAGTCTAGATACATTAGATATTTATACAGTATTATACACAAAGGAAGGAATAGAGCGAATTCAACTAAAGTTACGCGCTATTCTTAATAATAATATCACTCTTAATGTTTTGTATGGGAGAGAAATTAGCGAAAATGCGTATTTTGGTTCTAGTCAGAAGCTATCTGAAAAAAACAAGTCAAATATTAGGAAAATTTTTACAAATAAAGATGAGCTGTCTGATTTATATGACCACTTTCACTTTAACGGACAAGCACCACTACCTTTAAGTATTACGGAAATTGATGAACTTGATTTAGTAACAAGGTATAAGTCCCTGCCTAAAATGTCTTTTGGTGTATTGAAAGTAGGCTTAAAAGCAGATCACAATTGCAAGCCATTTGAAATTATTCCTGAACTTGATTGATCTGCAATTAATGATTTAAATTAACTTAAGTAAGATTGAAACCTAACATCAAAGGGTTAGGTTTCAATAATTAATTAGCTTTTAAGATATTCTAAAACTACCTCATGATGGTCTTTAGTTTTGAATTTATTGAAAACATGCTCTATATCACCATTCTCATTTACTAAAAATGAAGTACGAACTACGCCCATATTTTCACGGCCCATGAACTTCTTCAGTTGCCAAACACCATAAGCTTCGCAAACAGCATGATCTTCATCGGCAAGCAAAGTGAAATTAAGGTCTTGTTTATTTGTGAAATTAGTTAGTTTTTTTGGTGTGTCGGGGCTAATACCCAAAACAACGACGTTTAATTCGTCAAGCTCTGCTTTAGAGTCTCTCAATGCACATGCTTGAACTGTACAGCCTGGAGTTGATGCTCTTGGGTAAAAATACACTAATACCTTTTTGCCTTTAAAAGAGGCAAGTGATACAGATTCATCGTATTGATCTTGTAACGTAAAATCAGGGGCTTTTTGACCTTCATGTAACATTTTTGCAGTTCCTACTATTGTTTGTAAGGACATTATCCTACCATTTTAAGCTATGCTACTTAACTCTTTTAGAAATAATTGTATTGAGTTCATTTATAATTTTACTGTATTTATCAATAGACTCATTACTTAGACAGTTATGGTCATCGTGGTAATAAATGATAGACTTTAGATATGATACGTAACCAATTAGCTTGTTGTTAATCTGGTTAATACAAAATGATTCTATAAATTTCCCTGCATTTTTCTTATATTTGGCTTTTGGGAATTCGTGCCTAAAACAAAGCTTGAAAATTTCTACATCTGTTTTGGGTTCCTCAGAATTTAGCTCATGTATCAGCTTAGATATTAACTTAGTTTTTTTATTTGATATTCTAATTGTTCCGTTTTTATCAGGAAAGTTACTACCAGTAATTGTATAGCCATTTAGAGATAAAGTGTTCACAGCTTTCGTTGTCTTTTTTCTGTTTAATTTGAACCCATCTAAATTTAAAAGTATGGATATTTCCTCTAAAAATCTTTCGGAGTGAATAAAGTGAGGTTTATAGCTTTTTGTTACTGCTTTTCGACCCATGACTATGGGCTCAAATATTGGCTTTGGTATCAAAGAGCCTTTAGAAGAGAAGAGCATATCATCAGCATATCGAGTATATTTGATGTGATGAATATCACAGAATTTTTCTATAAGAATATCTATTTTTCTGAATATGATATTTGATACTACCGGCGATAATGGAAAACCCATAGGTAGTATTTCTTCGTTCATGAAAGTTTTATTTTTGCTATTGTGATCAAGTTTCAATGTGATCAAATTATACATTAGTTCTGCGTGAGACTGAGGGCAAGACTCTGATATCGGGTCATCAGAAAAGTGATTTAGGAAATTAGATTTTATAATAGCTGGTGAAATTGAATGAAAAAAGTTCTTTAGATCAATGCGTATAAAAAAGTAGTTATTCCTATGCGGCTCAATAAAATCAAAATATGACTTTTTAGTTTGGTATGCGATAGAAGATTGGTTAAGTGGTATATGTGATAGATAGTTATTAAGAATAAAACGAGATAATTTTTGGTGGAGCGCTTTTAAATTTCTTTCTGGGGTGTATGTAAATTTATTACCAATTTTAAATTCATGTACATTTTCGAAGCTAAGGGGCGTGAGCCCCTTAGCTTTATCGAAAAATGAATAATCATCTAATATATCAAATACAGTTTTAGATAAAGTAATCTTTTTCATTTCTATTTCTTCCATGACACAAAGAACATCTTTTCACGTTTACGTGCTTTAAAAGCGGCAACAGGAGATACAAGGCGCCAAGCAAGTAAATAAAGGAGCTAGAAAGCACTAGGCTTTATTCTAAATGTAGAATCCCCTAATCTATCGAAGAAGAAACATTTTCAATTATACGGGATATTTGAGGGAATGTAAAAGCGAAAGCTTTTTCAAGCTCTGCTGGGCTTGTAGTAGTTCCTCTTAACTCCTCAATCGAAAAGTTAAGGAAGCTAGATACCCAACCACCAGTCTTCGAATTACATGAAGGAATAAACTTAATCACATTTTTATCTAAAAATTTGATTAATTCTTTAGTCTCTTTACTAATATAGTTGTAATTATTGTTTTCAATACTACATAGTGTGTCAGATTTACCTTTTAATAACATTCTAAAAATAATTAAGCGTTCAGACTTTGTTATTTGGCTTTCTTTAAACTTACTGACGATATGATTTAGCATCATAGCTCTGATCTTATGAGCAAATATCATATTATCTTGAGATATTTCTTTGCTGCTATTCCAACCAGTAAATATTGATAGGAAGCATCTTTCTAAATTAGTTTTATCTAAAATTGTGTTTTTATACTTCTCGATTATTACATTTACATCACCTTTGGATCCAGGGGCTGAGTTTTTTAAAAACTCTATTTTTATCCACTTAATAAAAATTCTTTGGCTTCGAGAGCTTATCAGAAACCCTTCGATTGTGTTAGGTGCTAAAAGAATGCATTCTTTTTCGAGAAGAATTGTATTTATTTTCTCAATAAGATCTGAAATATTCCTTTTCTTAAATGCTAATTTGTTATCGGTTAAGTGATTCTTAACTCCGTTAAGTTTTAATATGCTTCCCAACCTTTTATGTAAGTAAGCATTTTTTGAGCCCCAGAAGCTGTATTTAAGACTATTTCTTATTTTAAACATATCCACTTCTTTTGATAAAAAATTAATGGCGCCATTTTTAAGGTCTACATTAATCATCTTGTCAGCATCATATAAAATTAAGAATGGTATTGCTACATTTGACTTTGTTGGGTTTATTGCTTTCAGCATCACTTCATTTGTTTTGTATACATCGATCTTATTTAATGCTGGGAAAATTCTTTTTAAAGATAGGTTTCCAAAAAGCTCTAGTTCAGTCTCACCTTCTACAAATAGTATAAAATTACTAAAGAAAAGTTTAGCCTCATTATCGTCAAAAACATTTACAAATCTGTCATCGTCAAAGTATGAGTTCATTGTAGAACATGAAGTTACAGCATGGTGTTTGTTTTTTTTGCATGTCAAATGGTAAACTTTATGTTCATCCTTTTTATTAAAAAGCTTAACAGTCGTTTTTAGTATTGAAGGGTTATGTGTACTAAATATGAATTTAGGGTTGGGGGTTTTATATTTACCTTTTTCCCATTTTTCACTAGTGCTTTTAAAATTTGAGTATATTATGTGTAGGCTATCAATTAGTTGTTCAGCTTTTTTTGGATGTAAACCTATTTCTGGTTCATCAATAAAGACTGTTGGGGTTATGAACTCACGCCTAGTTAATGAGATAACTAGATGAAGAAATATCTCAATGAAGTTGTAAGAATTAGTTCCATCAGACTGTTTTGTGAGATCAAATCCATCAATAAGAAAAGTGTGGCCCTTTAAGCCTACTTTGATGTAATTGAGTAACATCTCTTGATAATCGTACTGGCTTGTATCAGTAATATCATTAATTTTTTCTACATACTCTTTATACGAATTACTCTTTGACGATATCTTACTATCAATAAAACTTATGAGCTCTTCTCTAGGTAGGTTTGATGTGTTAAGAAACTTTAGCTTAGTAATTATGTTCCATAGATACTTCCAGTCATATAGGTCTATTCTACGTGTATCAATTGAAAAGAATGGATAAATTCGATGAATAATTTCTCTAATATTTTTATCTTGGTTAGACCATGATATGGAGTTATTTTTATGAATTTTAAGTGTCAGAGTATATTGTTTTTTATTGTCACTTTTTTTATACAAATATTCCCACTCGCTTAATTCACTCTTGAACATTGTCTTATACATATGTTTTTGGTAAGAACTATTTTCTTTTTTTGTCCTAATGACATCTTCTAGTCTATTTGTATCAAATGTTATTTCTATCTCTCCATGATTCGAGTAGCTGGATAGTAAGTTTAAGTTGTTTACTGGTTCATCATTGAGAGACTTATAATAAAAATCTATAGCTTTTAATAAGTTGGATTTCCCGGAGTTGTTTTTCCCAATTAAACAGTTTATGTCTGCTAGGTTTTGAAGTTTAAAGTCTCTGAAAGAAAGTATGTTTTTTATTCTTATTGACTTGATGGCCATATTGCAATTTCGATCCGTAAAAATGTAATCATTATAAAAGTATGGGAAACGATAAGTTATCGCTAGATTATTGGAGATTTATGAAATTAAATTTTTTAGTTGCTCTAATTGTTTAGTTAGCTCCATACTTTTCATCCTCTCATTTTTAAGCATAGTTTCATAGTCATTGCGCGCTAATGACATTCGCTCTAAGTTTATTTCTAGCTGCTTAATTTGCTTCTCATTATCAAGATTTTTATTGAACCAATATAGTAGTTCACTTTTAGCGTTATCTAACTTTTTTTCAAGAACTTTTAAAGGATCATGATTAAGGTCAGCCTCAGGGTTTGCTTTAATTTGTATAAGCCTTTGTTTCTTGATTTCTTTCAATTTTAAAGAGGGCCAGCCTCTGTTACTAATAGCATTACGATGTAAATTAGTTAATCTAGATAGTTCGGCAATAGTTGCTGGTCGAGAGGGGGTGTTTTTTATTTTATCTATTGCTGATACTAGCTTTTCAGTATTTTCATCGAAAATACGTTTATTCTTTTCATCAAAATAATTACTCATCCTTTACCTCATGGCCAAGGAGCTTTAAAACTTCTTTTGCTTCGCTAATAACTTCTTTTATTTGATCTGCGTTATCTGCATAAATGGGGTTATTGAGGTTGGCTAAATTCGTTGAATAGACCTCTCGCCAGTATGGTGCATTAGCTTCACTTACAATTGCATTTGAGCACCTGTTTGGATTACACCTGAGTGATCCTATACAGGGGAGGCTCTCATTTGTATTTTCTGAGCCATAACAATAACCTAACCCTACATTGATTACACCGAGCCCTTGCTCAGCCATAGCTTCAAATATCTCATCCTTTGAATACCCGCTTGCCATATAGCCTTTAAAAGCATTTCGTAACCTCTCTTTATGCTCGGTTGCTTTGCCTCCGAGGTAATTTCCATCTGGGTCAGCAGTCGCTTTAATTACTTCAATTTCAGACTGTTTTCTAAGTCTTTGTGCAGTTTGGCTTTCAACTAAACTGTCTGCAATCCCACCATAGCCCATTGTGACATCACTTGTAGATCCTCTTGATAGAAACTTATCTACGGTATTGACCAAATGTTTTAGTTGGAATGAAATTAGAGGTAAGCCTGCTTCTAGTCTGTAAAGTTGATATGCAAGCGTATGTCTCATCATATAGTTACTAAAGCCGAGGTCAACTTTAGGCAATGCAAAATTTATAAACGCTTTTATATGAGAGCATATTGTTACAGAAGTCTGTGGCTTTTCCTTTTCTTGAGGTTTTTTTGTGTGTGTAGAACTGAATAGTAAATCCCTTTGTGTAATTGAACTCAATATTTTTAACGAATCAATAGCATCGTTAATGATGGGGATAACAACCCATTTGTCATCAAAAAGACCTTTGGATAAGCTATTCTTTCCCTTGAATACTTTTGAATTAAGAAGCTTTACCCCGTTTTCTTCAGTTATGCAAGTTTTTATTTTTATTACTGCTAACTCGGATGGTCGCATTCCTGTATATTGACCGATGATATACCTTGCTGCTCCAGCTATTAGTCCTAAATGGTTATTAACTGCCGAGAGCGATAAGTTAGTTTTTAGACTCTTTGAAAGAAAATTAGTCATATCCTTTGAATTGTATTTTCCTTTGGAGTTCTTTAAACTTTTCGGTATACCATAGTTTGAGTCAACATAACTTTCAGAGTAACCGGCATTTAAAAGGCGAAAAGCCCTATATATGCGGAAAGTATATATTGTGACTCCCGCATTATGACAGTAGTTAAATTGGTTTGGCTGCGCATATCGACTTACATAAGAGTCTGATACATCATGTCCCATAGTATGAAGAAAATCATGTATAATTACAGACGCACTTCTGATTAGTTTATCGAATGCCCAATTAGGCATTACTTGGTTAGATACCTTTTTTGTATATCGTTTTTTCCAAATAAATAGTTCAGTGTCAAAAGCTGGAACTTTTTCAGCAAGAATATTTTCTGATGTGAAAGGGTTCTGCAGGTAAGAAAAAAACTGCTTTAAATCATCATTATAATTAATACAATACAGCCTTGCTGTCTGTCGATATTCATCAGCTTGAACTTGTGTTATTGAAGAATAACTTTTTTCTACATGTTCATTCCCTAATTTAGCTTTTAACTTGTTAAAAACGGCATCTAAAAATCGCAGGCCGGCCTTAAAGTGAGCCATTATTGTGCTAGTTGCAAGCTTTCTAATTGACCTTTTCTTAGCTTTTCTACGATTATTGATAAAAACTTCTGGTGTCAACATAACACTCATAAGTAAACATTTAATCTCAATAACTACAACAGCTGGAATGTTCTTATATTTACTGAAGTTAATTTTAAGTTTGCTGCCTATAATATTTGCTGAGGCATTAGGGTTTTCAAAATTAAAGTCCCACTCATTATCTGAAAAATGAGAGTAATGTGAAACTGGTAGGCTAAGTAATTTTGTGAAGTACGCTGTGTTACCTTCGTTCAGAACTTCATCGAATTTACTCTTTTCAAAATTATATTTGTACTTTTTTAACTGAGCAACAGCTCTTAAAATACTAAGTTGTTCTAGTTGGCTTTCCATTAAGTGCCCTTAAATAAGCTCAGTTGTTTCAATATATAGCGAAAACCCTTCTGCCTCTTCTAGCTCCTGATTGCTAAATTCAGAGTCCTGACTATCTAAAATTGAGTTGAGTAATGCAAGGTTGTCAGTTATTACATTTCCGAAAGGTGTGTCTAAAACCCTACTATTTTGGATTTTGGTTAGATAATCTCGCTTCATAGCAAAGAGTTTAGGTAAATCCGTTTTAGTAATAATTACATTCGGGCAGCTGAGGCACATATTGTATGTGCTACAAGGCTTCCCTTTTGTGTATGAGGGCAGGCTCTTAACTGACTCTGGAGGATTAAATATATTTTTACATGTTGCAAAGGGGGTTGATATAGGCGCTATGTTCTTTTTGGATAGTGATGTGTCGGTTTTTGTATTTCTTCCTTTAGATGAAAGTGAGTTGATGTGAATTTCTGTCAATTTTTCTTTAATTCTTTCTCTTGAGGCTTGTCCGAAGTCATGTATATCTAAATAGCGCATTGTTGTGTATAGATTTTTATGCCCCATTAGTAGTTGAATCTCTCTAATTGATACACCTTGCGCTACTAAGTCGCTAACAAAAGTAGGCCTAAATCTTGTTGTCTCTATGATTGAGCTTTTCTTATCTTTCCTTAAAAGCCCACACTTTTTTGAAAAGGTTTTTATAGCCATTGAGACCATATAGGTGTTAGGTAAGCTTTTAATTAGGCCTACATGTGTTTCATACAGCCATAGTTGATTTTTATGCTTTAAAGGCGCTACCGACCTTAACCTTGAAGTTAACTGCAAAATACAATTAAAAATAGCTCGGACTTGCTGGCCTTGGCTTTGAGTTAACCATTGAAGGTCAGCTTTAAATATATCTAAGTGATATAATTTCTGCCCATCTGAACGGTTTTTCCAATATCTTAAGCAAGGTTTCCCTGTTGCTGGGTGTGACTCTACTAGGTCATTAATTTCTAGGTTATAAATTGATTCTACATTCATTCCTGTGATTTTTAATAATTTAAGTAGGAACGGTATTAGGTGATTAATAGTAACCTTACTTAACACTCCCCAGGACTCATAAACGTCTCGATAGTTAGCATTATTTTTCTTAACAATCTTGTAGAAAATTCTTCCTGCACGTGTGCTTTGGAAATTCGAGCTGTGAAGAATTGGTTCGCAGTCCATTTTATTTTCAAAAATCCAACGCGCATCATCTAATGTTAGGTTTTTAATGCCTCTTTTAAGCGCACAGTTTTCATCGAGTATAGCTCTTCCTTTACCTGTTTTTTCATAGGGGCTAAGGAGACTCGTTACACGAGCTATTTCAATTTCGATAGCTTCTTCAATTTGTTTTCTGTCACTTAGACTATAAGGTTTGTATCGCTCGGTTACCCTAGTTTGATAACAAAACGGGCTTGGTAAATAGAATCTATCAAAGTTAGGAACTTTAATTTCAATTGCTTTATTCAGAACGGTTTTATAAGCACTTTGTAAAACATTTGCATGACGATTATGTATTTTTTCACTCTGCATGCAACGTTTTAAGTAAGAATGAAATTCATTTAATGAAAATTCATTTAGTATTTTGTTTAGATAAATAGGTTCTCGATGAAACTGTTCTTCCATCAGTGCAGACACATAATTGAAAGCCGACTTAATGTCGCTTTTATATGATGTACTTGTTTTGACTTTATAAACTGATGTGAATAGGTGCATAAGCTGGCGATGCGGATTTGATTTGTTGGGTTTTGCCAAGTCATTAAAACTATTTAATGGCGTTGATAGTAGCTCTTCCCATTCCGTGAAAAAGCGCTTCACCTTTTTCATCTCTTATCCTTCAAATTTATCTTTAAATGTGTTTTGTTAGCTAAACGTTCCATTCGTTCTGCTTTTGTAATCAAATGACCATCGCTATCAGTAATTTTTTTATATAACTCTATTGGAATTTTAGTATAGACCTCTGTGCTACTTAAGTAAGCATGCCCTAAAGATTTTTGAACTACGGCAAGTCTGTCAACATAGGTTTGACCTATATCTGGTGATTGAAGTAGGTCATACGCATATCCATGCCTGAGTTTATGGGGAGAAATA
The DNA here is from genome assembly GCF_017808125.1 of Pseudoalteromonas sp. PA2MD11. Classification (NCBI taxonomy): domain Bacteria; kingdom Pseudomonadati; phylum Pseudomonadota; class Gammaproteobacteria; order Alteromonadales; family Pseudoalteromonadaceae; genus Pseudoalteromonas; species Pseudoalteromonas sp. PA2MD11. Next base: position 301,032 of record NZ_JADKNF010000003.1, read on the forward strand.
GGATAAGATATGGCTCCTTTTTTTATCGCGCGATTAGACAGTCGCTCTAATAACTTAGATAAACACTTAGGTGTTATTGGTTTTCCATCTCCATTAAAAAAAGCTGGTGTTTGCTCTGGTGAAGAGTACTTTCTAGCGTATTTTTTATATAGTGGTGAGGCGTGGTATTTAATTATACGACCTAAGACAGGTCGACTCACAAGGGTCATTCGTTGTTTAGAGTTGTTATGCCGGCCTTTTACACCCTCGACAGATAGAGGTGCATAAGGTGAAGTAGTTGGGAGATCATTTCTTCGGGAAATTAGCTTCTGGCTATTGAATTCACTCGCATTCATTATGTCTTGCTTAGTAATATTTTGTAACTCAGATCTCCTAATCCCAGAATCAAAGATAAATTGCAGAATCAACCTTTCTCTTTCATGTGGGCTTTGCTCTATTAAGATTGTAAGTTCGTCAATTGAGCATGACACAACAAGCTTTTGTTTGACTGGACCACTAATTAAGCCATTTTCATAAGGGCTCTTGTCTATGTATGCGTCACGAAGCTCTTGGTTCTGGTATAGAAACTTATGAATAAACGCTTGTAATGTAGAGTCTCTATTTCTAACTGTTGCTGTTGATAGGTTAGAGTTATTTCTTAAATCGGCTAAATATTCCTCAATAACAAACTTTGTTACAGTAAGAAACGCCTCATCAAGAGTAGTGTTTTTGAACTCAGGCCGTTGCTTAAGGTAAGTTAGGAAATAGATAAGGTTTTTTGAATAGGTCTTAGCTGTATGTTGGCTTATTTTGTTATTTCTTAAACTTGTGGATAGAAACTCTGAAATTAAAGGGAGGACTCTAAAATCATTATCAAATACCAAGACTCCGGTACTCACAACCTTTTTTGACATCCAAACTTTTTCCTCCTCATTCAATAATGATTCAGAAAGATCTAACTCTTCCTTATAAGATGAATGTGAGTAAAAAAACTCGACCATAACATTCTACTTCCAATAGAACTGTGCAAGTTATAAATGTAGTAGTAAATGAGATGATTGGATAGGTGATGATTTAATTTTTATAGTGAAGTGTGCAACTATTTAATGGGGGTATAAATGAATTCCTTCGTATTCTTTACCCATAAACTTCTTGTAACCCCAAATACCAAAGGCATCAGCAATCGCGTGATCTTCGTCGGCTAATAAATCAAAGTTAAGCTCTTTTTTGGTTTCAAAATTCTTTAAACGCTTGATTGGATCAGGGCTGATACCCACAACACGTGTATTTAATTTAGCTAGCTCAGCTTTTTCATCACGTAAGTTTTCTGCTTGCACAGTGCAACCTGGTGTTGATGCTTTAGGGTAGAAATAAACCAGTACTTGCTGCTCTTTTAAAAGATCAGCGAGTACGATAGTTTCGTCATTTTGATTTTGTAAACTAAAAGCTGGGGCTGTGTCGCCTGCTTGTAATGGATTAATTGTTTTCATGCTTTGCTCCTTAGCGAATGCGTCTGAAAATATAATCTACGTTCAAACTACGAGAAAGATCTTCAAAGCTCACTTTAAAGTTATCAATATCGACTTCAACAGGAATATTAAACTCAAGTTCACAGCGCATTTTAAGCTCGTCATCTTCATCATAAGTGTCCGATTTAAGAGAACAAATGCTGATGTTGTTATCAGCAAAAAAGCGTGTAACTTTACTTAATGTTCCTGGTGTATCAATACCTGTGTATTCGAGGGTGTAACCGGCACAAAATTCACATGCAACATGACTTGCAGTGCGTTTCATCATGGTTAAAAGGCCTAGTTCCATTCCTTTAGTTGGCAAAGTATGTTCAATGCGGCTAATTGCCGACATATCACCTGCTAGTAGCATGATAAAGGTGAACTCGTTGCCCAAAATAGCAATGCGACTGTCAATTATATTGCAATGGCAATCACTCACTAACTGAGTTAATTCGCTGACGATACCGGGTCTATCTTCGCCAATCGCAGTGAGTACTATCTGATGATTTGTAAAAGCAGTCATGGAATTTTAAATACCTAGTAATTAACAATACCAATGGATATAAGCTTGATTAAGCTTTAATTTCACGTGAGTTTAATACCGCACGGCGGCGAAGTTTAACATAATTTGCTTAGTTAACGATAGCGACGATTAATTAAGCCGTGAATAAAGTGCGCTCTTTCTTGTTTTTAGGGGCATCAGAAAGTACCATAGTTAAAATTTTGCAAGGCGATAAGCATTCAAACACGTTACGCTAGCCCAATCTATTCGGGTTTTTTGCATAAAAACAAGAAATGTAAAGTTAAAAGTGATTTTACAGTGAACCAAATCGGTATTACCCACTCATATATTTGTTAAAAGAATTAAGGGTTTGCTAAGGAGAAATATCTGTGCAGTATTGGATCTCAAAGGCGCTTGCTGTAAGCGTAATGGTAAGTTTAACTGGGTGCGGTGTATTTACCGACGAAGCGCACCACAAACGCAATTATCGTGCTAATCAACCAGTCAAAGCACCTGAAGGTTTAGCGCAACCGGCTCAAGATCCGACATATAAAATGGACGTTGCGCAATACGACAATAACCCTGAAGCGAAAAACTACCGTCCGCCAGCACAGGTTATTACCATTGCTCAAGGTAGTTGGGTCGAAGAGGGTGACAAAGATGCGCGTGTTTATTTTGATAAAAACGACGGTATTGTTGATTTAGACGAGTTTATTTGGGACTCGATCCACGCCGTGTTGAACGAAAAAAATACTTCTGCAATAAAAGAAGATAAGCTTTTAGGAAGTGTTGAAACAGATTGGTACACAATTATAAAGCCAGAAGATGGTTGGTTTTGGGAAAGCGAAACCGAAGTATCACAACAACGTTTCTTATTTACTATTGAAGAAAAATCGCACCAACGTACTGCGTCATTAAATGCTAAGTTAGTAGATTATAAAAGCGATAGTCAACCTCTTACACCGCTTTTACAGCAACAGTTAGAAGTGCGTGCGTTAAACCAAGTTGTCGCTGAATTTGATTATCGCTATCGTCAACTTGAAGTTGAAATGCGCAAAAAGCAAGGTGTTATCTCGTTAGAGATGGGGTTTGATGACAAAGGGAATGCAGCTTTAGTGACTGAGCAGGACTATTTTGCTGTGTTTGAGCGTTTTTCAGGTTTCTTAGAGCGCTTATCTTTCACTATTGTAGAAATTGACCAAGATCGTGGCTTGATCACGGCTGATTATAAAAAGCCAGAATCAAGCGTATGGGACTCAATTTGGGGTGAAGAGTTAGCTGAGCTGCCAATTGAAGATGGCCAATATCAAATTCTTGTTAGTCGCACTAAAGAAGGTGGCACAAGCTTAACGTGGATGGATTCTGCAGGCACAATTCTTGAGCCAGGAACAATGAATGATCTCCAGCAAGCATTAGAGAATGCACTGCGTCAGCGCGGTATTAATATTTAATAATTATAATAGTTAAAACCACCACAAAAAGAGCTTAGCCGCTCTTTTTGTGGTTTTTACAGGTTGAAAATATGTCTAACTTAAACACAGCCCATCGCAGTGACTTGCGAACCTTGTTTACCTTTTTCGTTCCCTCACTTATAGGTGTCTTCTTGTTTATGACGCCGGTACCCATAGGTGAGGCAATGACCATTCCGATTGCTGTTATGGCAAAAGCTGTGCAGGCGTGGATAGCTCCTTTCGCGCTTGGTTTAATTACGAGCATTGTTTGCATTACCGGTATTTTATCTTTAGTGATAAAGTTGTTTAAACCCCAGCCATTACTTAAGTTCTTTATAATTAAACATTTATTTGATGTTAGTTGGTTGTGGTTGAGTGTTCGTTTATTAGGCATGGTTTTTATCGTTTTGACCTACACAAAACAAGGGCCAGAAATGATTATTTCCGGTAATACCGGTGCACTGGTTTTAAACGACTTGTTGCCAGTGTTGTTTTCTGTGTTTGTTTTAGCGGGCTTACTATTACCGTTATTATTAAACTTCGGCTTGTTAGAGCTAGTCGGTACCTTATTAACTAAAGTGATGCGTCCACTTTTTGGTGTGCCAGGTCGCAGTGCGGTTAACTGTGTAGCATCTTGGTTAGGTGATGGTAGTGTGGGTATTTTGATGACCGCTCGTCAGTATGAAGATAAACACTATACACAACGCGAAGCGGCCATTATTGGTACTACTTTCTCTGCAGTATCAATCACCTTTTGTTTAGTTGTTATTGGCCAAGTAAAGCTTGAACACTTGTTTGCACCGTTTTATTTAACAGTGTGTTTGGCGGGTTTTGTTGCGGCATTAATTGTGCCTCGCTTACCACCATTACGCTTCAAAAAAGACCTATATTTTGATGGCTCAGAGCCAGATAAAGACGCAGAATCAGTGCCTGAAGGTAAAACATTAGTCTCTCATTCACTTGATGTGGCGCTTGCTAAAGCACGCACTGCACCGGGTTTTGCTGGTACAGTGAAAGAAGGTCTACATAACGCCTTTGATATGGTATTCGCTGTGTTACCTGTCGTTATGGCTGTGGGCACATTTGCCTTGATTATTGCTGAATATACGCCAATTTTTGAATATATGGGCAAGCCGTTTGTGCCATTTTTAGAGCTATTACAAGTACCTGAAGCTGAGGCCGCGGCACAAACAATTATGGTTGGATTTGCTGATATGTTTATTCCGTCAATTCTTGCAGCGGGTAGTATTGAAAGTGATGTAACACGGTTTATTATCGCAGCAATGAGTGTGACGCAATTGATTTATATGTCGGAAGTGGGAGCACTGCTTTTAGGTAGTAAAATTCCGGTTAATATTATCGAATTGTTCTTCATCTTTATTTTAAGAACTTTAGTGACATTACCGGTGATTGTCTTAATGGCACATTGGTTAGTTTAATCTTAGCTAAAGCATTAAATAGAAAAGCCCTGATTATTCATCAGGGCTTTTTTTATCTTCATTATCATCGCTTTTAGGTACTTTGAAGTCCATTTTTGCTGCATGTTTTAGCAACATAAGGTTACCAATTACTACACCAAACACAGCAACAACAATGGCTATAATTTGCCAAGTTTCCATCTTGAAATCCTGCCGATATACACAGCGATATAGTAGCACTTAAAATCGTCTTGCATAAGACAGTGAAATAAAATCAAGGCCAGGGTTAGGGCTCTTGAAACCCGCATTTGAGTAATGTAAATATCTAAGTGCTAAGGTTGAGTCGTCACCTAAATCTGCAACTAGACCCAATCTATCTTCAAACTGATAGTGAGTACTAACGTTTTTGCCTGCAAAACGGGTGTCGTCCAACAGTGAAACGCCAATCCCAAACTCCACATAAACAGGCATGTTTTTCACATTAAACACAGGGTATTGGATCACCGGAGACATAGCTAACACGATATTAGTTTGATGTTTGTTGTCTTTGCCATACTGCCAAATATTAAAACTAGATTCGAAGTACAAGCGGGCGTGTTGCAAGGGCAACTTTTCATTGGGTACATGGTACTGATAGGCCAGCTTTAGACCTTTTACATCACCTTCACCTTGAATGTAATCAATGGCATAACCATGATTTGAAGCTGAATAACTTGGTGCTGCTAAAAGAGCAGCTGCACTCAAAATAAGTGCTTTTAATGGCTTTTTAAATTTCATTTCGGTACTTCTCATTATGTCGATGAGCAAGTAAATAAGGCGGTGTTAGGGGCTTTTCAATGTGCAAAAAAACACAGAAGCTGTGCACATTCTCATATTTTTTAGCAATTAGCTGAAAACTATGGAAAAAATCGATTGGTGCTTAATTGGCATTAAAACAATGTCAGATTGTTTCTTTTTTTGTGGATTTAATATCGGTATATTAGCGAAAATTTTCGTTTAGAGGTGAACACGATGACCAAACTAGTTAACTCATTTTTGCTAATTGCAGCATTTTTTGCTGCATCTGCTTTTGCCAGTGAAGACCGCTCGCCTAAGCAATTATTAGAATCAGTCACTGCTGATTTATTTGTTGATATCGCAAATGTGAATGCGAAAGGTGATGCAAGCTCAGAAGCAATGGCGAATATTGTTGAAAAACGCTTATTACCACATATGGATATTAAGTTTGTATCGTACAAGCTTTTAGGTAAGCATATTAAAGGGCTGCGCCGTGAACAAGCCGTTGATTTTATTGCTGCGGTTGAGCATTACTTAACAGTGACTTATGCTGGCGCGCTAATGAAATACACAGGCCAAAAAGTAATTTTTGATCAATCACAACTAATCGACGATGGTTATGCAACTGTTAAGACACAAATTGTTGATGACAATGCGCCAGCTATAGATTTGCACTTTAAATTACGCCAAGGCAAAGACAAGCAGTGGAAAGTATACGATATTGTTGCTGAAGGTATCTCACTGTTAAGTGCAAAGCAAAAAGAAGTGCTGCAGCGCATTAGCCAAGTTGGCATTGATGAAGTGACACATGAATTAGCAAGTAAGTAAGTCAGCTAAAAAGCGCGATTACCTTCACCTCATCGGGCTTTTTAGTTACTTTCAGTCTCCAACCAAGCAGTGAGTACCGTCCATGTGCCGCTGCTTTTCTATTTTCTTTAAAAATCACCTACTTTGCGCTAGCACCTGTAACCCTCTGTGGTAGAATCATACTACTTTTCTTGTTTACCAGAGTATCTGTCAGATACTGTGTTATTGATGACAATATTAAGCAAACTGTCAGGTAAATTTTGCTATAACTAAGTGCTTAATTAGACATCGAATAATGTGCAGCGGAGTTGTGTTTTTTTAATGGAAAATGTACTGATTTGGCCAAAGGAATACCCGTTACTGATCAAAGGATTAGCTGAGCAAAACGGGGCTTATATTTTAGACGCTTTAGAAGCTTGGCCGGCATGTCGTTCTACTAATGAAGATGACGGTGTGTGTACGACGGTTCTTCCGCCTATTTACTACCTTACTTGGTTGACTCCTCTTGAACCGTTTGAAGAGTGTTATTTCCAACACATCTCTGAATTTGATGAAGCTGCGCTGCATTATATTAATGCTATGAAAGCGCACTTTTTAGAAAACGACTACACCCCAGAGAGTCTTGTTTTAATGTTATGCCAGCGCTTAGAGAAATACGCTAGCGCATTTGCTCAATCGGCTGTTAAAACACCTATAACTTTGATTCACCAGTTATTTAATCGGCGCTATTTCACTGTGATTGAACATGTGCTTAATCACGGTGCGAAAATGTCTGCGGACGATGTATTAGAACTGTGGACCGAAGTTGACTTTAGAGAGCGCTTTAGTGGTTTTATCCCTGATTCAGTGGCTGATCTTGAATCATTAACGGCGCTTGCAGCTGAAAAAGTTGCTCACGGTGAAGATTACTTCACCTTACTAAAACTTGTATCACCTGATGTTGACTCAGCATCGTTACTTGAACAAGCTTTACTTGCCCACTTGAGCCACGAAAATGCAAAACAAACCATGGCAAAGCGTTTTATTGAGCAAGGCGCAACAGGTGCATTAGCTGACGAAAACGGTAAAACAGCCTTTATGTGGGCAACCGAAAAAGGCTATGTGAATGTGGTTGAGACAATACTTGAACATCAAGATAAAAAAGCCCAAGACAATAAAGGGAATACAGCATTACATTACGCCGTATTAGCCGAGAATGGACCTTTACTGGTGTTGCTTTTAAAAGCGGGCTATGACTTTAGGGTTCGTAACAAAGACGGTCTAAGCTGCTACCGATTAGCAGTTAGCATTAAAGCAGATAACTTAGTGAAGTGCCTTGAACATGACTTTGGCATTAAAGAGCTTTCGCCAGAAGGGCAGTTTGATCGCGTTAAAAAAGTGCACTTACTCCACGCGATTGTAACTGTGTTACTACCTGTGCAGTTGTTCTTCTTTTTTGATGATAGCATTGCCATTAAAAGTGAGTTAACGCTGGGCTTTACATTAGTTTCTATCTTATGCTTTTTCTTTGCTACAAGTTTAAAACGCTGTGCGCTATACCCGCATATTCGTCACCCATGGGGGCTGTTTATTTTAAGACTGTTTTCACTATTTAGCTTAATTGGCCAAGTGGGTCTGGCAAGTATTGTCGCGCTAGCCACCTTAGCAGAGTTGGTGTGAACGCATAAAAACTAAATAAAGTGACATAAAAAAACGGCAACCTTGATTGCCGTTTTTTGTGTTAATTAAGCTAAACGAAAGTGCTTATTTATCGTGCTCATGTGCCGCTTTTTCTTCGGCCAGCTCTTCTTTTAATTTACGAATCTTAAGGCCAAGCTCTTGCCCGCGATGGCGAGCATAATAAGTGCAACCAATAAACATCAGACTGGCAAAGATTAACTCAAGTAATACCCAAATCAGCTGTTCTTGTGCGACCCATAGTAATGTAAAACCATGGATAAAATAGAACATCACGATAAAGTTTGCCCACGCGTAGGTGTAAGGCTTATCTTGAATAATCCCTTTCAGTGGTAATAGAAGAGGGAGTATATAAAAAACAAAGATAAAGCCGTTACTGTGGCCTTCTCTTGGGGCAATTAAAAACAACCAAATTGGCATTAAAATTAATAAGCCGATATAACCAATCAGTGCAAAACGTTGGAATCGTTTAGTAATTGGCTTTTTGGCAACAGGCTGATTTAGCTTTGGTTCCAAGCTCATTGTAATTTACTCGTAATCAGTGCCAAGCGTTTTCCAACACTTTGGCAAATTTTAATTTCGTCTTTACTTAACACATTGCTGTTATTGCTACCGGCCACATGAGTCGCACCGTATGGCGTACCACCGGTTTCAGTTGCTAATAACTCAGGTACCTCATAAGGCACGCCAAGCAACATCATGCCGTGATGTAACAACGGCAGTGATAGATTCAATAAGGTGGCTTCGTTACCACCGTGCATACTGCTCGATGACGAAAATACGCAAGCAGGTTTATCTATCAGCTGACCTTTAAGCCACAGATCACTGGTGGTCTCCCAAAAGCTCTTAGCTTGTGAGGCCATCATGCCAAATCGAGTAGGGGTGCCAAAGGCTAAGCCATCACAATTAATTAGATCATCTTTACTGATCACAATATCGTGTGGCTGACGTTTAACGAACGTGCGCAATAAAGCTGTTGCACCTTGTTGCTCAATCGACTCGGCTATCTCATGAGCCATTGCTTCTACAGAGCCATGGCTTGAGTGGTATAGCACAACAATGTTTATAGCCATTAAAGTACGCTTAATACGTTTTCTGGTGGACGACCAAGAGCAGCTTTGCCGTTATTTTCAACAATTGGGCGCTCGATTAGCTTTGGATTGGCAGCCATTGCAGCAATTAATTTGTCTTCGTTTTGTTCGTTTTTAAGCTCAAGCTCTTTGTAAATGTCTTCTTTAGTACGCATTAATTCACGCGCTGAAGTAAAGCCCAGTTGGCTAATTAAAGTCGAGATTTGTTGTTCATTAAGCGGTGTTTTTAGGTATTCAACAATACTTGGTTGTACGTTATTGCTTTCTAATAGGGCAAGTGTTTCACGCGATTTTGAACAACGTGGATTATGATAAATAGTAACAGACATAGTGTGTTCTCACATTTAATAATTTGGCTTATTTTAGGGCAAGCGCCGCGAGACTTAAAGTCTCGCAAGCTCTTTTTGTAATTGACGGTATTGCGTGAGTAGGGCTTTTAAACGTTGTTGTTTAACTAATTCTTCAGGCTCAACAAAGTTTAGTGCTTTTTGAATTTCATCAGCTGCCTTTAAATAAGCACCATACTGGGCCAGTACATTGGCATGCGCTTCATGATAAGAAGCCATATTCTCTTGCTTTTTGTAGACATCAGCAATCAGCTCTTTGGCAAGGTTGTTCTCAGGTTTTGCTAACAAGTAAGATTTTAAAATACGTTCAGCAAGGTCAAATTGTTTTGCTTCCATCGCAGCATTTGCATAGTTTAAGGCAATTACCTGATTGTTAGGTCTATCGATATCTAGCTTAGCTAAAAACTCTACTGCTTCATTCGCTTTACCTTGCGCAATGAGTAAGTCGGTGTGTGTGTCTATATAAAATAAGTTCTTTGGATCTTGCTCAAGCAATGGGTTCAAAATGCTGGCTGCTTCATCAAGCTTTTTTTGATCCAACAAGCTAATACCCAAACCATATTTAAGTGCAGTGTCGTTATGAACGGTATTTTCACGCATTAATTTACGAAATAAATCTTCCGCGGCTTTTGACTTTTGCTGATAGCGAGCAATAACACGGCTCTTAGCTAAGTTAAACTCTAGGCTATCGGAGTAGTGCCTTTTTGGATACTGCTCGGCACGTAAGCGCACATCAGAGACACGGCTTTCTGGCAATGGGTGAGTCAGCAAAAATGCGGGCGGCTTATATTTGTAGCGAATTTGTGCAGCAAGTTTAGTTAAAAATTCACTCGATTGGCGAGGATCAAACCCAGCATTATTTAAGGTCTGCATACCAATTCGGTCTGCTTCTTGTTCAGCAGCACGGCTATGAGTTAATTGACTAAATGCCGCTTGAGTCTGGTTTGCAGAGATAATAGCAATACCGGCATCAGGTGCAACAACGGTAGCTAAAATACCAGCAATCATACCAGCGATGGTTAACGCGCTGTTATCTTGCTGTTGTTGAATACGACGCGCTAAATGGCGTTGTGTTACGTGGGCAATTTCGTGCCCAAGTACTGAGGCAAATTGACTTTCGTTATCGGCTTGTGCCATGAGCCCTGTATGCACACCTACATGACCACCATAGAACGCAAAAGCGTTGATTTCAGGGTTATTAACCCAGAAAAAAGAAAATGGAAAACGAACATCGTTGGCGTTTGCGACTAAACGGCGGCCCAAAGTGGTCAGATACTCATCAAGAACAGGGTCATTGACAACGGGTGATGAGCCACGAATTTGCATCATCATCACTTCACCGATTGCTTGTTCTTTTTCAATCGGTAAGGCTTGTAATGCCGAGGTCCCTAAATCGGGCAGCTTAAAGTTAGTTTGTGCCTTCAACGGCTCACTGTGCAATATCGAAAATGTCAGTAATGCACTACACAGTGTAATAAAGGCTAATTTTAGTCGCATCTTATTCCTTGTTGATTTGCTCACCTAACATGACTTTTGCTAAATCTATTTCGTCGCTGCATGCTCGGCTGTCTTTTTCGCACAATTGATAGAAATCTTTTATTGTGACTCCATCTAGCTTAACAACGTTCAACTCTCGTTGTAAAAAAGTTATGATTTTATGCGCTACTTTATGAGCATGCAGAATTAAGGCTTTGTCAGCTTTGTCACCTCTTTCAAAGTAAAAAGCGATGAATTTATGAAGCTGGTTAAAACGAATAAGGTTTTTCATGGTGTGCGGATCCCACACCTTAAATTCCATAAAGCGGTTGTCTTTGATGTATTGGTCTACCGTCACATCTTTTGCATAAGGGTAGGCCCATAATTCAAAACCTCGGTCCGTAAAGCTTTGATGCAAAGCAATGCGCGGTTTTTGCTCACAGACAATTTCGCCCATATCGGTTTCATGGCCACCTAATAAATCAAGGTTCCAGTTGCGTGGGTCAATTAATTGTTTAACGGCATTATCAAAACCGTGGTCTAAAATCCCTTCAGATTCGCTAACCGATGATGCGACCATATGATAAAAAGGCGGCAGCTCGCCCCAGTTTATTTGTTTTTTATACCAGTTTATCTCTTTAAGAGTTGGATTCGCAGGTAATTGCGCTTTATTATGCGAGCCAGGCATCAGGTTTCCTTTACTACCAGTTATTGAATAAGGATAAACTATTGTTTTGCGTGTTTTAAGAAAAAAATGAGTTGTTTCTCATTATAAAGACTTATTTTAGCAAGGTGCCTACATCTTATACTTATTATTCATATTAATAACGCAGTTGATTCGCTATGTTAACGGTTGATTTAAGGGACTATAAGTGCCCTCAACAATTTATTCAGTTTAAATTAGGGTTGAATAAGGCAGTATCGGCTCAACAAGCCGTGACTTTTACATTTAATGCTGCTGAGGCAACGGACGATATGCAGCGATTTTTAGAAAAACATCATTACCATTTTAAAATTGACCTAGAATTAGGTGTGCTAACAGTGGAGCCCATTCGTGTTTGAGTATGTAAAAGCCTGGTACGAAAATAAATTTTCTGATCCCCATTCAGTAACCTTGTTGTTATTGCTTATTGCAACCTTTGCATTTTTCTACTTTTTTGGTTCGTTAATCGTGCCTGTCTTAGTTGCCTTGGTAATTGCCTATTTACTAGATTGGCCTGTTGCTCACTTAGAAAAGCTGGGTTTGAAACGGTTTACCGCAACGATTCTAGTTATGCTGGTATTCAGTGGCTTGATGATTATGATTATTGTCGGCATGGGGCCTGTGCTTTGGCAGCAAACCAGCAATCTAGTTCAAGAAACGCCTTATATGATCGAAAAAGGTAAAGCACTGCTGTTACATCTTCCTGAAGATTACCCAAGTTTGATTACTGAAGATCAGGTTAAATCAATTGTTACCAGTGTTGAGACCAAAGCGATTGAGTTTGGTCAGTTGGTGCTATCGGTATCATTAACTTCGATAAAAGACGTTGCAGCTTGGCTGATTTATCTTATTTTAGTGCCGCTCTTAGTGTTCTTTATGCTTAAAGATAAATTAGAGCTCACGCAAAGTGCTGAGCGTTTATTGCCTAAGCAACGTCGCTTGATCATTCAAGTTTGGCAAGAAATGAATCAGCAAATCATGAATTATATCCGCGGTAAGGTATTTGAAATTTTAATTGTTGGTACAGCATCTTTTATTGCTTTTGCAGTGCTTGACCTTCGCTATGCGGCTTTACTAGGCGTATTAGTTGGCTTGTCTGTGCTTATTCCATTTGTAGGGGCGGCATTGGTGACCATTCCTGTCGCTGCAGTGGCGTTATTCCAGTTTGGTTTAGAAACACAATTTTGGACCATATTAATCATCTATGGCGTGATCCAAGCACTTGATGGCAATGTGTTAGTGCCGTTATTGTTCTCTGAAGCGGTAGATTTAAACCCAGTGTTCATCATCGTTGCAGTATTGTTTTTTGGCGGTTTATGGGGCTTTTGGGGCGTGTTTTTCGCAATACCGCTGGCTTCTTTAGTAAAAGCACTTATCAATGCCTGGTCTTCTAAGCAGGTTGAGCTAATAGAAAATTAGCTTAGTCTTAAAAAGTATAGAAAACGCACTTTACTGACTAATTGATTATTATAATTTAGCCGTGAAAAATGTAAAATAGGTTATAAGATATATCTTTTAGTAATATGGTGCGTTTTTCATGGCAAATTTTTACCTTCCTGACGATGCTAATCAGCAAATTTATTTAGATGCGAATGCAACGACTCCTGTACTTCCTGAAATTGCCGATGTGGTTTCGCACACGATGCAAGTCTGTTTTGGTAATCCATCAAGCTCTCATATTACGGGTATTCAAGCAAAACACTTATTAGAACAAACACGTAACAAAGCACGTGAAGTCATTGGCGCTACCGACGGCGATATTTTATTTACCTCGGGTGCAACAGAAGGTATTCAAACAGCGGTTGTTTCTACGCTTATTGCTGCAAAAAATCATCAAATCGAGAATCCGGTATTACTTTATGGGGCAACAGAGCATAAAGCGGTGCCAAATACCCTAAAGCATTGGAACAGCGTACTTGATATCAACGCGCAGGTATTAGCTATTCCAGTAGATAAAAACGGTATTTTAGGTCACGAGTTTATTCGTAAACATGCTGCGAATGCACTGATGATTTGTACTATGGCAGTAAACAACGAAACCGGTGTATTCCAAGATTTAAGCGCTATTGAGCAAGTTATTCGTAGTGAAAACAATAATGTGGCTTGGATGGTTGACTGTGTACAAGCATTAGGCAAAACCAACTTAGCACTAAGCCAAACAACCATTGATTACGCCCCATTTTCTGGCCATAAATTGTATGCGCCTAAAGGCATTGGTGTACTTTATATTCGTAAAGGCAGTGCATATACGCCATTTATTGCTGGCGGCGGCCAAGAAAGTGGTATGCGATCTGGTACCGAAAATTTACCGGGCATTGCCGGTTTGAATAAGTTGTTCTCGTTATTACTTGATAAACAAAACCAGACTTTTAAGCCAATTGAGCAGCTACATACTTTTCGCGAGCAATTATTAGCTGCATTAACAGACACCTTTGGTAGCATCACGTTCAATCACAGTTTTGAGCATTCGGTGCCAACAACGTTGAATTTTGCGGTGAACGAATTAACCAGTAAAGAAGTGATGGATTTATTTGATGCTGCGGGTATCCGTGTAAGTGGCGGCTCGGCATGCAGCTCAGGTGCAAATCGTAGTTTTGTTTTAGATGCGATGGGAGCCAGTGATTGGCAAAGTGAAAACGCGATACGTATGTCGTTTGGCCCTGCGGTTAACCAACAAGAGATTGATTTTGCTTGCGACAAAATCCGTTCTTTAAAGCCGATTCTAGAAGCAAACTGCTTAGTGGTATCTGATAGTACATCGCCGCAACACGAAGTTTGTGCTATTGGCTTAACACAACTTCGCCATCAAGCAGCGTGCTGCTGGCTTTATGTCGACAGTGATAAAAGCGCTGTGGTGATTGATCCTATCATTGAGCTTATTCCACGTATGGCGAAAATTGTCGCGACACAAGGTTTAACAGTAAAAGCGATTATCGATACCCATAACCACCAAGAACGTTTATCGGCCCGTTGTTTATTATCAAAAGAGCTCGCAGAACGTTATGTTGCTAATGAGATAGACGAACTTGGCTGGCCAAAAGATTCAGCAACCATCGAATTAAGCGATGCGCGCTTAACTAAAGTAGCAACACCAGGTCACAGTGACGATAGTGTTAGCTATTTATTATCAGATACGCAAAGCGGTGATATCAGCTATTGCTTCTGTGGTGATTTAATCTTACCAGGCGGCTTAGGTAACACTGCAATTAGCGGTGGTGATGCTGTGAAAATGGCTCAGTCTTTAAAGCAGCTTGCTATGGTAATACAAGATTCAACGGTGGTTTGTTCTGGTCATGATTATCAGCAGTGTTTTGCTATGGATTGGCATGCGCAAAAAGCAACGACGCCGTTACTTGCGCAACTATTAAGTGAGCTAGTATCAGATGATGAGTTTGTTGAATTAAAGCAACAAGCTGATGAGCAAAAGCATACTGTAAGTCATTCTCTATGTGGCTATGTTGAAACACTTGAAAGTGCGCCGATGAAACAGCTAGTCGCAACCGATGCGAAATCAATGTTAGATGATAAGGCAACTTACCTAATTGATACACGTGAACCGTATGAGCATGGAGCGAATAATTTAGCAGAGTTATTCACTGTTGCTGAGAGCAAAGTGATTAACATTCCACTCAGTCGCATGGCAAACGCCATCGTGCAAGGGCAGCTTGATAAAGCGCATAGCTACATTTTGGTTTGCCGAAGTGGTAATCGTTCAAAACAAGCGGCTAACAATTTGTCGCAGTTAGGGTTTGAAAATGTTTATAACTTAAATGGTGGTTTAGCATTGCTTTAACAAGCAATTCCAATTCGCTTAATTAAAAAAAGCCGCTATAGAGCGGCTTTTTCGTAACTTGTATAAATTAGGCCGTTGTAGGGCCTGAGCTTTCCCGTACCACTAATGAAGGGGTAAAGGTCGTGATGATGTCTTTATCTTGATTACGTGCACCACGGGTTTTTCTAAACAGTAAACGGGCTGCATGCTGCGAAATTACATCATTCGCCTGATGT
The DNA here is from genome assembly GCF_017808125.1 of Pseudoalteromonas sp. PA2MD11. Lineage (NCBI taxonomy): Bacteria > Pseudomonadati > Pseudomonadota > Gammaproteobacteria > Alteromonadales > Pseudoalteromonadaceae > Pseudoalteromonas > Pseudoalteromonas sp. PA2MD11. The sequence continues at coordinate 316,779 of NZ_JADKNF010000003.1, forward strand.
GCTGTGGTTAGTTTAGGCCAAGTTTGACGCGAGAACGGTGAGTCTTCGAAGCCCGTAATTGATAGCTGCTGTGGAATTTCGATACCCATTAAGCGTGAGGCGAATAACGCGCCCGCTGCCATTTCATCGTTACCGCCAAGTAGGGCTGTGATGTTTTTCGGGTTATTCTCACCTAACAATGCTTTTGCGCCTTCTACACCTGATTCAAAAGAATACTGGCCTTCGTAGATCAGCGCGTCATGCAATGGAATGCTGTGATCTTTTAACGCGGCCTGATAACCCTCTAAACGTTCAGTTGTTGATTTATGCTCTTTGTCACCGCATAAAAAACCAATATTTTTATGGCCAAGCGACAGTAGGTGAGAGGTGATTTCGTACGCAGCTGCGTAATCGTTCACATAGATACAAGTGTCTTGGTCTTCTTCAGTAGGGCGGCCAGAGAGTACGCGAACATAATGAATGCCCATCTCATCTAGCATATCAATAATGCTATTTTGCTCTGACAGCGGTGGCGTTAATACAAGGCCAGCTAAGCGAGAGCGCTTGATCATGGTTTTAAAGTCTTCTTCCATGTTGCCATCCAGATAGTTACATGGATGAATAACCAGCTCATAGCCTTCTTCTTTACAACGCGATAACACACCGTTTTGCATGTCGATGACATAATAAGCATTCGGGTTGTCATAAACTAAACCAACAGTAAAAGACGATGTGCCTGCTAGGTTTCGAGCAGCAAGGTTTGGTTGATAGTTTAACGTGTTAACAGCGTCCATCACTATATCGTACGTTTTTTTTCTGACCGATGGCTCTTTATTAATCACTCGTGAAACGGTTTTCATTGAAACACCTGCGAGCTTGGCTACATCATTAATGGTTACTTTCATACTGTTGCTTTATAGTTGGTTATATTTGTATTATAATATTATTGGCCAGGTATTCACCAGACGCTTTTTCTTATATGTACATCAATATTTAATATAAGTTAGTTAGTGTATCTAATGTTCTACCAAATTAGCAGTAAAATAATTGAGATAATTTTTATGATACCGGTGTCAAAAGAGAAAAATTGCGCTATTATCTCGACTATAAAATGTAAAAGTAGAACATTGACAGCGTTGTCATTTTAACTTAGTGTTGATTTCACACCGTGTTTTTAATTGCTGTCTTTATTCAATATAATAAAAAGATAGTTAAGAATCAGTTTGTTGCAAGTTTTGAAGGGGATTAAATATATGAGCAGCCGTTCGCAATTAGCTAGTTGGCAAGCACTATCTGAAAGTGCCAAGAAGATGAAACAAATTCATCTTAAAGATTTATTTGCCAAAAATAGCACGCGTTTCGAGCAATTCTCTGCTCAGATCCTGGGTGTATTATTCGATTACTCGAAACAACAAATTGATAAAACTGTTTTTGAACAATTAATTGCTTTAGCGAAAGAGTGTGATATTAGCGCATGGCGCGAAAAAATGTTCAGTGGTGAGAAAATTAACATTACTGAAGACCGTGCTGTACTTCATACTGCTTTACGTAACCGCGCTAACACAGCTGTAATGGTTGATGGCGAAAACGTAACAGATGCTGTTAACGCTGAGCTTGCTAAAATGAAAGCCTTTGTTGGTAAGGTACGCAGTGGTGAGTGGTTAGGCTACACAGGAAAAGCAGTAAAAGATGTGGTTGCAATTGGTGTCGGTGGTTCAAATCTAGGCCCACAAATGGCAACAGAAGCGCTTGCTGCTTATGCTGATGGCACATTAAATGTGCATTATGTATCAAATGTTGATGGTGTTCAGATTGCATCTGTTTTACAAGGTTTAGACGTTGAGACAACGTTATTTGTTATCTCGTCAAAAACGTTTACCACCTCAGAAACCATGACTAACGCTAAATCGGCTGTTGAGTGGTTTTTACAAACGGCACAAGCGCAAGAGCACATTGCTAAGCACTTTGTAGCTGTAAGCACCAATTTAGAAAAAACAGCGGCCTTTGGTATCGCTGATGAAAACGTATTCACAATGTGGGATTGGGTAGGCGGTCGATTTTCTTTATGGAGTGCGATAGGATTACCAATCGCCCTGTACTTAGGCTTCGACGCGTTCGAAGAGATCCTAGAAGGTGCGTTTGAAATTGATGAGCATTTTAAAAATGCTGAATTTGAAAATAACGTACCATTATTAATGGCGCTTTTAAGTGTTTGGAACACAAGCTTTTTAGGTTATACAGCGCAAGCTATTTTACCGTATGACCAAGCACTACACATGTTACCCGCGTATTTACAGCAAGGTGAGATGGAAAGTAACGGTAAGCATGTTACTTTTGCAGGTGAAACGGTTCCTTACACGACGGTTCCAATTATTTGGGGTATGACAGGTATCAATGGTCAACATGCTTTTTACCAATGTCTACACCAAGGTAATGTAATTGTACCTGCTGACTTTATTGCTTCAATTGAGCCGCAAGTCAATGTAGGCAAGCATCATGATATTTTATTATCAAACTTCTTTGCACAAACCGAAGCGATGATGGCCGGTGTTGATGCAGAGCAAGTAACTGCAGATTTAACCGCGAAAGGTAAATCTGAAGCAGAAATCTCAGAATTATTGAATCACAAGATTCACCAAGGCAATCGCCCAACAACGTCAATGTTATTAGATAAAGTTGATGCGAAAACGGTAGGACGATTAATTGCGCTTTATGAGCACAAGATCTTCTGCCAAGGCATTATTTTAGAAATCTGTTCATTTGACCAATGGGGTGTAGAGCTAGGTAAGGGACTTGCCTCTAAAATTGAAGCTGAATTATTTGATGATGAAGTCAGTCATCCACATGATAGTTCAACCAATGGACTGATCGCTTACTATAAGACACATCGTAAGCAGTAAAAGATTCGCAGTATTAGCTGCAAACCGAATACCTTTGAACGGGTAGCGCTGGAGTTCTTAGGGCCTGTATTTTTGTGAGAGGATTTACAGAGCCCCTAAGACTCATTTACTTCAGCCAACATAAAAAGAATGAGTAAGCTACTTACAAACAAATTCAACAGGCTTTGTTAAAGGATATTGTCTAACAGGCCACATCAACCAGATAACAACACGCACTGCCATATTGCATGAATTGGATGAACATGGCATTGCCAATGTAGAGAGTGATATATGTTAAATCCATTTGATATCGTAATTTTTGGGGGCGGCGGTGATCTTGCGTTACGTAAGTTACTTCCTGCAATGTATCGCGCTTATCAAGAGGGCAACCTTCCTCAAGGTTCTCGTATCCTTCCTACGGTACGTGAAGAAAGCAAATGTAAAGAATACATCGAAACAGCACATAAAGCGTTACAAGACTTTTTAGGTAAAGGTGAGTACAACGCAAAAGATTGGAAAGCGTTTTCAGCTTACCTTGTGCCAGTTGTATCAAATGTGACTGAAGCAGATGATGACTGGGACAAATTAAGAGATATTCTTGATGAACACGACGCTGACAAGTCTCGTGTTTTTTACCTTTCTTTACCACCTGCAGTGTATGGTAGCTGCTGTGAAATCTTATCAAAGAAAGGTCTAATCACAGAAACATCTCGTGTTGTTGTTGAAAAACCGATTGGTTACTGTGGTGAATCTGCTGAAGCAATCAATGCAAAAATTGCTGAATACTTCAAAGAAGAGCAAGTATTCCGTATTGACCATTACTTAGGTAAAGAAACAGTACAAAACTTAATGGCACTACGTTTTTCAAACTCATTGTTTGAAAACCTGTGGGATGCAAAATCAATCGATAACATCCAAATTAGCTTATCGGAAACAGTGGGCCTAGAAAGCCGTGCTGGTTTCTACGATAAAGCGGGTGCATTACGCGATATGGTACAAAACCACTTGCTACAATTACTTTGTTTAGTGGCAATGGAATCACCAAATAAACTAAACGCAAACAGCATCCGTACTGAAAAACTAAAAGTACTTGAGTCGTTACGTCCGTTAGTGGCTGAAGATGTTGATGCAAACATTGTACGTGGTCAGTACGTACCAGGTAACTTAGACGGTAAAATCGTCCCTGGTTACTTAGAAGAATTAAACGAAGGTGCGAGTAAAACAGAAACTTTTGTTGCTATTCGTGCGCACATCGATAACTGGCGCTGGGCTGGCGTGCCTTTCTATCTTCGTACAGGTAAACGTATGAAAAAGCGTTGTGCTGAAATCGTTGTTGAATACAAAAAAGTGTCTCACAATGTTTATACAGACAACGTAGGTAACATTGAGCCAAATCGTCTTGTTATTCGTCTGCAACCAGAAGAAACAATTCAATTAACACTGATGTCTAAGCGCCTTGATAACCTTGAGATGCAATTAGAACCAGTAACCATGAACATTGAGTTATCGCAAGCGTACAGTAATGGTTTTCATTCAGATGCCTATAAGCGCTTAATGTTAGATGCCGCAGCAAACAACCCGTCGCTGTTTATTCACCGTGATGAAGTGCGTCAAGCATGGAAATGGATTGACCCAATCATTGAGCGTTGGCAAGAAAAAGGTGCACCATCGTTATACCGTGCAGGTACGTGGGGCCCTGAAGATGCAGATGAGCTTTTAGAAGAAAACAACCACGTTTGGTTTAACACAGGCGATAAGGCGTAATTAAGATGGCAACAATTGTTGAAAAATTCTTTGCAAACAAAGACGAATTAACAGCTGAACTTTCTTCAAGCCTTGAACAAAGCCTTGTTGCTGGTATTAAAGAAGATGGCCGTGCTGTATTGATGGTGTCGGGTGGCTCATCGCCAGCACCTGCTTATAAGCACTTATCAAACCTTGAACTTGATTGGGCAAGCATTGATGTTGCTATGGTTGATGAGCGTTGGGTTGATGCTGATCATGAAAAAAGTAATGAAGCATTTATCAAAAGCACGCTATTACAAAACCATGGCGCAGCTGCTAATTTCGTGACAATGAAAAATGACGCATTAACGGCGCAAAACGGTGTAGCTGAATGTGAAGCTGCATACAAAGCATTAAAGCGTCCTTTTGATGTGACGATTTTAGGCATGGGCCCTGATGGTCATACGGCTTCTCTTTTCCCTCATGCCGAAGGTCTTGAACACGGTCTAGCAACAGATGATTTAGTATGTGCAATTAATGCCATTGAAAGCGATGTAACAGGTAAAATCACTGAGCGTATGACGTTAACCTTATCTGCGATTGCAGATTCTAAAGTTGTGAAGCTTTTAATTAGTGGTGAAGAAAAACTCGCTGTTTACAAGCAAGCGAAAGAGGGCGGTGCAGTTGCTGACATGCCTTTACGTGCTGTATTGAATCACCCACATATCAATATTGAAGTTTATTGGGCACCTTAATCGCCCAATAAAACTCTATGCCAAAAGCGAGCTATTATGCTCGTTTTTTTGTTTTTAAATACTCACCTTGAATACCAATCCGCAATAATACTTCATCATTTTGAGGGATTAAACCTGTCGCTAACGGCGTTAAAAATTTCTGATTTAGAACAACTAAATAACGAAATTTTTGCCTTGTTATCAACGAGGTTTTATTGCCTCAAAATAGGTCACTTAATTAAGCGAATTGGTATAACAAACAGTATTGAATAAATACACTTTCTTTAAATAGCCGATAAAGTGTTAGACAAGTACAAAAGGGCTCTATATAATTAAAAATGACAGCGCTGTCATTGTTGTTGATTGTTATTCTCAATGTTCCCTTTAACTCATTCTGCCCAGAAAAAGTTAAAAATAATTTGTACATGACAGCGCGCTTTTAGAAACACGTTAGTTTTTTAAGCTAATTTATTGTTAGATAACAGGTTTTATATAACTTTTAGTTATGGTTAATAAACGCCCAATGGAAACTAAAGCTTACAAAAACACATGTAATTTTTAGCAAATTTCAAAAACTCATCCTTTTGGTCTTTTCATCTGCAATATCACTCATGCTATATTTGCGCCGTTTATTTGTAACAATTCTTAAAAACTCAATATTAAATATTAGTTATATCAATTACTTGATTATTTCGTTGTAAATTTTTTGCACAAATTAACCAAAAAGATGTAGCACAAATGTAATTTAGAGTGTATGGTTTGTTACTAGATGACAGCGTTGTCATCATCACTGGGCAGAAGTGATATAAAAAACCAACAAAATGATTCAAGGGGAATCCTGTGTTAGCTAAAAATTTTAAGAAAAGCTTATTAGCAGTTAATATCGGCCTCGTAATGAGTGCTGGGTTCACTGGCGCTGCGTACGCAGCAGATGAAACAAAAGTTCAAGAAGATGTTGAAGTAATTGAGGTTCGCGGTATTCGCCGTTCACTTGAAGCTTCAATGAATACTAAGCGCTTTGCTGACAGCGTTGTCGATGCTGTATCTGCAGAAGATGTCGGTAAGTTTCCCGATAGCGATGTAGGTGAAGCGCTTGGCCGTATTTCAGGTATTGCTGTTAACCGCGCATTTGGTCAGGGTCAACAAGTGTCTATTCGTGGTGCATCTGCACAGTTAACGCGTACTTTACTGAATGGGCACTCAGTCGCTTCAACAGGTTGGTATGACCAACAGTCAATCGACCGTAGCTTCAACTACACATTACTTCCACCAGAAATGGTTGGTGGTATTGAGGTTTATAAATCATCTCAGGCAAACCTTGTCGAAGGTGGTATCGGTGGTACGGTAATCGTAAACACTCGTAAGCCTTTAGATCTTGACGCGAATACCCTTTTTGGAAGTGTGAAAGCTGACTACGGCACGATCTCTGAAGAAACAGATCCTGAAATCTCTGGTCTTTATAGCTGGAAAAATGATGAAGAAACCTTTGGTGCACTAGTCTCAGCAGCATTTTCTGAAACAAATTATCAGCGCAATGGTATTGAATCTTTAGTAGGTTGGGGTGACATTGTTCCTTCTACATTCCAACAACAACGTGAACGTACTGCTATCAATGCCGTTTTCCAATATCGCCCAACTGATAGTTTAGAGCTAGGTCTTAATGTTATGAGCCTAGATCTTTCAGCTGATAACGCAAATACTTCTCTATTTTTAATATTCCCTGACGATAAAGATGCAGCTTGTGAACAAGTTAATGTAGATGGTACGTGTACTTTCTACCGTCGTTCAGGTGAAGGTGCAAACCCAGGCTGGGCACAAACGTGGGCTCGTGCAGGTTCAATGACTTCGGATACGGTTGATTTTGAATTCAAATACGCTGGTGATAATTTTGAGCTTAAAGGCCGAGTTGGTAACACACAATCAGAAGGTGGTACGGACCTCACTGCGAACTATGGTTTTTGGTTAGGTACTCCTGCAGATTATGCAGGCACATACGATGCGACAGGTGACGTAATTGATATTGATATTGCGAATAAGTCGTTTACTGCTGATGACTTCCAAGGGCAACTATCTTCAGCTGGTTGGGCACTCAAAAAGCAACCTAACTCTGATGAAGAAACATACGCACAGTTTGATTTAACATTCCCTGTTGATTTTGGTGCAATTACTGCAATCAAAACAGGTTTCCGTTGGGCAGATCACGATGTTAAACAAGAGACTTATACTGCGAATTTAGTTGACTCAATCGCGGCATACGATGCATCTCATTATTATTCAGGCACAGTATCCTCAGGGGCGGGTTTCACTATACCTAAACCTAACCTTGATCAAATGCTCTCTGATGGTTACGCAGCGATTACTAGCTTTGATAATACATCAATCGCTTATAAGGCTGGCTATGGTACAGTAAATGAAGAGAATTTTTCACTTTACGCAATGGCTGATTTTTCTGCTGAAGGCATACGTGGTAACTTTGGCCTACGTTATACCTCTACAGATGCATCATCTGATTACTTCGCACTAGATGCGAATGGTAACTACGCAAACAGCCTAAGCACTGATAAAGCTGATTACAGCGAAGTATTACCAAGTGTTAACGTGGCATTTGATTTAACTGAAGATATGATTCTACGTTTCTCAGCAGCGCAAGTAATGTCACGTGCTAACTACACTGACATGTTTGCATCTTCATCATTAGCGGGTTATGAAGATGATGTAGATGGTAATGAAGTTATCACTACTGGTAATATCGGTCTGGAGCCATTCAAAGCAACACAAGCTGATTTTGGTATTGAATACTACTTTGATGGTGACGGCATGGTTAGTGCTACTTACTTCATCAAAGATATCTCATCATTTACTAAGGTAGATGAAGTGACTAATCAAAGTATTGGTATAACAGACCCTAACACTGGAAAGGATGACTGGACAGTTGCTTCTAAGGGGACGGGCTCAGGTGGTGAGATTAAAGGTATCGAGCTACAAATTCAAGATGGTTTTGACAATGGTTTCGGCTACCAAGCTAATTATACTTACGTCGATTCAGAAGCTCCTGCAGAAAACTTCCCTGACCGTATTGAATTATTCTCTGACTCTTCAGAGCATACGGTTAACTTAGTTGGTTACTATGAGGCTGATTTCTACAGCGTACGTTTAGCATATAACTGGCGTTCAGAGTACATGGTTCGTGAAGCACCAGGTTTCTATGGTAACCGTGAGCATCAAGACTACGGTACACTTGACCTAACGGCTAAGTATTCAGTAACAGACTATCTAGACTTAACATTTGAAGCGGTTAACATTACTGAAGAAGACAGTATTCAAATTGGTACTGCCTCAGGTGATGCAGATGTTAAACCTGAGCTTCGTAACGGCTACCCAGCATGGAGCTTTGAAGGTGAAGCACGCTACAAGCTAGGTGTATCACTACGTTTCTAATTTGATTTAGATAACGAAATTAAGAAAGCCCAGCTCGTACTGGGCTTTTTTGTGAGTAAAAAGTGGGCGAGTAAAAATGATAAAAAAAATCGCAATTGTTGGTGGTGGAACAGCAGGTTGGTTAGCCGCTAACCATTTGGGTCATGCGCTTTTGCAAAGTGGCATTGAGATCACGTTAATCGAGTCACCTAATATTGCCAGCATAGGTGTCGGTGAAGGTACTGTTCCTTCGATGCGCAACTCTTTGCAAAAGTTTGGTATCAGTGAAAGTGACTTCATCAATGAATGTGATGTTACTTTTAAGCAGTCAATCAAGTTTGTAAATTGGCTAGATAAACACAAACATGGTGCTAACTTTTACCATCATTTATTTGATCACCCACATATATTCGGTGAGGAGTTAACGCAGCAGTGGCTTACTGAGGGTAACGGTAATGATTACGCAGACTTTGTTTCTAAGCAACATGCGTGTTGTGAAAATAACCTAGCACCCAAAACAATCGCAACACCACAATATGCAGGTATCAATGGTTATGCTTATCATTTTGATGCTAAAAAGTTTGCTGCATTCTTAGGTAGTCATGCCACGCAACATTTTGCTGTAAAACACCTGTTTGCAGAAATTAAAGATGTCAGCTGTGATGAGCAAGGTTTTATTACACACCTAATCGACTCAGAAGGTAACGCATTAGAGTTTGACTTTATTATTGATTGCTCTGGTTTTTCGGCTGCCTTTATTGGGCAAAAACTAGGGGTGGGCTTTGTTGATAAGTCAGATAGTTTATTAACTGATACTGCAATTACATTGCAAGTGCCGACACAAAGCGATGATGAAATACCACCTTATACTATTGCTACGGCACACCAAGCTGGTTGGATCTGGGATATTGCACTCACAGAGCGAAGAGGGGTGGGGTTTGTTTACTCATCTAAGTATATGAGCGATGAGCAAGCGCACGCTAAATTGCATCATTATTTAGGTAATAAATTTGAGCACTTAACGCCACGAAAGATCCCGATGAAAGTAGGGCACAGAGAAAAAATGTGGCACAAAAACTGTGTGGCTATCGGGTTGTCGCAAGGATTTGTTGAGCCACTTGAAGCAACTGCCATCTTAATTGCAGACTTTTCTGCGGGTTTATTAGCAAAGCGTTTTCCGCGTACCCGAGATGACATTAACTTAGTTGCTGATGATTATAATCAGCAAGTGAATTATGTATGGCAACAAACGTTCGATTTTATAAAAATGCATTACTGTATTTCTGATAGAACTGATTCGGCTTTTTGGTGTGATAACAAAAAAACCGACCAGTTATCAGAAAAACTAAAAAATAACCTAGCACGCTGGCAGCGTTTTACACCAGTACGAGAAGACTTTGCCAGTAAGTTCGATTTGTTCGACTTAGAAAACTACTTATATGTATTGTTTGGTATGCATTATGTACCCACCAAGCAGCAATCTAAACAGAGCGACAACCAACAAGTTACTGAATTTAAACAGCAGCGCGTCAATCAGCTATTAAGCGAGCTACCTAAGCACAGAGAACTGTTAGATAAAATAAAGAAATTTGGCTTACAGAAGTACTAATTTTATTAACTGAGCTGGCTAAAAAAGTATTAGCCAGCTTAGCTAATTCTAAAAAACGAAGAGATAGATAAACGGCTGTTGCTTAGATCATTGCTGTACTCTTTGTGATTAAAAAGAGCTGCGCTATGCAATAGGTTGCTCTTATAAATTACGAGCCTATTTACCTTCGCTTCAATATCCACCACTTTTTCAAAAAGCGCTGTTGTTTCATTCAAATAGCCTTGATGAGTTGCGCTGTGTTTTTCTGTATCAGCAATCATGTTATGCACGCTATTTTGGTTATCAGCTGTCACTTTAATAATATTCTCAGGCAGGTATTTGTATATGCCTGTGCCGCCCCATTCTTTAGGAGACAAATAATGCACTGCAGCAAATGTTTTATCATCCGTTGAATCAATATGTGGCATTCGCTGCAAGGTATTTAATTCATCCGCATTTTGAGTAACTAATGAAAGCTTACAGCGGTGAAGATATAAATTATTTTCACCGCTTGTAATGATTTCTTGCTCTAAAAGCTCATTAAGTAGCCGCTCACAAGCTCGGTAGTAAGGCGCAGGCATTTCATCTCGTTTGCCTGGGTAAAGTGTGCCATCGCTGCCAAAAGGCTGGAAATAGGCTGTCTGTGTAGCAAATTGATAAATAGGCTCAAGGCTGTGTAAAAAGTCATCAACAATAATGACAGTCTCATTAATTTCAGCAATGAAAACGCTGCTTACTTTATAGTCTTTATTTAATTGATAGCCTTCCATTGTTTGCCTCAGTCTTTCCATAATAGTTGAATATACTAACAAAAATAGTGGCTTATGCGTGATAATATTTACTTGCTTATAGCTTGTTTTTTCATCATTTGAGGTTGATTGGTAATGTGGGTAAATTTGTTAATTTATAATGTACAAACTGCCACAAAATTTTCACTTCCTTTTTGTTGCCAAAACCTATAGGCTTTGGGCACTAACAGCAAAAACATATTATAAAATTAATGGAGCAGTATCATGGCGGAGCAACAAGTACAGCCTTTACATAACGAAAAACATGCCAACACTAAAATTCAAAATGGCATCAACATTGAGTTCATGAAAACTCAGCACTTAGTACCTGTGGTTGCACACGAATTTGCACGCATCGCAAATGAATTCCCAATGGCATTTGTTAAAAACAACGAATCAGGTCAATTCCAAGCAGTTGCTTTATTTGGTCTAGAGCCAGGCGAGAACCTTTTCATTCAAGACGACAAATGGACAGCTGCATTTGCACCTATGTCTATGACTCGTTACCCACTTGGTCTTGTTAAGCACCCTGAAGCTGACCAATTTGGTATCGTAATCGACGAAGCAAGCCCGCTTGTAAGTGAAGAGACAGGTAATGCACTTTTCGAAAACGGTGAAGAAACTGAATACCTTAAGCGTCGTAAAGAAGCACTTGTTTCTTTCATCGAGTTCTCTCAGGTAACTGAAGCATTCACTAAGTACCTTGCAGACAAAGAACTACTAGTAGCTCAAACGCTAACGGTAGAAATCAAAGGTGAGAAAAAAGACATCAACGGTATCTACCTTGTTGACGAGAAAAAACTAAACTCACTAAGCGATGAAGAGTTCTTAGACCTTCGTAAGCGCGGCTACCTAGCACCTATCTACTCTTTCTTAACGTCTACTCATCAAGTAGCACGTTTAGCACGTTTAAAAGCAGCTCAAGCTTAATTTTAAACTGCTGAAAAAAAGCGCCATTAGGCGCTTTTTTTGTTTCTTTCGTCTGTTAAAGCTTGAAAACCAGCGACGAATTATTCACATTGGGCTTACAAACTAAAATAAATATAAGTGCCCCTATGTTAAAAACATTACTCACCTCAGCCATTGCGCTTAGCGCATTATCATTTAGTACTTTCAGCCATAGTAGTGATCAACCTTTCGCTATTGCTATTCATGGTGGTGCTGGAACAATTGAAAAAAGCCGCTTCACGCCAGAGCAAGAAAAAGCTTACCGTGCAAAACTAAAAGAAGCCGTTGAAACAGGCTATGCTGTGCTCGAAAAAGGCGGTGAGAGCCTAGATGCCATTACTGCGGCAATTAATGTGCTTGAGAACTCGCCGTATTTCAACGCTGGTCGCGGTGCTGTATATACTTATGACGGTGCACATGAGCTTGACGCATCGATTATGGATGGTCGTACACGCCAAGCAGGAGCTGTTGCTGGGGTTAAACACATTGAAAACCCAATTAACTTGGCGCGCTTAGTGATGGAAAAATCAGTGCATGTTATGCTCAGCGGTCAAGGTATGCCGCTGGTTGAAAACAATCTTTTCGATACTGAAAATCGCTACAAAGCGTTATTAAAAGCAAAAGAAAAGCTCGATAAACAAAAAGTCACCAGCAAAGACTACCAAGCTGCACACAAAGCCCTGCCAGTTAATTACAAAATGGGCACTGTTGGAGCGGTTGCACTTGATAAAAACGGTAATATCGCCGCAGGTACCTCTACAGGTGGTATGACAGCAAAACGTTTTGGTCGTGTGGGTGATTCACCTGTGATTGGTGCAGGAACCTTTGCTGAAAATGAATCATGTGCAGTATCTGCGACAGGCCATGGCGAGTACTTTATTCGCTACAATGTGGCAGCTGATATTTGTGCTCGCGTAAAATACCAAGGTAAAACCATTGTGGAAGCAGGGAACGAAGTGATCCACGATGTATTAATGCCTGTAGGGGGAACTGGTGGTGTGATCATCATTGATGCTAAAGGTAACATCAGCTTGCCGTTTAACACCGTTGGTATGTATCGTGCGAGTAAATCGAATACATCACCAACGTATGTGGGTATTTTTAAAGACGAATAATTACCTGTAACGAATCTTCAGGCAATAAAAAACCGAGTTTCACAACTCGGTTTTTTATTGCCACCAAAGTTATTGGCGATTAATTTTTACCTTGAAAGGTGTTTCATCTTGATTCGTTGAGCGATAAGGGTTGATATCTAAACCGCCACGGCGTGTATAACGGGCATACACTTCAAGCTCTTCGAGGTTTAACTGCTGCATTAAATCGCAGTAAATACGCTCCACACATTGTTCATGAAATTCGTTGTGAGTTCTAAACGAAATTAAATATTTTAATAAGGCTTCATGGCAAATCGCTTGGCCTTTATAACGAATAATCACACTCGCCCAATCAGGCTGTGAGGTGATCAAACAGTTCGATTTTAGTAAGTGACTATGTAGGGTTTCTGAGACAATCTCATCACCATTATGGCGAAGTGAGCTGGCATCAATATCATAGCTAGTGATTTCGATATCCAGATCATCAATACATTCGCCCGGTAACGCTGAAAATGGCAAACAATTGAAATCATCAGCTTGGTATAAAGTAACGATCACCGGTGCATTTACCGCATCGGATAAGTCTTTGCTCAGTGCTTGATGTACGTCATCTGGCGTCTCAAAACGTGTTTGATTAAAGCTGTTTAGGTACAATTTGAATGACTTTGACTCAATGATGTGACTGCTTTGACAAGGAAATACAAACGTTGCCACAGCGACCATTGGCTTACCCTTGCTATTTAGCCACGATAATTCATAGCCAGTCCAAATATCTTGGCCTTTAAACGGTAAGTTATCTTCGCTAACACCTAATGCATCACGGTTTAATTTACGGGCAATAGGAAACAGTAAACTGGGTGTGTAGGTATCTACATACTCTGTGCTTTTACCAAGAACACTGTTTTTCAGTTCGGGTGAGTTGCTGTAATCTGTCATCTTTACACTTTTGTAGTTACAATGGCGGCATTATACCTAAAGCCAATGAGTTTCGCAGTATGTCTGTTTCTACAAAATTAGATAAGTTACATCAAGCATTTAGTGAAAAATGCCTCGAACGCACAGGAAAGCTTCCTGTTATTGAACATGATACAGCATGGCCAAGTCCCTGTGAGCAGGGCGAAGTCGATGAGCAAGGGCTTATTCAGTGGTGTGCAACCCCACAACAACCTGCTGGCAGTTTAGAAGACTTAGCCAAGGCGCTAGAGCTATCGTTTCCTGAAGATTTAAGCCCATTGTTTGGTCATGTCTATGCGGGTAATTTGTTATTGAGTGTTGATGATCATCACATTGAGTTGCTACAAGCATGGAATGAAGATGATTTTAGCCGCTTACAGCAAAATATTACCGGTCACGTATTAATGAAGCGCAAGCTAAAGCAGCCAGAAACCGTATTTATTGGTCTTACAGAGCAAGATGATCTGCTGATCACTGTATTAGTCGAAAGCGGTGAGGTTTGCTTAGAGTATGTGGGTAAAAAACCACATCATGTGCTAGCGAAAAGCATCAGTGAGTTTTTAGACAAAGTAACGGTGTAAGCTTAAAAAGTAAAAAGGGGCGGTTGCCCCTTTCGTGTATTATTGCCTTTATTAAATTATTGAAAGTCCCACGAAATATTCGAAACAATGCCACAGGGCTCGCAACGAAAATCAAATAAGCCAAACCATGGTTCTGGTAATTTCCACTCGCCATCGCAGCTTGGGCAACGACGTTTAAGCTCTGACTCTTTATCAACGCCGCCTACACGGTATAAATAGTAATAAACCGGCTTCTTGGTTAGAAAACTAATACGTTTCGTGATATCACGACCACGGCGGTATAAGTCACTCTTGATGCTAGTTAGCTCTTCAAGCGCAGGAAATTCACAACGGGTTGCACCATTGATCTGAATTTGATCGCACGCTTGCCAGTCTTCTTGCCATTTAATGAGTGTTTTGTAATCGCCATTGGCAATGGCTGGAATGCGAAATAACGGCACAGGCAAAAAGTCATCACCACAATAAAGCGGGCTACAGGTGTGCACGTACGTGGTATACAAAATATAGCACGACGGATCATGACACATGTCTGCGCCATTTGAGTGAATGTCTTGGCCGACCACTTTAACTTTTGGTGCCAGTAAGCCTGCAGTGTTTAATTGCTCAATGCTATGTTTTACAAACGGGCTATGGTTGAGCGGATGCATCGCATCTTCGGTTGGGCACATTACACGAGTAATGAAAAATCCATCTTTTAAAACCGTTGGAAATTCATCACCAATTATTTGGCCGTTAAAACGAAGCGCATTCACTAGGCGGTTTATCGCCTGCTCAGCAAGCTCTAGGGTAGTATCTTGGTAGCAATCAAAAGTCAGATCGACAACAAACATTATTTTTTCTCAAGCAGTGCTAATAACCTATCTAATTTAGCTTCAATACGATCCAATTGGCTTTCTTTTGGTGTACTCAGTTGTTCATTTGACGGGTTATTGATGAAATTATTAATTGAATCCGGATTGTTTTTATATTGGCTAACCGCAGCGATGATCACAGGCATCGGCATAGGTTGGGTTAACTTACTTTTAGTTAAGGCAACTGTTGGGGTTTTACCTTCATCAAGAAGGGTTTTAATTGCATCAAATACAACGGCATTCATTTTTGTATAAACTCTTTTATAAAGACTAAAAAGCACCGCAGTATATGGGCTGCAGTGCGCGCGTATGGTAGCAATAATAGATGTGGAGTGAAATTATTTTCCTAATTAACGAGCTAAAAGAATGTTATTTAAGCTCGTAAATTAGGTCGCAGGCGTTACTGGCGTAACCTTGCGTCTAATTCATCAATCACCTCGCTCCAAGCACCATCTTCTGCAAGTGATTCTGCTAAAAAGTGTTGCTGAGCTTCATCCCAAAAAGGCGCTTCCTGCAATAGGGTTGTATCAGACAGTTGATGAGATGCTATAAAAGCATCTATTTCACTTTCTTTGCTCGGTAAACCAAGTTGTGCAAATAGGGTCGAAATATCATGTTTTGTCGTATCCATAGTTCTGCTCCTTGTGTATGGCGATAATTATTACTGCTTGAACTTAATGATGATGAACCGCAGTTTAACTTACGCTGAATTTGTCTTTAATCACCGTTGGGTATATACCTTATAGTCTAGTACGAAAATAATAAAACAAATAAAAGGATGAGTATTTTGACAGTTGCTGAACCCGAAACCTTAAGTGTGCAATACCTGAGTGCTGAAGATATCAGCACTGCCGCAAGCCTTATTTATCAAGCCTATCATGATGATCCCGTTCTTCAGAATGTATTAGGTTTTCAACCAGATAACCCAAGTAAATATGAAACTAAATTACGTGCTTTAGTACGTGAAGAGCTAGCAAGTTTCTGGCAAGAAAAACAGCCTCTAATAGGTCTTTACTCACAAAGTAGATTAAAAGCCATTGCCTGTGTATTTGATTCGGCAAGTGAACTACAAGCTGAGCGATACTGGCATTGGCGCTTAAAACTGATGCTCAGTGCAGGTTACTTGCAAACCAATCAGCTTATAGAAAAAGAGCGTACTATTCGCGAAGCGCTTTCAAGCAAAGGCCATTATCTGTTTTTAGCCTTTATAGCCGTTGACCCACATTTTCAGGGGCAAGGTTTAGGCAGATATCTGCTACGAGGGCTTGATGATTTAGTTGAGTCAAGCAATCAAGCAAGTGGTTTAGCAGTATTTGTTACCCGCTCTGAACAGCGTGAATTCTTTAGCTCTGAAGGGTTTGAGGTGTTCAAAGCATTAAGCTTTAACCAAGTTGAAGGTGACTTGATGTTCAAAGCTGCAAATTAAGCAAAGGACGTTTTGGAAATAGCAATGTGCGATAAGTCTCACATTGCTGTGCGTTTTATCAGTTTAATGCCTTTAAATTTGTACCCATAATTGCTTATTGTAATGATTTTAAAGGATTTATTATTTTTGTCATTTTTATGACTTAGAAAAAATTACTTTTTATGCCTACCAAGATACCCGCATTTCTCTAAACTTAATCATGTCAAGAAGACGCAGGTTCAATGAATGAACTGATGCCAAGGATTAGGATTATGGCAACAAAGCAAGATGCTTAGCAGGAAGCAAAGGGACAAGAGCTAGGGAAGCAAGGAAGAACGAGGACACTGCCAGGATGCAGTACAATCGCGGAGCGATTGAAAAGGACTGACCAAAGGATGATTTTAGCAGGAAGCTAAAGGAGCGTTTGGAAAACGAAGTGGATAGCCATTGACGGCAAGAGGACGGCACTAGGATGTGTTAAATGTTACATGAAGTAGCATGGTGGGTGTATCGGATGTATACCCGTTCAGGGGAAAGATAAAAAGGCAGCTTCGGCATAAGTAAGGATACTTAATCATGGAAGTAGCAAGATTGGGGCGTGGCTATTAGCTACGCCTTAGTTCTTTCTGGAGGTTGCACTTCTCGCACTTGCAATTATTCTTGTATAACTCGCAACTCGCAACTCGCAACTCGCAACTCGCAACTTAAATCTTATGTGGCGGTATTACGACACTTTTAAGTAATTCATTTTCCATGATCAAAACGCCTTGATACACGTTTTGTCCATCACTTGAAAACTCAAAAATAAATTCGCTTTTGATACCTGGTTTGCCGCTTTTTAAAATACCAAGTCGGCGTTTATTGCAAGCAACACTCATCAATTGCACATTTAATTGCTCAATTTGTCTTTGTGCATGAAGATTAGCTGCTTCGGCTACTTTTCTGTTTAACCAAAAAAAATAGATGATGCTGCCAATGATGATGAGTGTCCACAAGCCTGCCATTTACGAGAATAACCTTCCAATTGCGCGAGCGAGAGTTTCGCTACGATTTTCTTTTCTTAATAAACCTAGTAGGTGAGGGCGAATACTAGGAATTGCAACTAAATCGGTGAAAATACTCACAAACAGTTGTTCAATTTCAGTGTGGTGTGCACAGCAATCCAAAAACACATGTAAGCGTTCTGGGTCTTCAAGCGTGCTAAAACAACGCCCTGCAATCGTTAATAGTACATCTGACTGGGTGTTCATATCAGAGCGTAATACAGCATCTACAAGTTGCGCAGTTAAACCTTGTGCTGGTGTTTTTGATAAGCTTCTGAGGGCTGCTACAAGGGCGATGTCGTCTTTATGCTCTATGGCGTTTAAACCATAGGCTAACAATTGTTCTGCAAACACAGGTTCGATTGCAACATGTTCAAGCATTGCACTAAGCGGCTGTAATACTTCGACTGGTAATTGCCCCCAAGCGGCTTGTAGATTTGCTAAATTGTTGTCGTTATCTAAACGCATCGCAAAGTCTGCAATACCTTGTACTGCAACATTTTGCCAATTATCAAATCCCAGTTTGCCTGAAAAATACAGCTGCGCATATTCGTAATACTGTGAAGCACTTTGTTTAAGTAAGCATTTAACCTGTGCATTAAATGCCGCTAGCTTGTTGGCGTTTGGCGTAAATACATACGGGTTGTTGTCTAATTTGCCTTCGGCATTTTCACCGGTAATTTCTGTACCAAGCGCTTCAATTACCATGTTTGCGAAATGATCGCGGCTTGCGCTTACAAGACGGCTTTGCTCATCTAGTGGGAATTTTAAAAACCATACATAAGGTTCTTTAGACGCTTTTACATCCCAAAATTGAATAGCAAGCCAAGCATGACCTGCAAGCGGGTATGGGTAAGGGATTTTTGTTTCTTCAATGGCAAGAAATTGTTTTTTGTCTAATTTCGTGATGTGTCTGCCAATATCGAAGGCACGCCAAGTGGTACCTGCTGCATCCAGAAGTTGCCCTAAAGTGGCGATCTGCTCAGTCATAAAATCTCAATTACCGTAATTAATCTATATCAACCGCGAATTATACGCCATACCATGGCGCCTTGGAACAGGGTATACTAAGCACAAAGGTATTAAGAGTTTTACAATGCATCAACAGACTTTGGCGCTGCTGCGCGAATTAGAATCCACATTACAACGCCATTCACTTTGGCAAACAACACCGATTGACCCAAGTGCACTCAATTCTAGTGTGCCGTTTTGTCATGACACCATGGCTTTTGAGCAATGGCTGCAATTTGTTTTTCTTGACAAAATGCATACCCTCATTGCACATGCCCAGCCTTTACCCCGTAATTTTGCAATTGCACCTATGGCTGAAATGATGTTGGCACAACACAACGGCGGTAATGATGTGATTAACGTTTTACAAAAACTCGATCAACTTTTGAGTGATGACTAAGATGCAAGAGAGTGTTAAGCCACAATTTGATGAGTTAACGATTCTGTACCGCGATGAAAATTACATTGCGATTGATAAACCATCTGGTTTATTGGTTCACCGTTCGTTTTTAGACAAACACGAAACCCAATTTGCGATGCAAATGCTGCGTGACCAAATTGGTCAACATGTGTTTCCTGTACATCGGTTAGATAGACCAACCTCAGGCGTATTACTGTTTGCGTTAAGTTCAGAAGCAGCCCGTGATATGAATCAGTTATTTATTGATGGGCAAATTGAAAAGCGTTATTTAGCTCTAGTAAGAGGCTTTTTAAACGAATCAATCTTCTTAGATAAACCTTTAAAAGAAGAGCTTGATAAAATCGCCGACAAGTTTGCTGATCAAAATAAAGCACCGCAAGAAGCACAAACGCAATTTCATTGTTTGCACCAAGCAAGCTTGCCTATTCCAATTGGTAAATACCCAACAGTTCGTTACTCGCTGGTGGAGTGTTTTCCAAAAACTGGCCGCAAACATCAAATACGCCGTCATTTAAAACATTTATCATTGCCAATTATTGGTGATGTAAATCATGGTGATAATCAGCATAATCAATTTTTTAGAGAGCATTTTAAACTTCGTCGGTTAATGTTATTTGCCTCTGAATTAAAGTTTGTGCACCCTTATAGCAAGCAACCAATAACAATTAGAGCGCCTTTAGGCGATGCAATGTTAACGATTTGCCAGCAACTTGGCTGGCCAACAGAAGAAAAGGATTATTATGGCAACCATTAGTATTTTTGTCGGCAGTGTTTACGGCGGTGCTGAGCGTTTAAGCGAACAAGTTATTGAAGTCATTGAAAAGTCTGAGCATCAAGCGCAATTAGTTGAAAATGCCACGGTTGATGACATGCTGGCTGCGTCACATATTTTAGTGATCACTTCAACGACGGGTCAGGGCGATATTCCTGATAACTTAATCGCTTTATATAGCCAATTAAATGATCAATTCCCACTGTTAACAGGCAAGCAATACGGCATTATTGCTATGGGTGACCGCAGCTATGGCGATACGTTTTGTGGTGCAGGTCGCAGTTTTGATGAGCTGTTTCGTGATTTACAGGCAAAACCTGTCGGTCATCGTTTAGAAATTGATGCCTGTGAAGATTTTGAACCTTGGCCTGTTACTGAGCCATGGTTAAACGAATGGCTGACGAAAATTAGTTAATGTCTATTAATTAGCAAGTGTCTCTTAAAAGTGCTGATTGAATAAGCAATTGGCACTTTCCCCTTGGTTTTTCGAGTACAGAATCTGATATACTAAACCATCATTTTATGAGGCTGTTATGATTTCAAAAAACCAACTGAAACTAATTCGTGCATTAGGTCAAAAGAAATACCGTAAGCAATATAACCAGTACCTTGTTCAAGGCGAAAAAAATGTACTTGAATTACTAAACAGTGGTTTAAGTATTGCTCATATTTTTGCGACCCCAGCATTTATTTCAGCGCATCAAACAGCGCTTGCAGCCCATCAAGTCATTGAAGCAGATGAAGACAGCCTAACTAAAGCCAGTACGCTTGTTAGTAACAACGCGGCCATTGCTGTTGTTGATATGCCAAGCCAGCAAGCATTACCCACATCAGGGCTTATTTTAGCCCTTGACGGTGTGTCGGATCCGGGTAATTTGGGCACGATTATTCGTGTTGCTGACTGGTATGGTATTAAGCATATTGTTACCAGCACAGACAGTGCCGATGCTTATAATCCGAAAACTATTAGCGCAACCATGGGTTCATTTGCTCGCGTGTGTGTCTCACAAACTGATTTAACCAGTTACTTACCAAGCCTAAAGCTCCCTGTGTATGGTGCATTTTTAGAAGGTGAGAACATCCATAAAACTGCTCTTAAACAAGATGCCGTATTACTCATGGGCAGTGAATCGCATGGTATTCGTGCTGATTGCGAAAGCTTCGTTACTGATAAAATAACCATTCCGGCTTATGGCCAAGCAGAATCGCTTAATGTTGCAATGGCAACGGGTATTATTTTAGATAATTTTAAGCGCCACGCTTAACCTTTTACCCTAAAATGGGTTAAATTGAAGAATAACAATAAAAATCGGTAAAACAATTAGATGCGCTTAAGCACCATAAAATTAGCGGGTTTCAAATCGTTTGTTGAACCCACTAAGATCCCATTCCCTGATCAGATGACGTGTGTTGTCGGCCCGAACGGCTGTGGCAAATCAAATGTCATCGATGCAGTGCGTTGGGTGCTAGGTGAAAGCTCAGCTAAAAACTTACGTGGCGATGCCATGACCGATGTTATTTTTAACGGCTCAACTAATCGAAAGCCAATTTCACAAGCCTCTGTTGAGTTGGTGTTTGATAACACCAGTGGTCATTTACCGAATACCTTTGCTGATCGAAACCAAGTGGCGATCAAACGCTTAGTGACTCGAGATGGCCAGTCAATTTATTTTCTAAATGGCAGCAAATGCCGTAAGCGTGATATTACCGACATCTTTTTAGGCACAGGTCTTGGCCCGCGCAGTTATGCGATTATTGAGCAGGGCATGATCTCGCGTTTAATTGAGAGTAAACCGGCTGATTTACGTGTTTTTTTAGAAGAAGCAGCGGGGGTTTCAAAATACAAAGAGCGTCGTCGTGAAACGCAAACCCGCATTAAAAGTACCCGCGAAAACCTTGAGCGATTGCTTGATGTAAGGCAGGAGTTGCAAACACAGCTCGATAAACTTGCAGTGCAATCAGTCGATGCAAAAAAATACCGAGAGCTAAAAGCCACTGAGCGCACCTTAAAAGGGCAAATTGCGGTTTTAAAATGGCAGAAGTTACACCAACAACAAATCGATAAAGCTGAGCAAATTAATAAACTTAAAGAGCAAATTCAGTTCTTTAGAGAAGCGCACTCTGGCCACGATGATGTTTTAGCAAGTCTTGAAAATCAGGTGCAACTTGAGCAGCAAAAACTGCAAGACGCCCAGCAGGCTCAGCATCAAACTCATACAGAGTTAACCCGCAAAGAACAGCAACAGATAAGTTTAAAGCAGCAACAGCAAACACTTAGCCAAAACCTTATCAAACAGCAACAACTGCAGTTACAAAATAAAGAGCTGCAAGAAGAGCAACACGCTTCAGCCGCCATTTTACAAGAGCAGCTACAAGAAGCGATTGAGCAAAGTTTACTGTGCGCTGAGCAAGTTGCAGAGGTTGAAGAGCAAGTTGCTCTACAGCAGCAACAAACGCAAAGCGCCAATGAGCAATATCAAAGTACCTTACAGAAAAGCCAAGCTCATAGCAGTGATATTAATGTTGCAAAGAATCAACAGGCTCACTTTGCCCAGACTGTTGCGCAACTTGAGTCTCAGCAGACACAACTTGCCGCTGAAATTAGTGAACTCGAAGCGACCCCAGTTGCAGCGCAAATTACAGAGCAACAACAGCATATTCAAACACTGACGAAGGAGCTTGCGCAGCAACAAAGTGCGCTAAATAAACTCACTCAAAACCTAGAACAAGCGGATAAAGAACAACAGCACTTAGAGCAGGATTTAAAGCGGGTTCAGCAGCACAGCAATGAAAATAGAGCCAGCATAGCTGCGCTTAACTCTTTGTTATCAGAGCAAACCGATAGCGAAAGTGTCTCTCTATTGGCGCAGTTAAAGGTGGCTTCTGGCTTTGAGCCACTAATTGAACAAGCCCTACTTGGCCTTGAGCATCTAAAGGTCAGTCAACATAAAGAGCCTAACAGTGTTTGGCCTGCATCTGATGATGAGTTACCAAAAGAGTCATTAGCTAATTATATCGAATCGGGTGCTTACCCTGACTTATTAGCCCGCTTTGCATTTCAACCTTGTTTTGATGACGCTATTTTGGCGGATCCATATTGGCTGGCTGTGATTGATGAAGAAGGCTGTATGCATGGTCGTAACTTTCATACCGATGCTAATAAAGACGCCGACAATTCTTTGCTTTTAAAGCATGCTCAGCTTAGTGATGCACAGCAGTTAGATGAAGAGCTCAACGAGCAATTAGAAACTAAGCAGCAATTGCTAAATGAGCATCTAGCTCACAAAAAAACACTTACCGCCGATAAAGAGCAATACAGAGAGCGAATTCACCAAGCGGCTCAGCAGATTGCATCTGCCAGCACTCGACGCGATATGCT
Source organism: Pseudoalteromonas sp. PA2MD11 (assembly GCF_017808125.1). Taxonomy (NCBI): domain Bacteria; kingdom Pseudomonadati; phylum Pseudomonadota; class Gammaproteobacteria; order Alteromonadales; family Pseudoalteromonadaceae; genus Pseudoalteromonas; species Pseudoalteromonas sp. PA2MD11. Next base: position 340,348 of record NZ_JADKNF010000003.1, read on the forward strand.
ATTAGAGCAGCAAACCCAGTGGCAAAACCAGCTTATTAAGTTGCAACAGCGTCAAACCTTACTGGCTGAGCAAAAGCAAAATGCTGACGAACAGCAACAAACGCAGCAGTGTTTACTTGAGCAATTGATAGAGCAGCAATTAGAACTTGAAACTGAGTTAGAGCAAGCAAAACACCAACAAGCTGAGGCAAATAACAACTATCGCCAAGTGGCTTCTCAGCTTGAGCAATATAAAACGCAAGCCCATCAAGCTAATTTGACTGAACAAAAAGCTCGCAGTGAGTGTCAACTTAGCGAAACCAAACTTCAGCATGCAAATGCCGCCCAAAGTGCTGCCAGTGAAGCTGTATTAGAGCTCAACGAGCAACTAGAAGAGCTAGTGATCCCGCTTGAAGAATTAGCAGAGCAGATTATGCTATTGCTTGAAAAGCATCAACAAAGTGACGTTGAGCTGAAAAACTTGCAAGCGGCCTTGAGTCAAGCTAAAAAGGAGCTTGCTGATAAGCAAACAGCACTGAAATCATCGCAATCTGAGTTGGTGACGTTACAAGAGCAGTTGCAAGCATTGGCGCTGGATGAGCAAAGTTTAATCGTGAAGGCGCAAGCTGCGTTAGAGCCACTTGAAGAACTGGAACAAAATTTAAAAACAGTACTTGAAGAACTGCCTGACAATGCCAATTTAAATAGCATGCAAACGAGGCTTACAAAAACCACGCAAGCATTAAATGAACTTGGCGCGGTGAACTTAGCGGCAATAGATGAGTTTGAGCAGGCTAAACAGCGCAGCGATTATTTAAATCAGCAGCTTGATGACTTAACGCAAGCATTAAATACCCTTGAAGGGGCGATTCAAAAAATCGACCGAGAAACAAAAAATCGTTTCAAGGCGACCTTTGAACAAGTAAATACAGACTTTGGGGAGTTATTCCCAAAAGTGTTTGGTGGCGGTAGTGCTTACCTTGAATTGACCAGTGATGATCTACTTGAAAGTGGGGTGAGCATCATGGCAAGGCCACCAGGCAAGAAAAATTCGACAATTCACCTGCTTAGTGGTGGAGAAAAAGCGCTGACCGCATTATCATTGGTGTTTTCAATATTCAGGCTCAATCCAGCTCCATTCTGTATGCTAGATGAAGTGGATGCGCCATTGGATGATGCGAACGTGGGTCGTTTTTGCCGTTTGGTAGAAGAGATGTCACAATCAGTACAATTTATTTATATCAGTCATAACAAGATTGCCATGGAAATGGCAGGCAGATTGACCGGTGTAACTATGGCCGAACCAGGTGTATCACGTATGGTCGCTGTAGATATAGAACAAGCTGTGCAAATGGCACATGCATAAAATTTAGGCATATCAAATAATAAAGGTGAGGGGATGGCCGAAGAATTAAGATGGGCTTTAATCGTAATCAGTGTATTTGTCATTGGTGGTTTATTAATTCACGGCTTATGGTCGGTGCGTAAAAAGGACAACCCAGATACGCCTTCAGTTGAACGGGTTGAACCGAACGAAACAACCAGCGAGGTTCAAGAGGCTGCAACTGCAAAACCGCAAGAACGTGATGAGCCAGAGTTTGGTGATTTAAGCTTTTCAGCAGAAAGTCACGACGAACCAGCTGTTTCAGAACAGGTTGTTGAAGAGCCTGAAGCTGAGCAACAAGAAGTTGAAGAAGAACCTGCTGATGCACAAGCTCCAACCGATTTCATTATTGTGCATTTACAAATGCCAGAAGGTTTAACAATGGATGGCAGCCAATTATTGCCAGCTGTTAATATGTTAGGCTTTAAGTATTCTGAAGAAGGTTTCTTTAACCGTCACTTAGACCCAGCAGGTACAGGCCCGGTGTTATTCCGTTTAGTGAATATGTACAACCCAGGCACGTTCGATATTGATAATATGGAACAGTTTAGTACGGCAGGTGTTAGCTTATTTATGACCTTACCATGTGATGGCGACGGTCTAAGTGCATTCAACATGTTGCACAGTGCAGCTAAAAAGCTAGCAGATGAATTTGGTGCAACGATTTTAGATAGCAACCGTGAAGAAATGACGGTTGAAAGCGTTCGTGAGTATGTTGAGAAAGTTCGCTGCTTTTCATCATAATCGCACACACAGAGTATAAGTATTAGGCCACTTGGCGTTAAGTCGTCTAAGTGGCTTTTTTATGTAGATTTTTGAGGTTTTCATGTCCAGCCCTATCTTTGAGCAAATTAGCCAACTTCGTGCCCAGTTAGAAGAGCATAACCATAATTATTATGTGCTGGATGCACCGAGCATTCCTGATGCTGAATATGACCGTTTAATGCGCGAATTAAGCGCCCTTGAGCAAGCTAATCCTGAGTTTCAAAGCCCAGACTCACCAAGCCAAAAAGTCGGTGGCGCAGCACTTGATAAGTTTGAGCAAGTCACTCACCAAGTGCCCATGCTGTCACTTGATAATGCCTTTTCAGAAGAAGAGTTTGCTGCATTTAACCGCCGTATCAAAGAGCGTTTAATGGATAACAAGGAGCTGACTTTTTGTTGTGAGCCAAAGCTTGATGGTTTAGCGGTATCAATTATTTACCGTGATGGGGTTTTAGTTCAAGCAGCTACCCGTGGCGATGGCATGGTAGGTGAAAACATCACCCAAAACGTGAAAACAATTCGTAATGTGCCGCTTAAGTTACGTGGCGATGACTTTCCAGCAGAGCTTGAAGTGCGCGGTGAAGTATTTATGGACAGCGCCGGTTTTGCCAAACTAAACAGTGAAGCCGAAAAACGTGGCGACAAAGTCTTTGTTAACCCGCGTAATGCTGCGGCTGGTAGCTTACGACAGCTTGACTCTAAAGTAACAGCAAAACGTCCACTGATGTTTTATGCCTACAGCACTGGGCTTGTTGCCGATGGGCAGTTACCAGAAGATCACTATCAACAACTGGCTAAACTGACCGATTGGGGTTTACCACTTTGCCCAGAAACAAAACTGGTTGAAGGCCAGCAAGCTGCACTTGATTATTACCAAGATATATTGACGCGTCGAAGTAGCCTTGCCTACGAAATTGACGGTGTGGTAATAAAAGTTAACGACAAAAAACACCAAGAGCGTTTAGGCTTTGTGGCACGTGCGCCGCGCTGGGCAATTGCTTTTAAATTCCCTGCGCAAGAAGAAATCACCCAATTACTTGATGTTGAGTTTCAGGTAGGGCGCACTGGCGCAATTACCCCTGTAGCACGATTAGAGCCGGTATTTGTGGGTGGCGTAACGGTATCTAACGCAACGCTGCATAATGGTGATGAAATTGCCCGTTTAGGCGTTAAAATTGGCGATACGGTGATTATTCGCCGTGCGGGTGATGTTATTCCGCAAATTACCCAAGTTGTCCTTGAGCGTCGCCCTGACGATGCGAAAGACATTGAATTCCCTGCTACCTGCCCAATTTGTGACTCACATGTGGAGCGCATTGAAGGTGAAGCGGTTGCCCGCTGTACCGGTGGTTTAGTGTGCCAAGCGCAGCGCAAGCAAGCAATTAAACATTTTGCGTCACGTAAAGCCCTTGATGTTGATGGTTTAGGCGACAAAATTGTTGATCAACTCGTTGACCGTGAGCTTATCAAAACACCTGCTGATTTATTTATCCTTAAACAAGGGCATTTTGAATCACTAGAGCGAATGGGTCCAAAGTCTGCTAAGAACTTAGTTAATGCGCTGCAAGATGCTAAGCAAACAACCTTAGCTAAATTCCTATACTCGTTAGGTATTCGCGAAGTGGGTGAAGCAACCGCGCAAAACTTAGCAAACCACTTTTTAACACTAGAAAAAATCACTCAAGCAAGCGTTGATGCGTTAACTGAAGTAAGCGACGTGGGTGAGATCGTTGCCAAGCATGTACGTGGCTTCTTTAGCGAAGAGCACAATATGGCAGTTGTAAATGCGTTAGTTGAGCAAGGTATTCACTGGCCAGAATTAACCGCGCCAAGTGCCGATGCGCAGCCATTAGCGGGCTTAACTTACGTGCTGACTGGCACATTAAGCGAGCTTAACCGTAATGATGCAAAAGCGCGTTTACAAGCGTTAGGTGCAAAAGTATCGGGTAGTGTATCGGCGAAAACAGATGCGCTGATTGCAGGTGAAAAAGCGGGCTCAAAATTAACCAAAGCACAAGACCTAGGCATTGATGTGTTAACTGAGGCTGATCTTATTGCGCTTTTAAGTGAGCACAATGGATAGTCTCTTGCAGGCACTGTCGTCAGTTGCTTTAACAATCGGCAGCTGGCTGCAACCACACCTTTACAATATTTCATTACTGCTGGTGGTGTGCTTTTTATCCTTGTATGCAAACGACATTATTAAAGTGACCAAGCGCTTTGTCGCGCGTCGTCACTTTATTATACGCGTGCTTTGCTTTGTGCTGGTTACTGGGTTTGGTATGGGCTTACTTGTGGTATTTGTAACTCCATTTTTAAGTAAGTTGTTAATGCTACTTGGTGTTAAATGGCTTGCGCTTACACTTACAGCTGCGTTTTTGGTACTTGGCATCATTGCTGATAAGAAGAACCAAATATGAATCGCTACGGGCCAGAATACTGGGATAAACATGGCGCTTATCGAACCCCAGTGGCGTTTCATTTAACTTTGTTAGTATTGTTACGCAGTTACTTTATATGGATTATGGCGGCGCTCAGCCGTCGCCCTGATTTAGATATCATGTCGCTGTTTTTTAAGTCGAAAAGCGATTTCTTTACAGCCATTGCCATAGCTGCAATCGCCTTATTACCGGCGGTGATCTTTTGTTTACGCCGACCTCAAGAAAATGCTGAAAGTGCAAAACGTCTCGCGTCTATATGGCGCTTTATGCGCTGGCCATTAATTTTGTGTGCCATCACAGATTTAAGTTGGTTAACCTATCAGGCTGCGCACAGTCATTATCAGTTTTCGTTTTTTTTAGCCTGTCAAATGGTACTGGTGTTATGGGTACTGTTATATTTATTAAAAAGCAGATATCTGTCGGTCTTTTTTAATGATTGGCCAGATCCAATTGAAAAAAAGTAGGGCTGCAATATGTTGGCAATTAATAAGCTTTTAGCAAAAATTTCACTCACTATCGCGCTGGTATTAATTGCTTTATGGGTATTTACGCCACTTTGGCACAGTGCTGCATTTTCGTTGTTTGTGATGTTATGGGGCTTTATTACGTTATCAAGCTTATATCGAGTGACTCCGTTATTTGTAGCGCGTAACCCCATTACTGATTTACTAAAGCGTGATGTAAATCAGCTAGCGCTGATAAGTCTGGCTGGTTTATTCGATTTTAAACGCAAAGCTGAGTTTGTTTTAATTGGCCAAATTAAGCAGATTGAAATCGGCGAAGGTATAATCCATGTAACGGATGTCAACGACCAGCAAATAACTGCAGTATTGAGTGTTGCTAGCAGCCAAATTAATAGCCATTTAGCACAGCTACTTTCTGAGCGTGAACGTGCACAAATAGATATCCGGCTGCAAACACATTAATCACTAGATGCGTGCTGCTTGCCCTTAGTAGGGCTTGTGATGTACTGTGCAACTGTTGTATTCAACCCTGAGGGAGCACTATGTTAACTTGGCAAGATATTTTAGAGTTTGCCCATAACGGCAACCCAACACCTCCACGTCGAGTCGAAAAATCGCCATCTGAATGGCAAGCCGAGCTCGAACAAGATGTATTCTATGTTACCCGCTTAAAAGGCACCGAACGTCCTCACAGCTCTGATTCATGTACGATATTTGAACCTGGTCAATATGCATGTATATGTTGTGACAACTTACTATTTGACGGTGATGAAAAGTTCGATAGTGGCACCGGCTGGCCGTCATTTACTCAGCCAAGCAGTGTTGAAAGCATTGCCTATATTGCGGACTCTAGCCATGGTATGCAGCGAATTGAAGCCGTATGTAATGTTTGCGATGCACATTTAGGGCATGTATTCCCCGATGGCCCGCCGCCAAGTGGTTTACGCTATTGCATGAATGCCATAGCGATGAAAAAACGCGACTAATGCGTGTTTAACTCATACTTAATCTAGGTACTGGGCAATGATGAAAATAAGGTGCTCACGGTGAATTGGCTTACTAATTATGTAGTCTGTCAAAATACTCGATTGCGCCTTATCGTCTTTTAATACCGATGCTGTAACCGCAATGATTGGAATATGCTTAAAGCGATCATCACTACGAATTAGCTGACTTGCTTCTAATCCACCCATCACTGGCATCTTTAGATCCATAATGATCAGATCAGGTTGGTTCTCTTCTACCTTTTTCAAGGCCTCTTCACCGTTTATTGCTGTATCTATTGTAAAGCTCCAGCGTGATAGAAATGACTCCAAGTACTCACGGTTGTATGGAATATCATCAACTATCAATATACGAGCTGGATTAAAATGATAGCTAGAAATAGCAGGGTAATTTCGATGTTTAACCTCTGTTTTTGATTCGGCAAATTCTATATTTGGTAGCAATACAATAAACTCGCTACCTTTATCTTTTTCACTAATTACAGATAGTTCACCACCCATCAATTTTATAAAGCGATGAGATATAGCTAAACCGAGCCCAGTGCCACCAAATTCAGAACTGCGTTGCCCTTGAACTTGCTCAAAATCATTAAAAATCAGCGCTTGTTGATCGGTTGGGATCCCCTTGCCAGTATCTTTGACATGAATTTTTATATTAATGTGGCCATCATTTTCACGTTCTTCAAAGTCAAAGTGAACTTTAACGCTACCATGTGAGGTAAATTTAATCGCATTACTGATCAAGTTTGTCAGTACCTGTCGAACTTTATTGCTATCAAGTAAAACAGGGGTTTTAAATTCAGGGTGTGAAGTGATCTGTAAATCTAGATCCTTTTGAGCGCTGAGCTGCAAAAACATCATACTTAGTTCATGGCACATCGTCGGAATTTCGACCCTTTCCATGTCCAGCTGCATTTTTCCTGCATCAATTTTAGATAAATCAAGAATATCATTGAGGACGTTTAGCAGAGAGCTGCCAGAGATCGAAATGGCTTCTAAATAGCGGCGTTTATTTTTATCAGTTTCACTGTCTTGGAGTAATTGGCTGAAGCCTAGCACTGCATTGAGAGGAGTTCTTAACTCATGCGACATATTCGCTAAAAAGCGACTTTTAGCCTGATTTGATTGCTCAGCTTGCTCTTTGGCATCCAAGTATTCTTGGGTTCGTTTTGCAACGGTTTCTTCTAATTGACTATGTTGCTCATGCATGCTGTTTATTTGTTGTCTTACGGCAGCACGCATCATTTTAAAACCACTGGCAAGAGTGCCAATTTCATCACGACTTTTAATATTTATTGGGCAATTTAGATCGCCAGTGGTAACTGCATGCGAAAACTCAACTAATTGCTCAATAGGCTGTAAAATAATTCGGCGTATAATGATATAAGCAATGAGTAATGCAGTAAGTAAGTAAATTGCGAACAGTGATACAGCATTGCTGATAATTGATTTAGTTTTTAATGTTAAATCAATATCTGAAAAACTAACAATAACATAGCCAATATTTTCATCTTGGGCGTTATTGATTGGAACTGCTACAGCATATTGTTGATCTAAAGTGATGATAGAATTTTGTTTTGGATTGAGCTGCTTTATTATCGTTTGATTTGTTTCTAAGGTATCGACTTTGCTGTAATCAGGGTGAGCGGCAATAAAGTTATTCTGATCGATAAAGTAGATTGTCTTTAAATCATCAAATGTATTATTTGCCAGAATACCTTTAAGAGTGATGCCTTGAATTTTTAAAACCCAACTACCTACTGTATTGTCTTTTGTAAGGGTCTTTATCTCTGAGAGCATAGGTGAAACGATGGCATTAGCTTTTTCACTCATATTCAGCAAGGTTTGCTCTTTTAACTCAATAACATGTAAAGTTGTACTTACCCCTAAAATCAACGTAATAGTAAACCCAATAATGAGTAGGATTTTATGAGCAATACTGACTCTCATTGTTTATTTTCACTCCTTGTCTGTAATGCCCGCATATTAACATTAATTTTTGCATCAGTAGCTTTTATTGATTGCTTTATGTCTGCTCCATAAAAAATTTGACTAAATGTTTGCGATATAAGCTCACCGACAACTGGAAACTCAACCATCCCAGCTTGCAAACGGTCAGGAGTAGCATGCTCAAATACCCATAACATGGCTTTATTAAAGCCTGGTTTGTTTACGAGAGTAAATAGTTTCTCGTGCCACACTTTTTGTCTAGGCGGTGAACCTCCTGTACTAAGTAGTGCGGCGGTCTGCTCACTGGTTGCCCACTGAATAAATAACCACGCTGCCTTTTTTTGATTTGATTGGTTATTAATTGCGAATGCCCAAGACCAAGGAGATGTTTCACGGGCGACTGGACCGGCTGGTAACGGCGCGGCTTCCCATTTATTCCAAATATCTGACTCTTCAGCGGTATCTATTTCATTATAAAAATGAGAGGCTAAAAACGCCGAAGCAAGTTGACCTTCTTTAAATAGTCGACGAATTTCATAAAAGTGCAGCAAGCGACTGTTATCAGGATTGCCGAATCCCGTTACAAGGTCTCGGTATGCTTGCAGACTTTGTGCTGTTTGAGGGCTATCAAAAACAGACTGACCTTGCGCGTCAATTACTTCAGCACCATAAGCACGCATAATGGGTAACACTGTCCAAGTGTTTAATCCTGCACCTGGCAGAGTTCGGGAGGCAAATGCGTGCATGCCATTTAAAGATGGGGTGCGGTCAATTGCCTTTTGAAGCTTAATCTTAGTCTCTTGTAGTTGCTCGTACGTGTCGGGTACCGCTAAGTTAAAGTGCTCGAACAGATCTTTACGATAAAAATAAATCGGTGCAGAAAAATCAAATGGTAACGAGTATAAAGCGCCATTGATTTTACAAAGAGCCAAGCTACGTTCGCTAATATCTTCTAACTGATACCAAGCTTTGTCTGTGAGTTTTGGGTTATCAATATAGGGTTGTAGGGGATCTATCCAACCTCGACTTTGTGCTTCACCTAAAAAGGTTATACCCATTGGCAGTACATCATAGAGGCCTGTATGCATACTTAAATCTTGGTGGCGACGAACACGCATTTGAGATTGTTCTAAGGCATGAAAACCTACAGATATCCCTGTTAACTCTTCAAATAGAGGGATATATGGTTTTAGGGCCAAAAATGCAGGCTGCTCATCTGCTAATATGTTGATATGTGTACCAGACTCACTTTGCCAGTTTATTTTGGCTTGCTGCCAATATTGCAACATTGCAGAAGCTGAACAAATAGGGCTTGTAATTATGAAAGATGCAATAAGGAGATGCTTTATTAATTTCAAAAAGATGCTCCACGAAGAGGGTTATTCAGAAAGCTTGATATTTAACTTGGCAGCTTGTGCTTTTATTTTATCAAACCTCATAGCTTGTTCATCTTCTAAAGACTGAGACGCTAAGAGGGTGTAGCACTTTCTTGCAAGCATTAAGTTGAAAGACTGCCCTTGACTGTTTGTGTCAAATAAACACTGTAGCAGATTTAACGCAATACTGGCATTTTTAGGCATAATTCTAAATGCTTGTGTGAATGCCTCAAGCGCAGTATTGAGCTGGCCTTTATTAAACTGCGTTACAGCGTGGTTATTGAGCTCTTTCGGGCCAAGCTTAATATCACGTCGCTCAGTTTGCTGTTGTTGAATATAACGTAAATACACTGGATCGCTTACTGACGGGTGGCGTTCACAGTGAGTTATTATTTGGTTAAACAGCATCTGTGCTTTGTGGTGAAAACCAAGCTCATGAAACGCTTTCGCTTTATCGAGCGCTCCATCTACAGAACGAATTTGAGTGTCACTTTCATCAAGTTGATTGATAAGTGCTTTAGCCTTTTGATGTTCATCTTTTAAATAATGTAAACGTGCGTTAAGAACATCAATTTGTGTTTGATTATTACTATTCGGAAATTGTTTTTTTAAATCACTCAAATATTGATTTGTTTGTCTTGAAATGCGATTAACTTGATCGGTTTGATCCGTCGTTAAGGCAAAATCAATCCCTGCACGAGCCGCATTTAGGTACACATCAGGGTTGTCGTGAATTGAGTGTTTAGCATAACTAGCTATATCTTTTTGGGTTAAATAATTTTTTTCGTAGTCATGATTAAGTAATGAAACATGGCTAAGCGTTTTTTGCCTCTCGATATTGCGAGGTGCAATTTCAACAGCTTGGCTGAAAAAAAGCTGTGCATCATCAAATTTATTGAGCTTTATTTCTAACTTTCCGAGTAAATCCAGAGCTATTAAGCGTGTTTCACTCCTTTGTAGCATAGTCCTCAACATTCTATGAGCGAGAGTATGCTCATTATTTGCAATTAAAGCTTCCACTAAGCCAACTTTTGCCCATGTAAATTTTTGAATATCGAGCACAGATTTGAAAAATGCTTTGGCTTGTTCATTTCTGTTTAAACGAAGTAGGGCATCGCCTTTTAATCTCAATAAAATCGCACTGTAACTATTCGATTTGTTTTGTAGTAATTGATCAATGCTTTTTATAGCTTTTGAGTCGTTTTCATCATCAATCAACTGGTATATATTTTTTAGATGATGCTTTCGCAATAAAACTTTTTCAATTCTATTTTTTAAGTCGTAAATAGTAAAAGGTTTAACAAGAAAGTCATCTGGCTGCAGCTCTAAAACACTATGAACCAAAGAACCACTGGTTTCTGCAGATATAAATATAAAACCTGTGGAGTTTTTAATTAGGCGTTTAACTTTAAGTTCTTCATAAAGCTGATAGCCATCCTGGTGTTTACTTAGATTAAAAGAACAAACAATGAGATCAAACTGTTCTATTTGACACTGTTCTTTGGCAGCAATAGCGTGTTCTGCAAATCGCAACTGACGAAACCCCAATCCCTCTAGAGACTGCTTCATATAGCTTTGAGCAAGTGCTTGCTCTTCGACTATTAATATTTTGGCTTTCGAAAAAATCTTTGCGGGCATTAGACTTGCGACCGAGTATTGTTAACAGTGACTATAATAAACAGTCTAGCTGCTGACAAGGCAAATTACAGCTTTTGCAACGATTTTAAGTTTAGCTTTGGGCTATATCAATAAAGTGAGAAGTGAGTATTAGACTTTAGAAGTTAGATAGTCGAAGTGATTGTTATATGTGGTGGGTCGTACTGGGCTTGAACCATCGAGCCTGTGTTTTGTAAAGAGTGGCGATGCTTTTTTAATTTAGAAAAAAACAAGGAAGTATTAAATGAAATGCTATATGTGGTGGGTCGTACTGGACCTGAATCATCGAGCCTGTGTTTTGTAAAGGGTGGCGATGCTTTTGAAAACTAGAGATAAAACAAGGAAGCTTTAAAGAAAGTATTTAATGAAGTGTTTATATGTGGTGGGTCGTACTGGACTTGAACCATCGAGCCTGTGTTTTGTAAAGAGTGGCGATGCTTTTTTAATTTAGATAGAAAACAAGGAAGTATTTAATGAAGTATTTATATGTGGTGGGTCGTACTGGACTTGAACCAGTGACCCTCGCCTTGTAAGGGCGATGCTCTCCCAACTGAGCTAACGACCCA
>NZ_JADKNF010000040.1:0-1117 GCF_017808125.1 Pseudoalteromonas sp. PA2MD11
TTATACCATTCCGCATAAAGATTAAATCAATTTAATCCATTCCCGATTGCACATTTTCTTCACTCGATCCGGGATTGAAATAAAGTGATTCCATGCCTTTGAAACTTCATCGACAATTTCGTCATAGCCCGAAAACACTCTATTGGATAAACAATGCTGTCGTATCCAGCTCCATACTTGCTCTATTGGATTTAGCTCTGGTGAATAAGGTGGGAGCTTTATCAGGGTTAGGTTTTTAAATTCTGTAGCTGTATCGTATGTGTGCCAGCCTGCGCCATCTATTATCACGACAGCGTGTCTTCCAGCAGGTGTCGCGTGTGATATCTGGCGCATATGCTGCGTCATCGCTTCTTTATTTACGAATGGGCTAACTAACGCTTCAGTTTGGCCTGTGGCTGGACATACCGCGCCAAATAAATATCCATAGTCAAATTGCTGTTGTTTTACAATCCGTGGCCGAGTACCTGTTTCAGCCCAAATACGCGTAGTCGGATTTTGCTGGCCAAATCGTGCTTCGTCCTGAAACCATACGTCGATCCGATCAAGAGGAAGGTGTCCTGGTGTGTGAAGGATCGTTTCCAGCTGGAAGTTTTTTAAAAGCCTCTTGGCTCTGTAATGATTGTTTTGGGTGTTTAGAGCGGCTTGTGATCCAACTAAAGCCAAGTTGCTTTAGAATTTTATAGACATGATTTAAGTGGTAATGAACACCAAATTCTGTGTGAATGTAATGCACAATGTCTTCACCGGTAAGGCGGCCACCACGTAGTTCTGTGTTCGTGCGCTTTATAAATTCAGACAGTTGTTCAAGTTGCCGCTGTTGCAGCCTTGATGGACGTCCTTGAATAGGCTTATTGTCTAAACCATCAAGCCCATACTCTAGGTAACTAGAAACCCATTTATTCACACTACTTCTTGCAGTGTTTAGACGTTTTGCAATATCGGTTCGGCTATTACCCTCATAAAATAAAGACACTGCGAGCAATCGCATGCGTTTTCGTGCGTTTGGTTCTTTTCGAGAAAGCGCTAAAAGCTGTTCAGATATGTTTGAATTCAATGTTATTAGCCGGTGATTTTATATAGCCTATATTAGATCAGATATTTAAGCGGAATGGTATTA
>NZ_JADKNF010000041.1:0-1018 GCF_017808125.1 Pseudoalteromonas sp. PA2MD11
CCCCAAGGGGATTCGAACCCCTGTTACCGCCGTGAAAGGGCGGTGTCCTAGGCCTCTAGACGATGGGGACGCAGAAAACTGCAACCCTAGGACAAACACTATGCAAATCTGGTGGAGCTATGCGGGATCGAACCGCAGACCTCTTCGCTGCCAGCGAAGCGCTCTCCCAGCTGAGCTATAGCCCCGACTTGCATACACACCACCAATTAATGTTGGTTGTGTATCGCTGAGTGCGGGGCGCATTCTATGCAGCCCCCCAAATAAAGTCAACAGTTTTTTATCTAAGTTTATTTAAATGATTTAAATTTCAACAAGCTGACTAAATATCAATCCGTTACGGAGGTATTTTATACAAAGAGCTATCAAATTAGCTATTTTGGGCTAATTGCATTGTTGGTTTGTTATCAAAGGCTCTCTGCTTTTGAGTTTACTCTCTTAAAAAAGGTATACATTTATATGCAAAATAAAATTCGTTATTTAAAGCTTTAAATAAAACGACTTTCCCCTTCCCTGCTTTGTTTTAATAGTGCTAAGTAGAATGCAATTAACTAATGCAAATTTATCGGTATGAAAAAACTGTTTTAAATATTTACTGTATTCATATCATTTGGAATGATTTATCTAGGTCATAAAGCTATAGATCCAAGTCTAAATATAAGCTTATGAATATAAATTGCATATTTGTTCGCCAAAAAATGCTTAAATGCCATGTCATTGTTTATAAAAGCTGCATCTAACACATTTTTACTCATTCAAGTATTGACACATTTACAACTCTATCTATAATAGCGCCCCACAACAACGCAGCAATGAGTTGTTTTAGATATGGGTCGTTAGCTCAGTTGGGAGAGCATCGCCCTTACAAGGCGAGGGTCACTGGTTCAAGTCCAGTACGACCCACCATTATTCCCTAATGGTTTTCATATCTAAATTCTTAATGGGTCGTTAGCTCAGTTGGGAGAGCATCGCCCTTACAAGGCGAGGGTCACTGGTTCAAGTCCAGTACGACCCACCATTT
>NZ_JADKNF010000042.1:0-1008 GCF_017808125.1 Pseudoalteromonas sp. PA2MD11
AATAGTGTCTCTTTTTGTCGCATAACACTCTTGTTGTATCGTCCAGCAACAACGGCTGCCATATAAAGTTTGGCTCGTAATCGGGATGGTCCCGTTTTACTCAAAGTCGTGCGCCCTTTAAGTTTGCCTGATTCGTGAAATTTTGGAATTAAGCCACTGTAAGCACTGACTTGCTTTGCATTTTTAAATGTTTTGGCAGCAAAAAGGTAAGTCAGCTCTCGCGATAATACGGAGCCTATCCCAGGAATACTCTCTAAAAGCTTTCGATTGTTCTTTAACTCTGGATGACCGTTAATATGGTTATCAATATCTTTTTTAAGCTTTTCTATTTCCGACTTAAGTGCTCGAATCATCTCTTTTAAAGACGCTAAAACTCGCTCTGAAGACAGGCTGAATTCACTTGAGTCTAAGCGGTTTAACTCTCTTTGATAATCTGATTCCAGCGCATCTAAGCGCCGTAATAAAGCCTTGAGCTCCCGAACTTCAACGGCTTCTGGTAACCAGAGTTGCAAGTTACTTTGCTGCGCGTAACCATAGTTGGCTAACATACAAGCATCGGATTTATCCGTTTTATGCGTTAAATTGATGGCCTCTGCATATTTCTTAGCATTGCCTGTATTAACCAAATAAACCTTAAACCCCTTATCGTGTAATAAATACATCAGTGATTCATGATAAACCCCTGTAGGTTCAAGAATTATAACGATATTCTCTGGCGCTGCTTTGATATTGTTGAGTAGCCATTCAGCCAGCGCTTCATGACCTGCTTGTTTATTCTTAAATACTTTCGTTTTGCGCTTGTTGGTAGTCGCATCTATTAGCCAGCAAACGTCAAATTTGTTTTTACTAACATCTATACCTGTAAAATGCATCATCTCGATAGACTCCCCTTGTACATACAGCGTCAGCTTATAAAGTGCGCTTGGATACCATTCAGTTTATTGAGTGAAAGAAGCCAGGGTTTAATCTACAAAACAGCATACATTTGCTAAGGTCGTGCTCAAACTC
>NZ_JADKNF010000043.1:0-935 GCF_017808125.1 Pseudoalteromonas sp. PA2MD11
TTGTTCGTACTGCATGGGACTTTTATACCCTAGGGTGCCATGCCTTCTTACTGAGTTGTAGTATTTTTCAATATAAAAATACGTTTGTGTTGTCATTTCACTGCGACTCAGTTCATTTAAATTCTTTATCCACTCCTTTTTATACTGCGCGAAAAAGCTTTCTGAGCACGCATTATCCCAGCAGTTACCTTTTCTAGACATACTCACTGTGACACCTCTATTAGTTAACCACTTCACTGTTTCCTTTGCGACATACTGAGCTCCTTGGTCTGAATGAAAGAGCAAGTTCGAACCATCAGGTTTGCGTGCTGACCATGCTTTTCTCAGGGTTTTAATAACTAACTTGGCGTTGTTTATCCGGCTTGTTACCCAGCCAACAACCTTACGAGAATACAAATCAAGGATGACGCATAAATACTGCCAACCATCTTTACAGCGTACTTGTGTGATATCTGATACCCACACGGTATTTGCTGTATCAACATTAAACTGGCGTCGTAATAAATTACTCGCTTTGATTGTACCTTCTTTCTTCGCGCGACTTGTATAGCGTCTCTTACCTGATTTTGAACGATAGCCAACGCTTTGTAATAGTCTCTGCACACGTCCCTTACTGCAATCAAAGCCATGCGCTACCGCTGCCTCCCAAAGCTTTCTATAACCAGGAATGCAGTGCTCTTGGTCGCTGACATGCTTTAGAAATTTCAGTAACGAACTGTTCTCTTTATGGCGTGTGCTAGGTAATTGCTTTAACCATTTATAATACCCAGCCGGCGACACAGATAACCAACTGCACAACTTCTTCACTGTGCGTTTGGCGTCTGTGACCTTGTGGATATATTCGAACCTTATTCTTTTAGGCTGTCGAAGTAGACCTTCGCCTTTTTTAAAACGTCATTCTCCAACTGAGCATCTTCGAGTTGCTTCTCAAGCTT
>NZ_JADKNF010000044.1:0-858 GCF_017808125.1 Pseudoalteromonas sp. PA2MD11
CAATGTGCTCGCCGCCACTGACCAGGTGCCATTGCTTTGCATCACGGTAGTGACTGTGTGGCTGTTGTTGTTTGCATCGGTAAAGACCACAGTGACTGTACTGCCTTGTGGGGCACTGGCTGTGCCACTGACTGTTGGCGTGGTGTCATTAGTGACGTCTAATGCATTTATATCAATCGCTGGCATGGTGGTATCAATGATACCTGTTCGTGTGGCCGTTCCATCAATGCCGTTTTCTGTCACGGTTGCGGTGACTGTAAAGTCGCCTTCAGCCAAAGCACTGCTTGCTGTGACTGTCCATGTTCCGCCATTAACCGTGGTGGTTAATGTTTCTGCTGGGTTGATACCATCATCAATTACCACAGTCACTACACTGCCATTGACCGCATCACTGGTGCCGTTAATCGTCGGTGTCGTATCATTGGTTTCGCCAATGACATTAATCGTGATACTTGGTGCGGTGGTATCCAGCACCGCGGTGTCATTAGCGGTTGTTTCATTCCCCGCAGCATCGGTGATACTGGCATCAATGCTGATGCTGCCATTGTTTAATGGGCTTGGTACATCTGCTGACCATGTGCCATCTCCCAGTACCGTGGCTGTAAAGGTATAGGTGTTTGTGCCGTCTGAAACACTTAAGTTAACCACACTGCCCGCCGGCTCATTGCTGGTCCCACTGATTGTTGGGGTATCGTCGTTGATGGTACCCAAGCTGTCTATCGCTAAGCTCGGTGGCAAGGTATCGATGCTGCCACTGCCTGTATCGGTGCCAACGTTACCTGCCGCATCAACAATCGTTGCTGTCACGGTATAAGCGCCATCAGGCAAGCTCGGTGCTGTGGCTTGCCACGACCCATC
>NZ_JADKNF010000045.1:0-853 GCF_017808125.1 Pseudoalteromonas sp. PA2MD11
TCAGTAGTGAAACGAAACAGCGCCGATGATAGTGTAGCAGCTGCTATGTGAAAGTAGGTCATCGCCAGGCTCCAAATAAGAGAAAGCCCGATTCGAAAGAGTCGGGCTTTTTTCGTTTGTAGCTGTCAGCTTTCAGCCAGGTAGGTTGGGTAGAGCGAAGCGAAACCCAACACGAGTTAGCGAGTTACAAGTTAGCAAGGGTAAAGTCGAACTGTTGGGTTGTTTAGTACAGAGCCTCCCTCAGCATCAACCCCCCGTAGGAGGCACTTCAGTGCCGAATCTAGACCATAACAAATACATTCATGGCTAAAGCCATTCCTACAAGAAGAGAATGTCAGACGGCAGATAATAGAGGTCAGTTGATCTGCGGGGAATTGAGTAATAGAGACCCCTTAGCAACAACCCCCGTAGGAATCACTTCAGTGCCGAATTCAGACCTTAACAAACACATTCACGGCTAAAGCCATTCCTACAAGAAGAGAATGTCAGACGGCAGATAATAGAGGTCAGCCAGGTAGGTTGGGTAGAGCGGAGCGAAACCCAACATGAGTTAGCGAGTTGCAAGTTAGCAAGGGTAAAGTTGAACTGTTAGGTTGTTTAGTACAGAGACTCCCTCAGCAACATCCCCGTAGGAGATGTATGGACTCCTCCCCCAAATAGGGTGAGTACGGTATAAAGAGATTGGACAATTACTTTTACCAATAAGGAATCCATACATGTCAAAATTTAACCTAATTAGTATCGACTTGGCAAAAAATGTTTTTCAAGTCGGTAAGTTTTTTATCAAAACCTACAAAGTAATAAAGCGGTGAGCAGAAAAGAGTTACTGTCGATACTCACCACCTCTCCTCGT
>NZ_JADKNF010000046.1:0-804 GCF_017808125.1 Pseudoalteromonas sp. PA2MD11
CTAAGGTCGTGCTCAAACTCTCTGACTTCTTGATGTATTAATTGGTAGCTAACCATTTAATACAGAGAGATACAAGGGCGTGCTTTAGCGTGTTAATATGTATTCTTTGTTACCATAAATGACGACCTACGGTAAGACGTGCTTTAGCGCGTTAGTATGTATTCTTTGCCACCATAAATGATAATTTACGTAGGACGTGCTTTAGCGCGTTAATCTACTATATTTAATGTTCTACAATTTTATGAAAAAGGACTTTTCATGAGCTGGAGTCATTTAAAGAAAGGGCGAGTTTCAATTCAATCAGGTGAATATTTCATAACGTTCAACTGCCATAACAGAAAAGCACTGTTCACTGATCATAACTTAGCAAAAGTATTTTGTAGGTGTATTGAAAGAAATGAACTATTGCATCAATGCTGCTGGTTAACTTGGGTGCTTATGCCCGATCATTTTCATGGTTTATTAAGGCTTAGCGATAGTAGCTTGGGTAAAACAGTTGGTCATCTAAAAGGTCTTTCTGCTAGAGAGATAAACAAGATACGTTGTTTTTCGCAAACGGTGTGGCAACCTGCTTACTATGACCATGCACTACGTGAAGAAGAAAGTAGAATAGCTGTAGCCAGATATATCGCAGCAAACCCTTTGCGAAAAAAGCTAGTTGATAATTTAGGTAGTTATCCATATTGGAATTCTGTTTTCTTGTGATTGGTTGTCGCCATAAATGACGACCTACGTAGATACCATCTCTCATAACCAGCTTCAAGTTTAAGTTTAAGCAACTTGAGGCTGATATTCGGTTTGATT
>NZ_JADKNF010000047.1:0-714 GCF_017808125.1 Pseudoalteromonas sp. PA2MD11
CCCCCCGAAAAATAACAGTCCTCAAAAGTAGAATTTTCTCGTAAATTAGACGAAGGAGATCTACATGAAAAAATCAAAATTTAGTGATAGCCAGATAATGGCTATTTTAAAACAATCAGAATCGGGTATTCCTGTGCCAGAGCTATGTCGTGAGCACGGCATGAGTAGCGCTACTTTTTATAAGTGGCGAGCAAAATATGGCGGGATGGACGCATCACTTATGGCTCGCATGAAAGAGTTAGAAGAAGAAAACCGTCGCCTGAAAAAAATGTATGCCGAAGAGCGTTTAAAAGCCGAAATCGTTCAGGAAGCGATGCAAAAAAAGTGGTGAAGCCGTCGCAACGCAAAGTGATGGCGCAGTATGTGGTTTCGAATCACAATATCAGCATTAAACTGGCTTGCATAGCATTTGGTATCAGTGAAAGTTGCTATCGCTATCAAGCAAAGCTAAGTTCAGAAAACGCTGCAATAGCCGACTGGCTCGTAAAACTAACCGAGGAGGAAACTGATTGGGGTTTTGGTCTTTGTTATGACTATTTACGAAATGTTGAGGGCTTCAAATGGAACCATAAGCGTGTTTATCGCATTTACTGTGAGTTGGCCCTTAACTTGAGAATACGTCCCAGAAGGCGATTGAAACGACATAAACCCGAACCATTAAAAGAGCCAATAAAGCGTAATCAAGTATGGTCAGTCGATTTTATGCATGATCAG
>NZ_JADKNF010000048.1:0-603 GCF_017808125.1 Pseudoalteromonas sp. PA2MD11
GAATCACTTAAAGTGCGTCGTAGTCCGGATTGGAGTCTGCAACTCGACTCCATGAAGTCGGAATCGCTAGTAATCGCGTATCAGAATGACGCGGTGAATACGTTCCCGGGCCTTGTACACACCGCCCGTCACACCATGGGAGTGGGTTGCTCCAGAAGTGGATAGTCTAACCTTCGGGAGGACGTTCACCACGGAGTGATTCATGACTGGGGTGAAGTCGTAACAAGGTAGCCCTAGGGGAACCTGGGGCTGGATCACCTCCTTATACGATTTAGAACTTATTTGTTCGTAGTGTCCACACAGATGATTGTTAGTTAGCTAAACCGCTTGGTTTATCTAATTAATATGCTCTTTAAAAATTTGGAAAGCTGATATTAAAATTCTTATAGATATTCGTATCTATAAAGAGTTTTCAAAAGTAAAAAATATGCCAGTTAATCAGCAATGATTAATCGGTATCTACTTTAGTATTCTCATCATTATTTGATGAATTAACTTCTGGCGAAGTTAACAGCTGTCACTAACAAAGACCCGTTTGGGTTGTATGGTTAAGTGACTAAGCGTACACGGTGGATGCCTTGGCAGTTGGAGGCGATGAAGGAC
>NZ_JADKNF010000049.1:0-603 GCF_017808125.1 Pseudoalteromonas sp. PA2MD11
AAAAGTGGTCGGCGATGCAGGATTTGAACCTGCGACCCCTTGGACCCAAACCAAGTGCGCTACCAAACTGCGCTAATCGCCGATACTGAGAGAAGTTTTGAAAATAAATACCACTTAAGAAGTTGTCGGCGATGCAAAATTTGCACCTTCGACTGAATTGGATATACCCAAACCAATCGTTCTTTGACCTTGAACTTTCCAAAAGTGGTCGGCGATGCAGGATTTGAACCTGCGACCCCTTGGACCCAAACCAAGTGCGCTACCAAACTGCGCTAATCGCCGATATCTTAGAGTAAATTGGGGTGACTGATGGGGCTCGAACCCACGACAACCGGAATCACAATCCGGGGCTCTACCAACTGAGCTACAATCACCACGGCATTTACCTATTTTCAAATGGCGCACCCGGAAGGATTCGAACCTTCGACCAACGCCTTAGAAGGGCGTTGCTCTATCCAGCTGAGCTACGGGCGCATCGAAAACTTCATAAGCTTGCCTGTAAGCGCCGCTTCTTAAAGAAGAAGTGGTCGGCGATGCAGGATTTGAACCTGCGACCCCTTGGACCCAAACCAAGTGCGCTACCAAACTGCGCTAATCGCCGAT